>CALCYP010000078.1 GCA_937906635.1 uncultured bacterium | reverse complement strand
TGTCCGACTTACTTGGCTTATTACTCAATTTGTTCTCTTTTCTCATACTGCCATTATCAGTGATCAAAAAATCTAAAATTTCAAAATCATTCTTCTACTGGTCTCTGGTCTCTATTTAATCAATAGATATTATCATGTAATGTGTCCATAAATTGTTTATAATATACTCCTGCTAATTCAGGATTTTCTGCAAGATATAACCTATAACTCAAATAATCATCTATCACATCTAAGAAATATCGTGGTACTCATAATGTACTCTCATTAGTATTTTTATTTGTTATATCTGTAGTGATAAAATTGAATCTCATATTGAATCAATAATCTACATCTTCATCAGGAGTAGGGTATATCTTTACTTTGTTTTTGCTTATAAATTCATATCTAGGTGTCCTTTTTGTGATTCTTTTATAGATTATTGGTGCTCACATTTGTCTTCATGTTGTAGGATTGATATTGTAGTCCGCAATATTTAATTCTTCACATACTTTATAAACTGGTACTCCATCTTTTTCTTTGTATGCTATTCTCAATTGTGCGATACTATAAAAATCATGTCAGTCTGCTTCTCCAAATGGTAAGTCATACTCACTTTTTCATGCCTCTATATTTTGTACTATCGCTTGTGTTTGTAATTGATTTGCCAAATACTCCAATAAGTATTTTTGGAAAATTCTATATCATTGATTATACCATGCTAGACACACTGCATCGTTTACTTGACTGGATCATCTTAATTCAGATAACTTTCGTTGGTCTATTCTATTTTGGACTGTTCACATATTGGATATGTAATGAAATAAATACAATAATTTTATTCAAGAGAGGTACAAATTGTACCCCCCTTTATATAAAACTACTATATAGTCTGTTGCCATTGATAATTAGTTGTTGCTCTTGATTCTAATCTTACTAAGAAGAATGGATTCAGTACTGCACAACCAAAATAACATTTCCATCAGATTGTAGCTATTTGATTCAATGGATCATCTGTTCATGCACTTCCGTATCCTTTGTAGTATGTTTGTAAATTAGATAGGCTTGATGTTCCATAAGCTCATCTTCTCAAACAATATGTTGGGTATACATTAAATGTATCTCCTCCAGATGTTACAGAGATAGGTTGTACATTTGCTGATAAGTAAATATCAAAGTTTTCTACAGATGTAACATAT
The DNA here is from genome assembly GCA_937906635.1 of uncultured bacterium. Classification (GTDB taxonomy): domain Bacteria; phylum Patescibacteriota; class Gracilibacteria; order Absconditabacterales; family Absconditicoccaceae; genus JALOAF01. Next base: position 7,880 of record CALCYP010000078.1, on the reverse strand, counting down.
CCATCTTGGATTCCTTTATAGTTATCGTAAATAACTTTATTTAACCAAGTGTTTGTACTTGCACTTGCACAGAAGTCTCTAAATACATTAGGATGCATAATGATCTTAAATCTTTCATTTGTCTCTCCTTGTGAAGTCAAGAAAGCTACTCAATCCAAAACCAAATTAAAGTCCATAGTGTCTGTATCTTGCAAAGCTGCTCTTGTAGCTGCTCAACCTGCTCTAATTACAGGTACAGTATTGTCTGATTCCAATGTGTTTTGGATATATTCATCGATAATCCTTTTTGCATTGTTGTACAATTCTTTACCTTGAGATTTGATAACTGTTAACAAAGTTTCCATCTCCAATACGTCAGAAATCTTTGTATAGTCTCATAACAAAGCTGGTGTTGCAACTACTGTAGATACAGTGTTATTGTGTCCTCATGGTACAACTCATTCTGTAAGTGTTGCTCATGCCAATGTTGTTTTCATTGGGTTTAATCTTGGTCGGGTAACTGATTTATATCAGTTTTGAGCTACTGGTTCTTCTCACAATTGCATAAATATTGTAGAAGGTTCTCAGTTCTCTAAGAAAGACTTTCTCAATAAAGTCACTAATACTGAATCGAATGTTTCATTTCCAGTTCCTGCTGGTGTTTTTGCTACTAACATTTTGTCTAAAAATAAAGAGTTAAATCTCCAAATTTAGACTGGTGTGACATTAGTTTAGCAGACTCTTAGCATATTTGTAATAATCGTCTAAATTCATGTCTTCAGGTTTTGTTTCCTCTCCATCTAAACTTGGATTAGTTCAGATAACACTTTTTGGTCAGATAGTACTTGTCTGTTGACTTTCAGTTGTTGGTGCTTTTTCTATTGATCCATGCATTCACTTGTATAAAGCTTCCATTTCTTCCAATTCCATTTCTCAGTACTTACTTGTAAACTCATCAAAGTCATCTAATTTATAACCTTGTGAATATAAAGAGTTTCCTAAGAAAGTTTTCTTGTCTTCCAACCTTTGTCATTTCAGAGTATCGATTTCCTTTTGTAAATCTTTAATCTGTCACTCGTACTTAGTCTTAAGACTCGCTCTAAGTTTAGCGAAATCAGACAATACTTTTTCTCATTCTGTGCTATCGTTCTCAATATCAGTCATTGCTGTATTGGTAATAGAATAAAATCATGATTCTATCATTCATGAATTGTTTTTACGGTGTTATCGACTCACCAAAGAGGTTATTTTTCTGCGACCTCCTCGCTTTTATTTACTTCTTCTACATCTTTTTCTAACTTATCTTCATTTATTATTGAGTCCACTATCTCTCGTGGTTTTAATACTCACTCAATAAATGCTCATAGTATCTCATATACTGTATATCAGTGCTGTTTCATTGCACTATATGCGTGTGCATGATCTACTATTTGTTTGTCAGTATCTCTTGCCAATTGATCTACCATATTTTTTAGTAAGATAAATCAAGGGTGTTCTGACAATTCTTTTAACAATGCCTTTTCTTCTTCAGTAAGTTCATTGTAATCTCTTTCTTCTGTTTCTGCCATAGGGATATTTAATCAAATAAAACACATTTCTTGTTTTCCTTTATCCATTGAATTGGTTTTCAATAGTTAGTCTCAATAGCTTTTACTAGCTGTTTGATAAATATATATTTATCATGTTCTGTTAGATTTTTTGTCATTTCTTCCACATCATGTTTAGTTACTTTATCTACTGTTAATCAATTATCCTCCAAATATTTCATTATCATGTTGTTGTATATATAGATTTTAGCTCTATTCTGCTTTGCTCTATCTATTGCCTCCAAATCTAATATGTCTTGAGTCTCTTTATCTTTCATCATATCAGATAACTCAAACATCATTTTCCACATTAGTTAAAGTTTTCAGATATAAACTTTTTCAATCTCTCTATCATTTCCATATCTGCTCAATGTTTTTCCAACCATTCTTTACTTTCTTTCCATACATTTGTACCAAATCACATATTCCTTAGATATTGCTGTATATCTTCAGGTAATTTGTACATTGGTAATGGTGTATGATATACCTCTGTCTTGATAAATGGTGTTGCTTGATAAACTGGTACTCAATTTATCTTTCCAATTTCATCTCTAACCTCTTGTTCTGCGATTTCTTCTTCAACTACTTCGTTTATAGTTTCTTCTACCTTTGTTTTCTTTTTTGCTGCCATGTTGTTATTTTAATAAATTAAATAGTTCATAATCAATTTACATTTAGTTGCTGTTCTTCAGTAGCCATACTCCTTAATGCTTGGTCTACTTTAGGTTGCATAGCCATTTGCTGTTCTTGTGTTCATAATTGATTAGTTATCATATATTGTAAAGCCTGTATTGCTTTCCTTTTTGCATCTGTATCTTCTGCTTTGTTATAATACCATAATCTTTTTTCTACATTACATTGTACTGGTATATATATCTCTTGATTTTGATTTAATAACAATACATCTGATTTACATTGATATATCTCTGGATCAAATCTATTACATGAATCTATCTCATCTTCTGTTAGTCAATCATAATAGTTTATCATTCTCCTTATGTTGTCTAATAAGAAAGGTGGTGTGCTTTGGTCATTTACTAGCATATTATATTGTTCAGTTAATGCTTGTTTTTTCTCCTCTGATTCTATCTGCCATTGAATTGGATCTTCTATAATCACATTGAAATCTCATCTAATATCTTTTTTAGTTAGGTGTTTATATGTTCCACTAAATCACCTTGTTACTTTTCTGATAGCTTTTTTACTACTATCTCTCCAGTAATACAAAATAAATTCTCTATATAGTTTAGCAAATTCTTCACTACCATAAGCAATTATGCTGTTTTGTAGACTTGTCATCATGTTAGCATTCATTTTTTGTATCTTGCTTTCTGTTGCTGTCTCTGGATTTGCATTATCACTTAGTCATAGTCATTGTCATACTGCATTAGCAAAACTCTCTGCCATTGCTTTATTTTTTACCATACTTAGACTATTGTAAATATCCGCTGACACTTGTGTTTGTGGTAGCTCATAGACCATACTTGAAATAGGTTTAGTCAAATCTCTCATTTTAACTGGAAACCACCTATTTTTGATACTCTGATTCTTAAATGAGTTTTTATTTTTTGTAAATACTTCTTCATCAATAAAGATATTTCATCATGTAGCCTCTCTTGTTACTTTGATTTTATATAAGTTCAAAAGCAATTGTTCTGTTCTGTGTGAATCTTCTACAATATCACATAGACTTGTTCATCGCCAGTCAGTAGAATTGTAAGCAAATCATGTAACTGAAATTGGTATTATATTGTCTGTCTCTGGTACATCGTATATATCTAATACGACCTCTCATAACATTAACACCAAATACAATACATCATCAATGTAAGTATAATGATAGTGTATCGTATAATGTCCTGTAGTTCTATCATAAAACGTACTTATATTCCTAAAAAAGCCATCTCTTTCTTTCATTCATTCTATGTATTGATCGTAGTGAGTGATAATCCAGTCTTTCCATTTGTTCTTTACTGGTAATTCTTTTAATGTTTGTTCGTCAATAATTCTATCAAATCAAAAGAAAGGATAATCTTTCACCAATAATCATCAGTCGTTATATGGATAAATAAATCTTGGATCTATTCTCTCTATTGTTGGTACTTTGTTTTTCTTGTCTCGTCATGTAAATAATTGTACAAACTTTCAATATTTACACACATCTTCAATTCAAATATATTTATAGAAGTCTCGGTTATTCCTTATATAGTCATACTTAAACATATCGCTAAAATTCCTTGCTTCTTGCATGAATAAACAGTTTTCATCTTCCCATATTATATCAGGCTCATTAATAACACACGTTGCTTGTATTGTTCTCATTACAGACCAAAAGATTTGCGATTTCATTAACTCGTCACTCTTTTTGGTTGAGTATATATCTTGTTGTGAATCAAATAATTCGTTTTTACTCCTATTTGCACTCCATCAATGTCTGTATTCTCCAATAATCTTTTGATATAATTTGTCGTTGATTATCATTCTCTTACAATTGAATCTAAATATGTATCTATTAGGTTGTCTTTATATCATTTTACGTAAGGCAACATTCTCATTATTAATGTGTCTAATAAGTCTGGACTCCTTCATATTCTCTCTTTTACTTTTTCCTTTGGTTCTATTCTTGTTTTTCCATCTATGCTTTTTTCATCTATGTAGGTATTCATCATGTCTTGTTCTAATAATGCAAAATCTTTATCTTTGTTTGCATGATTCCATGCTATTGCTATCTCATGATTTTCTACTCTCCTTTTTAATTCAAATGCACATTGGCTTTTTAGATTAGCATAGTTGTTTTTTATTCATGTTTCTATTGGCTTTGCATTATTCACAAATCAAACACTATAATCTATTCAGTCTACTACTCATCATCATACACCATCTGCATCTATTATGATATTACTACGATCAACTCTGTATTGTTCTGCTATCAGCAATATGCTTGTTACAATATCTGTTGTTTTATTCTTCTCATACGTTCGTACTCTTATTCGTGTATTTCATTTCCATAAACTTATTCTTGTTGTATCTACTCCAAACCTTGCTACATCACATACGATGTAATATGCTCAGCCTATCTGCTTGTTACTTCGTAAATCATGTATATCTTTTGCTCTAAACATCATTCGTACATCATCATCAAATGTCCATTGTCAGTAAAGCAACCTATTTTTGATTTTATCGTCTGCGTTTTCTAAATTCTCTATATATCATTTATCAATAAACTTGTTAGACGTTACCAATGATTCAATGAATATGCTTTTATCTCAACCTTTCCCTAGATAATATCTTTCATAAACATGTCATGGGTTAGGGTTAAATGTCTCCAGTACCTTTCCTAAGATTCAGTATTTCTCATTTTTCATTCTTCACACACGAGTAGCCAGTATATTAATTCAGTCTAATGGACATTCAGGGCTTTCCTCGATAAATGCACCAGTCAATTCCAATGAACCAAATCTATTATACAATGGATCTGATGGATAATAGCATCACTCTAGCAATAGAATTACACTTCAATTCTCAAATTCTATCATAGATTTTTGCTCATTAAGTTTTCATCTGTACTTTTCTGGTATGTTGTATATTCCATAAAACTTTTCTAATGATACTACTGTTGTTCTTTTAAGATTTCTAATAGTATCTCTACAAAAAGCATATCTTACTCATGGATATGTTACACACATTAGCCATACTCGTATAGTTCACAAAAATGTTTTACCTCCTCCTGCTCATCAACCATAACCAACTCTTGTATGTTTATGATCCAATAATATTTTTAGAGCTTTTTTCTGATTAGCTGTTAATTGAATATCTACATCAACTATCATATTACTCCGCATTGGAAAAAATAAAACTATTTTTTATTTCACTTAATTCGCTTTAGTCTATCATTTCTCATTCTCTTGTCTTCTGATTCAGCACTATACTTAATTCTCTTTCATACTCGCCACTGAAACTGTTCCAATGAATAATCTTTTACATTCATGTTAGGTTTATTCATACTGTAATCTGGTCGCTGGTGTAAGAACTCACAGATCATATCCATGCAGATTTTTGCTCTGTGTTCTTCTGTAACTACAATTTTTAGTCACTCATCAGGTAGCATTTGTTTTTATTTTATAAACTAAACTCATGTGAAATTGATATTCATTCATGTAATTTCAGTCTCATTCTTGTTTTGATTTATTTGTGTTGTCTCTCACAGCTCTGTCTTTATTGCATTTAGTCATGCGATTAAATCTTTCATGTTTACTTTATCTGCATTCTGCATTTGATCTATAGCCATATCTATTGTATCAAAAAACTCATGTTTCATTCTTATTAGTTTATCTACATCTATCTGTTGTGATAGTTTTGTTGATTCTCTCTCTATCATTTTCTCTAATGTCTTTTGTGCTGTTTTTTCTTTCATAGCTTTTTTATCCTTAGTCCATCACTTAGTATCTTTCCTGTTTATCTTTTTTGTTAGTCACTTGTGAGCCAGAAATGAATCTACTTCGTCAAATTCAGACTTAAGAAATTCCAGTTTTAAAGCTGGGTAATCATACAAAAACCTTTGTTTTTTCTCTCATTTTGTTTTCTTCTCCATTTAGATTATTTATGATCTAAAGATTACTATCATACTTGGGAATGGTGCTGAATTTTTACTATCTCCAAATTTTAGCCTACCTTTGATAAATCTTATCTCACTCTTGTTGTATATATAATCGTGAAACCATTTTGTATCTGTTCTCGCTGGTAAAAGCATAACGACAACCCCCCCCCTCGCCAAATGTCATTTTTCAACTCGGTTTTTTATTTCTTGTCAGTATGGTGGATTACAATATACTATTTCATTATCTCGGTTTTGTTTTAGTCAGTCTTGTTCTTTTGTATAATATTTATCACATTTATGATTTTCTTCTGTTGCACATGCATCTAATGTGAATCAAAATTCTTCATTTAATTTATCATAGAAGTCTTGTGGTGTGGCTCGTAAGTCTGTCTTACTTGTAAACATTCAATTATTTATCATACTAGTGTAATTTAGATAAATGTTTTTCTAAATCTTTTATGTAGTTCTCACTCTTTCATTGTCTCTTTGCTTTCTCTAATCTTTTACTTGCGTTCAGTTTTATATTTGCTCACGTTGCATGATGTTTCTTTTTTTTTGCCATACCAATTTTTTTAAATATAAAAAAGCTACGAAAATCTGTCTCTTTCGTAGTGAGTTTATTATTGTGATCTATCTATGATATGTAGTGAAGTATCACAGACAAACCACATTATATTGTAGGTCTGACTTGATAATAACTAAAATTGATACAATTGCAAGTCAATTGATAACTTTTTTTTATCATATTTTCTTTTACAATATTTGACATTGTTTATTAAAATTATACAATATGTGATACCTACAAAAACCAATACTCACTACAAGATTTATTTATTAACCATCATAAATATGGAAAATCTTGTAACCGAATTTGAGCAGTATTTAACCAATAAAAAGCAGAAACAAAAAACAATTGAAAGACAAATCAACTATTTAACAAAATTTATTAAGCATGAGAAAATCAAAAGAGTAGAAGATATTACATTCCAAACTATTGAGAATTATAAAACATATCTAGCGACAAAGAAACCACCTAAGCAAAGTATATACTATAAAAAAAATAAAGTTTTAGCAGATACTACCATTGCACAAAAAATACAGGCGATTAAAAACTTTCTAAAGCGATTAAATACCTATCATGAAAGTTGAATAAATTTTGCATTAATTTCATCACCAAAGCATAAGAGTATTCCAATGGACTATTTAGAAGAAAAGGAAATTAAGATTTTATTAAAACATATTGATACAGTAGAGAAATACAAAATCAATAAACTTAGATCTAAATTGTTAATCACATTAGGGTATACTACTGGTATGAGACTTGATGAAATGTTACATCTGAAAGTAAATCAATTTGATAAAAATTATTTTTCTATTACATGAAAATGAGCAAAAGATAGACTTGTTTTTATAACTCCACATACAAAAAAATTATTAGATCAATATATTAAATACAGGAAAAAGAAAATTCCACGAATCTGAAAGCCATGTAAAAGCACTTGTAATGATGATTATGTTTTTATATCCCACAATATGGATACCTACTGACAACCAATAACAAAACAAACTATATGCTGATTATTTAAAAAATACAACTGTATTCCATGAAAAAAGATTACTTGTCACGTACTAAGACATAGTTTTGCTACACATTTGCTTGAACAATGAGTTGATCTCATGACAATTAAAGAGCTATTAGGTCATAGCGATATAACAAC
>CALCYP010000077.1 GCA_937906635.1 uncultured bacterium | reverse complement strand
AGCCACTGGCTAGTGTTTTTATATTTTACTAATTTTTTTCCCGGACACTACTGATATATTATAAATTATTGATAAAATCTAATGCTTTTTTGAATGTCAAATCCATATCTTGATATTTATAATTAGCAAGTCTTCATATAAAATATACTTTATCTAGTTTCTTAGTCTCATCTATATATTTTTCTAATAGTGTTAAGTTTCTTTCAATTTCAACTGGATATGCTAATTCTGTTCAAATTAATGGATATTCCTTACAAATAACTGTTTTTTCTATCTTATGAGCTGTAGAATTAGGGTATAATTTTTTCATTTCTGTTATTCTCGTATAATCATAATCATTAGGATAACTTATTACTGGATAATCTTGATATGAATTTGTATTGTAATACTCAAATTTAAATAATGTTTTTTTATAATCAAGTTCTCAATACTTATAATCAAAATATTCATCAATTGGTCACGTTCGGAACAATCTTTCATATTCTACAGAATTTATAATTTTCTTTGCTTCAATATTTAATAATATTGAAATATTCTTATTATTTATCATATTTTCAAACATCTTCGTATATCATTCGTTAGGCATTCACTGATATTTTTTATTTGAATAAGCCCTATTATCTCTTGATAATTTTATGGGGATTCTATCAAAAATACCCTTATCAACTTCATCTATACTTAATCACCATTGTTTCATAACATAATTTTTATTTGTTTTATCAATTATATAATTAATTAAAAAGTCTAAGATTTTTTTATCATTTCATTTTATTCCTTGTATTTTATTTCTTAAATCCAATATTGAAAATTGATTTCAATACAAAAAATATTTTAACAGAGTTGTCTCTATTTTTTTTGCTTCTTCAAGCGAAAATAAACTATATAATGTATTAAAATTAAAGGGAAAATTAATAAATTTTCAATCAACAAAAGAATAATTACAATGTTGGTAATTTATAATTGTAGTAAATCTATTTACATACTCATATACATCATCATAACTTGTCCTAAATATATGAGGTCAATACTTATGTACTAAAATTCAATTTTCATCATAATAATCATAACAATTTCATCAGATATGATTTCTTTTATCAATAATGAGTACTTCTTCTCATTTTGAAGCTAATCTTTCGGCTATAACACATCAAGAAATTCAAGCTCCAATAATAATATTTTTAATTTTCATCATTTTACTTTTTAAATAAATCCTGATACTCATTTTCCAAATATTCTTTCAATGCGACTTTCCAATCTCTCATTATATTACATCCACGAAGTGTTAGTCTCTTATCTATTAGTCTTTCACATCAAGGTCTTGGTGCAAAATATTCTTTAGCAAAATAATCAGAAGAAACTTCTGTAATTTTAATATCATTTTCTAATCATAATATTCTTAGCATTTCTTGAGTAACTTCTAATCTTGAAGTCTGTCATTCACAGACCATATTATAAAGTCACCAATATTCTTTTTCTAGTAACAACCTTACGTTTTTAGCAAAATCATGAGTATATGTAGGAGTTCAATCTTTGTCATTTACAATGAATAATTCTTTTTTTCATTCTTTTATTTGCTTAGCAATTTTATTAATAAACTTCTTATCTTTCTTTGGTCACCCTCCCATCATCCATCAAGCTCTACATATTAGATATTTTTTTGCGTGTTCTTTAACAAAAAGTTCTCAATAATATTTTCATTTTGCATACATAGATCCAGGATTTGGTTGTGACCAGTCATCGTACAATTCTTCTTTTCAATCAAAAATTCATGCAGTACAAATATAAAGTAGGGGGATATCCAATTCATTAGCAATATATACTGCATGCTCTACTGAAATGGTATTTGTCATTAAAGTATCATCCGGATCTTTCTCACAATATTCTAAATCTGTTAATGCTCATAGATGGAACAAATAATCAGGTTTAAAAGCCAAAACATCTTCTCTATATTTCTCAAAATCACGAAAATCCAAAAAAGATAGTCGATTTTCATTAACATCTTTATCTGTACATTTTAGTTCATATCAATTTTTAAATTGTTCGTAAAACGCCTGTCAAAGCATTCATCAGCATCATGCAATGTAGATTTTTTTCATGTTATTTTCATAAAAATAAAAAGACGACTGATATTACCGAGTCGCCAAACAAAATCTTTTTGTAGGATGTTTTCTCGCACCAAACAAAGAGACAATAATACCAATCGTCTTTATTCAGTACGAAAAAACATTATAAAAGGACAACATCTCTACGATTTTATTTGGCTCTTTCCTTATAGTGAAAATTTATAAAAAATCAAATAAATCCATTTCAAAAATTTATTCCATCTAAAGAATGTAATACTTTCACAATTATTACATCGAAAAAGTGTAATATTTCTACAATTATTCCATCGAAAAAATGTAATCATTTTTTAAAATGATGAAATTATGGGTATTTTATGCCTCTTATCATTATTTTAATAATTACAAATAATCTTTAATCTGATTGAGTTAAGTATCACGCAAAAGCTACTGATAGCCATTGCAATAGCACCATATACTGGATTACTATAAACATATGATTTCTATTTTGTTTGTCTTGATTTTTTCTTTAATTTTACTATTGTTATTTTTTGTGTAGAGGTCTTAAAATTAAAATCTATTTATAATGAAAACATCAAAAATTTTATTGTCCACATTTGTTATCGCTTTTTTGTTTCTTTGTGGCTGTAATAAGGACGAAGTGAAAAGAAACAATGTTGAAAATAAGAGTCAACTTGGTTTTATTGATTCTTATGAGCTCCCAACTGTTGATCCTCAAAATGTACAAGAGGCGAAACAGTTATTCTATCCTATGTTTGAGGCTTTTATGACTACTCAGTATGAGTATTTACTCGGTAATACCGATGTACCTTATTGGAAAAAATATTACAATGACGAGAATGATTCTGATAGTTTGAAGATCAGATTGGATAGACATTTGGCTAGTATAAGGAAGTATGGTATTGAATATACGTCTTATTCGACGAAATTCGTTGATGTTGAGCTAATTACAGATTATGAGTATGAAACATTCGTTGATATTTCTGATTCTGTTGTAATATTTAGAGATGTTGTTGAGCTGTATTCAATACCATCTAGCGATGGTGCTAATGAGGAGGGTGGTATGTTATATGATATAGTTTTAATAAAAACACTATCTGGTTGGAAGATTGATAGTTTTGTTAATGTTGAAGATGGTATTTCTAGATGGGGCGAATATCCTACTGATCTAGTGGTTATGTCAGTCGTGCATCGTTTTGATTCCATTAGATCTGAATTAACTACCTACAGCCGTTATTTGGCTCAATCTTATGCTTATTTGTATTATAATTCTCCTAACACATCTGTATGGTGTAATTACTCCAATTATAGTGGTGGTGATTGTACTAATTTTGTTAGTCAGTGTTTATATGCAGGTGGTTGGACATTTCTTAATGATGGTAGTTTTTGTTCGTCTGGTTCTTGGTATCATAATGGTGCTGGTTATTGCTCCAATAATACGACTCCTAAAAATTATAGTTGTAGCTGGACTCAGGCTGATGATTTGTACGATTTTTTGTATGCTTCAAATCGCGTTGCCCCGGCTTGTTATTCTGCGTCATCATTGGATATTGGTGATATCGTTCAAATGTATAATTCTAGTGGCACAGCTATACAGCATTCCACTCTTGTTACTGTGACAGGTACGGTTCCTAAAGTGACATTTAGGAATCGTGATCCGAATCCTCCTAAGAAAGATTATCCAATTAGTAGTTTTAACAACTCTTTAGTCTACTGGAAATTGGAAGATTCTTTTTGATTTGTGAAGTTAACTTAATAAAACCTCTACATATTGGTTCCAACATTTATGTTGGGACCATTTTTTTGTTTATCATTGATTTTAGCCCATTTTTTGTAAAAAAGGCTTGCAAAATGACTTGTAATATGTAAATTATTTGTGCATAAATTTTTTATTATTGAAAAAAATCAAAATGATGAAGTTTATTTATGACAGTTTTGATACTGTCAAGTGATTGAAACACCCAACTAAAAAACAATATATTGGGCTTACAATTGCAATTTTTGCTTTAGTGATTTTTACTTGATTGTACTTTATCTTAGCAGATCTTGTATTTACCTCATGATATGAATTGTTTTATAATTTTTTAAGATAATTCATTATAAAGTATCTATTTTATATCTAAAATAAAAATAAATATGGCACAAGATTCAAATGTAGTTGAAATTAAAAAGCAGATTCAAGATGATAATTTCAAATGGTATGTTTTGAGTGTTGTTTCTGGACAAGAACAATTAGTAATTGATAATATGAAAGAGAGAGTCCAAAAACAATGATTATCAGAAGATGTGGTTGATTACCTTTCACCTATAGTAAACGAATATTCTATGAAAAAAGGTGAAAAAGTAATTAAACAAAAAAAATTGTATCCTGGATATGTATTCTTTAAATCAAGGATGAATGACAAAATATGGTATGTAATCAGAAATACACCTGGAGTTAGACTTATAGTTTGAGCTGAGACTCGTCCTGTACCGGTTGAAGATTATGAATATGAAAATATTATTAGTCAAATAAAGAAATCACAAGAAAGATCTGATTTGAAGATTCCTTACAAAGAATGAGATGTCGTCTTATTGAAAACTTGAGATTTCAAATGAATGAAGTGAAGTATAAAGACTATTGATACAGAGAAATGAACTGTAATCGTAAATATTGAAATGCTTGGTAGATTGACGCCAGTTGTTATTGATGCTGATAAAATTGAATTGATGTGATAGTATTTATTAATAAAACAAAAATGGATCAAAATTACAATAATGAATCAAATGCTGTGAGGTGGTCTATTGTCGTATTATGTATCTCCCTTTCATTGGTTTATGTTGTCTTGTATTATGTAAAATGAGATGTATTTAAGTGAAATTGAAATGATGTTTTGGCTATGAATGATTCGTGATTGATTGTATCTGAAATCAGTGATAAACAAGACTATTCAATGAAAACTGATACATGAAATGTTACTGTGCCATCTCAAACTTCTTGATTATTTAATAATAGTGATTGAAGTGCTAATTATAATGTATGAAGTGGTAGTAATATTTGAAATACTGATGTTGAAGTAAGTGATAATCAATGAGGTTTGACAATAGTTGATCTTTCAAATCCAAATAGTAATTCTAATGTAAATAGTTCATTGTCTGAGATGATTGTTTTGAGTTGAACTCATACATATTATTGAGATTTGGATTTCGTGAATTTGCTGTGAATATCTTACAAATATGCGTTAACTGATTCGAAATGAATTTATTATCTGAATATGGATGGTTATACTTATGACTTCTCTGACATTGCAAGGAAGTTGTGATGAAATTTGTATATAATGAATACTGAAAGTGAGATATTGGCAAATAAAATGTTTGGTAATAAGGTTACTTATATAAATATACCTGATTATGCAAATAGAAAGGTATTGATGTTGATAGATGTAAATAATCAATCACGGTTGTTAGCTGTTGATTATTCTATCTATCATGCATCTAAGTCTTATTTACAATCTTTATTTATTTACTAGTTACAAATGGCTAAAGTACAAAACATTTTGAACTTAGAGATCGTAGCTGGAAAAGCTCAACCTGCACCTCCACTATGACCTATGCTTTGAGCAAATTGAGTAAACATTGGACAGTTTACGAAAGAGTTTAATGAAAAAACTCAAGAATTAATGCAGAAATTTGGTTGATTTGATGTAAAAGTTAAATGTAAGTTAACCGTTTTTGCTGACAGGACATTCGCTATGGAATTATGAGCTCCTGTTACATCAAATTTGATCTTGTGGAAGTTGAAACAAAAGAAATGATCTTGAGAACCAAACAAGAACAAATTACAGTGAAAATTGTCTAGAGCTGATTTAGAAGAGATCTATGAATTAAAAAAATCTGATCTAAACGCAAATTCTGTTGATGCTTGAATAAAAATTATTGCATGAACAGCAAAAAATATGTGAGTAGAAGTTGAATTATAGTCGATAGTCGATTGTCGACAGTCTTCAGTCGATAGTGGATTGCTGTAGACTGCAGACTGTAGACTAAAGACTTTTAATTTTGTGGGAAGGATTATTCCTGTTATGACCACTTTTATACTATTAAATTATTAAAAAATGAAACACGGAAAAAAGTATGTAGAAGCAGCTAGCTTAGTTGAAAAAGGAAAGGCTTATTCATTAGCTGATGCTGTTGATTTGGTAAAAAAGACTTCAAATGTTAAATTTGATGCTACTGTAGAACTTGCTATCAAAACAAATGCAAATCCTAAGTACAATGATCAAATGTTGAGATGAACAACTATCTTGCCTTTTGGTACTTGAAAATCTACAAAGGTTGCGGTATTTGTTTCTGATGACAAATTGGATGAAGCTAAGAAATCTTGAGCAGACATCTACGGATCTGCTGATCTTTTGAATAAAATCAAGGATTGAAATTTAGATTTTGATGTTTTATTGACTACTCCTGAATGTATCAGAGAATTAGCACCTGCAGCAAAAATTTTGTGACCAAAAGGATTGATGCCAAGTCCAAAAGCTTGAACAGTTACAAATGATATCACAAAGACCGTCGAAGAATTCAAGAAATGAAAAATTGAATATAAATTGGACAAGACTTGAAATGTCCATGTAGCTGTTTGAAAAGTTTCATTCCCTGCTGAAAATTTAGTATGAAATATTTCTGCTATCTTGGCTGCATTGGATGAAAACAAACCAGCATGAGTTAAATGAAAATTGATTAAGAAAGTTGTTATAGCTTCTTCTATGTGACCTGGAATATTGGTTGAATATGTTGGTAAATAGTAATTTAATTCTTAAATAAAAAACTCCTCCTTGATTCAGTTCTTGGGGGATTTTTTTTCTTTTTTTTTCGTATCATATATTATTTTCTGACATCTCGTTTTACTCCATTTCGATCTGTTTCTGGTAGAAATCTTGTTATATCTTCTCATTTTTTTACTGTGTCAAAGTATTCTTGTGCTTTTTCTCTGTCATTTCAAAGTTGTTCAAAGTAATTATCTCGGTATTCTTTTTGTTTTTTAAATGATTCATTTGATTTGATTCTTCAATCTTCATCTCTTTCAATTTGTACTCAAAATTTTTTGGTTTGTGCCATTAAAAAATGCTTTGCATATATTCGATCTCGTTTTTCTTTTGTATCTATCGGTAAATCTTCAATATTGTTGTTTGGTCTATTTCGTCAGATTAGGAAATCATTATTTACTTTTTTTTCTATGTCTATATCCCGATATACTGCTAATTCAAAATTTACGCTCTTGTCATTTTCTTTACATTTATCGACGAATTCTTGTGGTAAATTTCCTAGATAATTTCAGTATTTTTTTCATTTATTAATGCTTCTCATAAATCTTTATTAACGTTATTCATTTTTTTATTTCTTTCTTCAATTTCTTTTATAAAATTTATACTTTTTTCATCTGTGTAATGTCATTCTCGTGAAAATTCAACTCATCTTTTTGCAAATAGCAATATTAATCTACACGTATCAGCGTATGCCATTGAACTTCCTTCATCTTTATACAAGTCATCTAATTCTTTATATAGTGTTTTGCTATTTCATCATTTTTCTAGCTTTTTTATTATGTATAAAGTTTGCATAATTTCGCCTCAATTATGTATTCATTTTGCAAAATATTCAACTTCTTCTTGCCACTGTCACCGTAATTCTGGCCAAATGAATTTTTTTCATTCTTCAATCCATTCTGGAATATATGATTCAGCTTCTTCTTTTTCTATTAAAACTTTTTCTAGTTCTTCTCATAATATGACTGATTTTGGAATATTGTAATCTCTATTATTCTCTATATTATAAAATTGTCCATTTGATGTTTCTGTTTTAACCATTATCGTTTTTATTAGGATATAAAAATGTCACTATGATATGTATATTATATATTTTTTGTAAAATTTGTCAAATTTTTTTAGACTTTTTTAAATATATCTTTTTTCACTTTAAAACTTTTTTTCCATCTTTACTAGCATCAATTGTCCAGAAATTAGGGCGATTGCTGTAAAGATTATGTATGGGATTA
>CALCYP010000076.1 GCA_937906635.1 uncultured bacterium | reverse complement strand
CTAGCCACTGGCTAGTGTTTTTATATTTTACTAATTTTTTTCCCGGACACTACTGATGTTGAATAAATGAAATTTAATGGACTATCTTGTATTCTTCAAGAATTGTCTATATATTTTTGTTCTGTAATATTTTCGGTGGTTATATCTGCTAAATTTTTACTGAATTTTATAGCTCAATTATTACAAACAATATCTACTAAATTATCTGGTGTTGGTGTTCATGTTTGAATTATTCATCAATAAGCTTTTAATTCTAATAATTCATTTGCTACAGCATTAGTTAAATCTATATATCAATTACCTGTAACCGTTTTTGTGATAAAAGATGGAGTTGATGTATTAAAAACTCTTGATCGGAATTTGTCTGTTATAGTTCATATTTTATTATTTATTCAAGCCATTATTAGACTATTGATAAATAAAAATCTCATGATCCATAAATATAAATATCATGGATATCTTTACAGTTAAAGGCAAATATTGGTAATGTGCTATTTACAGGTCTACTATTAGAACCGGCTTCATTTAATATCGTTTCTACATTAATTTCTGATCATGCATAAACTATTTCTACTCAATAACCTCAATTTAATTCGTTCTTAATTCTTTTTTCTTCTATTAATCTAATGGCTTGAGGATAAGCTGTCTTAATTAATTCATATAGGCTTGTACTTGTAGTTGTACTGGTTAATTTCATTCTATTTTTTTAATTACTAAAAAATTATCTATGGTATTTATAACCAGAAAACTCAAATCTCAAAATTTAAATTATGATAATTCTAAATTTAGATATGTTGGATTAGTTCAAAATATTCGTCCATAACTTGAATCTCATGTTAATTCATCTCACAAAGAGGAACTTCAATAAGTGGTGGCTGTATTGTATCAAAACATAAATGTTGTTCTATCTTGAGCTGTTCAATTATATTCAAATTCTATATCAATATCTCTTGTTCATGAAGACAGAGATACGTTTGGAGTTGCTGATATTCTTCGATTTTTTTTATCGTAGTTGAATGGGATATTTGTTCCATTTATTTTTAAGGACATTTTAGAAGGTGCTCTAAATCCAGCTGAATAATAAGTTTTTCAATTCATAAATAAGCAATGATTTTGCTTTGCTCAATTTGCTTTTGGGCATGGTAATACTGTATTTTCAAGGTTTGTTCAATCTGATGAATAGTCTGTAACTGGTGTATAATAGATTGATGGTGTAGAAGTATTATTTCAAAATCATCCCATATTATTACGTGCGGTTGCTGTGCCATTTGTTCAATCTAATATATTGAATCCAGAATTACTGCTATTAACAGCTATAATCGTTCATCAATTTAATCATAAACAATAATATCAATTTGTTCATGTTCATGTAGCACTGCAAGAATCATCGTTTGTATTTATATATCAATAAATTGATCCTCATGAGTATTGTGTGTAAGCAAAATGTCAGCAGAAATAGGCTATTCAATTATAAAAACAAGTATCATAGGCAAATGAACGCGTTCATGCATTATTATTACTTCAACCATTATCCCAATTGTGAATTTCTACAGATCCTCATAATTCTGTAACTGTTGCGGTTCCGTCATCGTTAAATACAAATTTTTTACAGGTATTTAAGTTTTGAGTAGCGGGACTATATGAAGTATTGTTAGTATGCCTAACAACACAAACAGTTCATGTATAAACAGTATTTCAAATTGCACAAATTGGGACATCAGCGGTAACTACTCATCATCTACTTCATGAATAAAATTGATAAAGAAAACTATTGTAAACTGTTATTTTGCTTGAATTAATTAATGTTCAATTTTCGTTGCATTGAAAAGCTACTACGCTACTAGCTACAGTTCATGATGTAGAAACTTCAATTCAAACTAAGTAATGTTTTGTTGTTGTGGATATTTTTACCCATCTATTTCATCGAACATGATTTGCTGAAGGATCTGGAAATGTATTAATTGTGATATTACTATCTACAAATTCTGCTCAGTTTGTATCTCAATAAGTTACGTATGAATATCAGCTACTTCTTCGGACACTTCAGTATATTTGTCAGTTTAATGAATTGATAGTATTATTAAATTTGTATGTGTAAATATTAGCTTTTAGATCCCCGTATTGAGTAACAAGTCATCTAGATTTTATAGCATTCCATGAATATCATTGTCAGTATCTGGAAGGGATGTTTAATAATCCGAAAAATCATTGGCTAGCTCTATCTTTTCAATCTCAAGTAAAAGCGTTTTGTTTATGAAATAATCATAAAGTAGCATTGTATATTGCATAAGAGGCATCGACTGCTGTTTGATAATCTGCTGCAGTTCAATTAGAATTTCAACCTCATTCTAGTTTTGCTGGTAATGTAATCTGCATTTTAATGGTAATAAGATTTAAATAAGTTTATTCAAATTCTGCATAAACTATTGTTTGAAGATATCCGTTTACTCAATATGTGCATCTATATTTTTTAGGATCTCAAACCTTTTGAATATCGACATAATTATCATTTAAATTCCGTGATAAAACTATTGTAATATCGTTATGTAAATCTGTTATAGTTACTAAATATCAATCTGCGTTATATCATAGTGATAGATTCGTATCATCTAAAGTTTCAAATAATGAATCTAATTCACTATGAACATTTGTAAATCAAGCTTCAATATTATCAAATATTTCTTTTGGAATATATAAGCTTAACTTATCATCACTATTAAATGAGAAACTAGTTGTTCATTGTACATTGCTATCATCATTTGGTGGACATGGTGCAACTCATCTTTGAATTGTTAGATAGTCATTATCTCTAGCAGTTATCTTTATTATTTCCCTTTTTAGTACCTTTCATTCTTCTATATTTTCTAATGTTGCTAAAATTGGAAATTCGTTTCATCGTCTTTCTCATTGTCCTTGCTTTAGTTGTATTGTAGTTGCTAAACTACTAATAGGAGCATAAAGTTCGGAAAACACATTATTTCTCATGATATAATTTTGATATCTAGCCATTTTTTGTTTTATTAATTAAAAATTTCTTGAGCTATTGTTTGATAGTATTCCAAATTTAATACAGCTTTTTCGTATTTATAATTCACTTTATTTATTTGAGCATTATCAATATTTAATCATAGATTTCTTATTTTTATTGTATCTCATGGATGAATCGTTTCTATTGGATATAGGCTATTAACTGTAATTGTAATATTCTTTCTAAGATTTTTGTATTCGTTTAAATATTGATCTCTATAAAGTTCTGCACTAGTTTGATCATTTAAATCTTGCCTAGTTAATAGAATTTCTTTTAATCAATTTTCACTTATTGAATCTTCATCTTTTGCTATATTTGATAGAGTAGATTCTTCGTTTTCTTGGTATATTACTTGTACTTTATTTTTAATTTGTTCTTTATCTTCTGGAATAGTAAGAGATGTTATATCTTTTTCATAAGTTAGTAAATGAGTTGCATTTTCTGGTGTAGGGTGAAAATGGACTATTCAATCTGCTCAAACAAAGAAATAATAACTTAGTCAATTTACTAAGTTTTTTATTCATCTAGCACAACTAATTCATTCAAATTTAATTGTTATGCTTTCTCAATACTCTTGGATACTTTCATCTGTATAACTTAGTGTGTTAGGGTATTTGGTGGAAAAATAATCTATTATAAATTTTAAAATATTTGCTGGATCTCATGTTTTGCTAAAATCTGGATTTCAGTTATCATCTCAATTTTTTCTTAATAATACATCTTCTAATAAACTATATAAACTTAGAAATGTTGCTTGAATATTCTCTTTATTGTTTGAATAAACTCTTGAAATCTTGCTAAGCCAACCACTATATATTAATAAATCTTGTATTCAGCTATTATCTGATACAAAAATTTTACAATATCTAACTCAATCAAAGTAATCGGTATCAATTGGCAAATTAATATTTAATTCCATTTCTCATTGTCATGCATCTATGCTTTCAGAATATGAAATATCGTTAGTTATTAAACTTGCAGGTAAAACTTTAATAAATTCCATATTCTTATTATATAATTTTACGATATATTCTTTTTCAATTGGTTTTACTTCCAAAGAATAATAGTCGATAAATATTGGTTCACAAATATCTATATTTCAATTATTCCATATTGCACATGTAATTTCATGTCATTGATCAGTTATTTGTAGTATATAGCTATTATTTAGTTCTCATTCTATAGCTATATTATCTCTGTACCATTGAAATTCTGTTCATACATAATCTTGAACAGATAAATTTCATCATACTACTATGTTTCATTCGATATAAGGCATTATAAATAATTTTTTGAATATAAAACAGCTATATCAAAATTGTATGTTCAATTTGATATTACGCGAAATGAGTTTAGTCATGCTTGTAATTTTGGAAATCTGCCAGAAAAATCTACAGATTGAGAATTTATCGTACAGTTCTTTTTTGCAGTGTTTATTTCAATTACGTCTCCGGTATTAATTGGTGTTTCTATTACAATTTCATCGTTTCAAATTTTTACTTTTACCTGATTTGTTTCTGAACAATTATTTACCAAAATATTTATTATTGGGTTACTATATTCACTTCATTGATTAGTTATGTCTTCATTTATCTCTGCATTTATTCATGAAAATGTACTAAAATCTCGAGTCTTTTCGCTCCAAAAAGGATCTTGAGCAGTAAATGTTAGTTTGAACTTTCAATGATCTATGTCGTAATGTTCTCTATTAATTATATCCGAGTTTGTAAGTGTACAAAGAATTCTTCTATATGTTCATTTGATTTTGAAATCTAAATATCCTGTTTTCACTGATAAAGCCTTTTTTAAGCTATCTATTTTATTTTCTATATCGTTTGAATCCGTTCAAATAATACTTCAGCTAAGATTTATTACTCTTTGTTTATAAAATCTATCTAATACTCATCATCAATCGTTTTTAGGATTATCGTATGTTAAAACATTTATTTTAGGCATATTCCAGAAATTGATTTCGCTTGTTACGAAATTTTCATTCTGAAGTCAAAACCCATTAAATATTATATCATCTAATCTATTTCATGTAGAGTATTGTCTTCATCAATTGAATAGTACATTATTAAAGTGTGATAGATTTGGCATAATAGTTATAATTAATAAATACCTTTTTTGTATAAACTTAACTGTCTTGTTAATTTTTCAGCAATAATAGTTGCTAGTGATTCTTGATCTGTTCATTCGGTTACTGAAAAGCTATTTGTCATTTGTATAGTAATATTTCACATTCATCATAAATCTTCATTTCTGGTTATATGTCCATTCATACTAGGAGTGAATAGTTCTGGTCCGTTTTCTCAAACTAAATAACTTTGTCATTGATAAACAGGTCATCAAACAGCTTTTTTTCAACTAATTTTATTTTTTACATTTGAAACAACTCAACCGACCATTTCTTTTGCTTCATTCCATGCATTTCTTAGTGATTGAACGGCTTTTTTTATTTTATCTACTAATTCATTTACTTTGCTTAATATGGCATCATAAAATTTCATAAATCATGCTTTAATATTTTCTCGAGTCTCTCAAAAGGCTGTTGTTAAAATTTTATCCAATGTTTTGGCTGTATTGGTTCAAAAGTCTTTAATTCTTGTTCGAGCACTTTCTCGATCTCATTTAAATACATCTATTAAAATTCCTAATATGCTGAATAAGCTTTCAAAGATATATCCGATTGTTTCAAAAGCTATTTTAAATCATGTTTCTATAAATTCTCGAATAGCACTAAATACAGCTTTAATTTCTTCTCCATGTTCTTTTAAAAAGTTTTGAACTGTTTCTACAGCTGATTCAATATATGGTCTTACAAAGTCTATAACTTCTTTTGTTTTATCTCTTATTCATCAAAAGTTTGTAGCCCATGCTGTTGCTAAAGCTCAGATAGCTAACATAACTATTCATATTGGGCCAGTTAAAAGAGATATTGCAGAGCTTACTATTGGCATGATTACAGACATACTTCAAAGAACTCAAACTAGGAGTAATCAAGCCGAAACTACACCCATAATAATAGCTGATAACTTTTGGTGTTCTTGTACCCAATCTGATATTTTTTCTATTATTGGTGATATGATTCATAGTAGTTTTTCTAGTAATGGTAAGATAGCCATACCTAGACTTTCTTTGATTCAATCAAAGCTATCATGTATGTTTGAAAGCATTCATTGAAATGTTCAACTTTGTTTTTCCATAAGATTTTCAAATCTTCATCAAGCTGAAGTCATGTCTGTTAAAGCTTGTTCAACCATTTCAAATGAGATTTGTCATTTTGTAATCATATCTGATATTTCTCATTTACTAACTTTTAATTGGCTTGATAATTGATCTAATAATGGAACTCATGCATTAATGAATTGCTTTAAATCATTAGTGGTTAATTTTGTTGCTGTCTTTACTTGTCAGAAAACTAATGCTAATTGAGAAATATCTACTCATAGTCATGCTGATAAATCTCATAAAGTTTTCATAGTTGAGATCATATCTTCTGCTGATACTCAATATGCTAATAATTGTTTTGCACTTTCTCTAACTCATGTTAATTCAAATGGAGTTTTCTTGGCAAATTCTGATAAATCTGCTAATAATTCTTGAGCCTTTTCAGTACTTCATAGCATGGTAGAGTAGGCAACTTCTGCTTGTTCTAAGTTTCATCACAATTCTAATACTGAACTTGCTAGACTTTTTACACTAGAAATTGCTATAGCTGAAATTCAAAGTTTAGCTAAAGTATCTCTCATTCATGATATTTGTCCACTTACTTTTTCTATTTCTTGAGAGGCTTTGTTTTGAGCTTGTAATATTAACTTGATATTATAATCAGTTTCAGCCATAATTTCTTGCAATTTTTTAAATTTTGAGTATACTGTATGTAATCAAGTCCAATAGAAATATTGGAATGTAAGGGGTTAGCCAAAAGCTATCTCCCTTTTTGTTTATTTCTTAATTTTTGATTTTTGTTCGGCTCTTTTTTGTTGGATGTATTCCCATTTTCTTTCTTCTTGAATCATTTGAAAATGTAGATTTAAAATATTTTCATCTTGTTTATCTAATTCAGTAGGGGAGCAGTGATATAATTCTTTGATTAAAATGTAATCTCTATGCTCTTTTGTTAGATTTTTTCATGATCTTAAAGTTTTGATGAATTGATTTATTAATTCATCATTATTTACTGGGAGTCTTTATTTCTCATATTTTATCTAGAATTTTATTGTAATCTGAAATAGATAAAGATTGAATTTCTTCTTCTGTTAGATTTGTCATTGCTTTTACCAAGAAATCATTTGCTTCTTGAATATTATTTACTTCAAGATCTACTCAAGCGTTACTAGAGTTGGCTTTTACTCATTTAAAAATGATTGAATTAAATTCTTTATCTATTCATCTAGTGTAAATAGATTTAAAAGAGATAGTTTTCTCTTGTCAGTTAATTTTTACATTCATGAAAAATACAGTTAATAATAAAATTAACTGTAGTATATTCACGGAGCCGATTTTTCAAAATATAATTGAGGTTGATTTTTTTATGTTTCTAGGTATATAGATTATATTTACATCATTTGTTGATAAAATGAAATATTCTCATCCTTGATTAAAAATTAGTGTTGGTTCTTATGATGATGATTCTATTTCAATAGATATAGATGATAGAAAATATAGTTATTTTAATCCGTGTTATTCTTGAGATATTTATGGTTGAACAATAGATTATGATAATTTTCTTTATAATTGATTTTGTACAATAGATACATCAAAAGATTTTGAATCGTTATTTAAATCTATATACGATGAATTTTTAAAATTTGTTGAGGATCAAATATTTGATTTTTTTGAATTGGCTTGTCGTTCTTTTATTTGAGCATATCATGTTGCTGAATATTATGATTATAAAGATATTTATTGATATAAAAAAACAATTAATACGGTTAAGAAAATTTCTAAAGGACCGTTAAAAGCTAAACTAGAGGATATATATATTAACGAAAACTCCTAATATCCTTCTCAATTAGAATTTAATAATAACACTTCAATACTAGCTGAATCATTGTTGCTGTATTGTCCTGTAAATCACATAGTTTGTTTTATTATTTCATTAGTGGTATCTGTTTTTGTCCATTCATTTAATCAAACTTTCATTAAATCTACATAAATAGATGGATAAATTCATGTTGCTAAAGGCGTTGCGTTTTTATTTTCTGCATAAAATCTTAGAGCTTTTTTTTGGCTATTTACTACATAATCTCTTAATGTAGTACTTTCATATAATGCTTCAAAATCTCATTCAACTCAAAATTGTTGATTATAGATACTGTCTATATCTGTACTTCAAAAACATTGGATATCTGTAAGATTTTTATTTATTGCAACTCTAAAATTCTGCATGCATTGTTCACTAGCATCATTCAATCAGCTTTCGTTATTAGCAAATCTTACTCCTGCCATACTTGCTAAAAACGGAGCTTCATCTACATAAACTGGATTTTGTGCTGTTGCTGATTGCATTTGTTTTCATTGAAATTCTACATTAAACTTTACATAATCTGCTACTTCACAGCTTAATTCAAAAGTATTAATCATGCAATATGGGGCATAACTTCATGCTATAGGATCATCATCATAAATTGTAAAACTTGGATGTTGATTTGAATTTAGCCTTTCAAAGAAATGTCCTTTTACTCATGAAACTTCAGTAAGTGTCATTGTCCAGGTTCAATTGCTTACACTTCATGATGATACATTTCAATCAAAAAAATAGTAATTAGTATTTCATATTTTGATTATTTTTTTTAAAGCTCAACCAGAAACCATATCTCATCTAGCTGGAGTTCATCATGAAATATTATTAGCTTTAAAACATTTTACTTTACTATATTTTCATAAAGCTCAAAGTAATAAATAACCAATGAAATCATCTCTAGCTATTCCTCATAGAGTTATGTTAGAGAAATTTTTAGTCGTATAGCTTTCATATATTTCATCAATTACTCAATATCATGAACTATCTCTAGCTTCTTCAAAACTAGGATTTAAAGTTCCACTTTCTTTTGGAATCCATACTTGAGCAGGAACTGCAGTTCAAGAATTAGTTTCTTTTCAAAGTCATATTGCACTTAATCTTCAGATATATGCCATTTTGTTTTATTAGAATTTAAATGGATTTATTTTGATATTCTGTTATTTTTTTTACTTTCTTTTCAGCTTCTTTTAAAGATTTAGCTATTACAGATATTCATAGTTTTGGAAAACTAAATCTCTTTTCTCAATCTTTTAATTCTTCTATTATTGATTTATCTTCAGTTTCACATTGTCAGGCTTTGCATTTAGACATGGCTATTTAATTAAGAATTAAATTTCTACAGCTTTAAATTTACATTCTATTTCAAATACCCTTATTGGTTCTTGAGTATCCAAGAATCATCGAGTATAATTGAATTCACAACTAACTGTATATCAATCATTATTAGTCCAATTAATCGTTCCTATTTCTCTTAATTTTGATAATACGATATCTGCGATTTCTCTTATGTTGTTTTCTACATTTGAGTAATCTTTTTGAATTCTATCAATTACTCTTACTGTATATTCCAATGAATCTACATAAGAACATGAATCTAAATATCATAATTCTCAACTAGTTGGAGTAATAATGATTGCTGGTAATTTTGTTCCGTTTTCTATTTTTATATCATGATTATATACTTCTCAAATTCTTACATTTTTTATTTCTAGCATTTTATTATATATAGCATCTCATATTGCTTTGAATGAATAAGTAGTCATTTATTTTAATTTTTCAGATAAATATCTTGTTACTATATCCATAATTCTATCAGCATTTTCTGTATATCATCTTTTTAAATAGAATTTTCTATCTGGATGTATTCTGTTTTCATATTCTCTTTTTGTTGCATATGATACAGGAGATCAAACTATTACAGTTCATGATTTTATTTTATTGAAATCTGTTATAATACTTTTTCTTAAAGTTCAGGTTAGAAATGGTGCATTTTCTTTGGCTCTATTTTGAATTATTAATCCTATTTTTGTTAATGCTAATTCAATTCATCTATTAATATTTGAGTTTAAATTTATCACTTTCTCTACATCTCAAGTAATAGGCATTAGTCTCATTCACTCATTGAAATAAATGCTTTATTGAATTTGCTTTTTAATCAATCCCATTTCTGAAAACTGTCTATGATGTATGTAATTCAATCTATAACTACTTTATCTCAGACAGTAATATTATCATATCTACAATACATTTTCTTTTGCTTAAACATTATTCATCATTCTATTCAATCTTTTTCAGATAGTGGTTGAATATTACATGCAAAAGTAATTCAATTTTCATTATATGTTGATATGTTTGTTATTGCATCTCTTGTATATTTGTAAAGTGTTCACTTTTTATTAAATAATATTCCCATTTCTAATTTGGCAAATTAAAGTTTTTCCATTTATCGTACAAATATTTAAATGAGAAATAAAGGTTATCAGCAGATTCTTTATCTTTTCATCCAAAAGTTATTTGTTCATCTCATAGTTTATAACTACTAATTCATTCGTATCATTTATTTTGATACATTCCACTGGCTAACATCATTTCCATTAATTTTAAATCTGATGGAATAGAGGAGTATCAATATTTATATTTTACTGATATCATTCAGTAATTATTTAGCTTGTATAAAAATGTTCTATCTGCAAAACTAACTTTTCTTCAATTAGTAATTAAATAATCTCATGTATAATTTACTCAATTAATCTCTTGAATTTCTTGAACTGGTTTATTTTTTAAGTAGATATTGTAAACTTCTCAAAAGTTTGATTCTGTAATAAGCTTAACATTTTCTGTTTTTACTCATTCATTAAAAGTATCTACTTCCAAAAGCTTATTCAGTAATTCATATGCTGAATTTAAATACATTGTTAATTCAGAATCTTGGCTAGAATCTGCTATTCAAAGATATTCTTTAAACTCAGCTAGAGTAGAGTACATGATTAAATTTACTAAATAAACTATTTTTTCTTTTCTTTGTTCTCATCTTTTTTTACTTCTTGAACTACTTCTTCAAATAATTCAGGATACATTCTTAATAGTTGTTCTCATTTATCTGTTTTGAATTCTTTTCCTGATTCTATTACTTCTTTTCAATTAATAGTATTTACTAATTGTGGTAATGGTGATATGTTTTTTAATATCATTTCATTGTATATAAACTAAAAGAAAGGGGAGTTTCCTCCCCTAAAATATCTAGACAGTTACATTAATTCCACATGCTACAGTCTTTCATAGACTAGCTACGGAATTAGCTATAGCGAATCAGAATTCAAATGTAGCTATTAAATCTACTCATTTTCCTGGAACTCTATAAGCCTCTATTTCCAATGGCTGTCCAAATCCATATTGAATTGCTGGTTTATAAAGTACAGCAAATGATCATAATGTATTATTTGTTGCTGTTTTAGAACATTTTCAATCTGCTTCAGCCAATGGCCAATCTCTAGCAACCAAAATATCTATATCAAATATTTTAGCTAAAACTCCGGAATGGATAGTCGCTTGAGGTCCAAATTTATCAACAGTTATAACTTCATTCAAAGTTAATGATTTATTATAAACTTGAGAAGGCATAATTATTAATAAATTATTAGATTCTGCTTGATATCAAGGATCTAGTACATTCTTTACACTAAGGAAATCAGCAGAATCAAGAGTACCACAATTAACCGTTTGAGAATTATTAATGGCGGTTTCTCTGATACCATGATCGTTTTGTAAGTAATAAAGTCATGCTGTTGGAGCTCAGTCATCACTATTTACATTTCCTGTTGCTCAAGTTTCAGCATCTCAATTAATTAAAACTGCATCAATTGTTCTAGCAGCAGCTCTATTAATTCTTTCTCTTACAATTGCTTCTAGCTGATCAGGTCCATAATTTAATTCTCTTTTTGAGATAGAAACTGTTGTAATGAATTGTCATTGAACAATAGTCACTTCTCATGTGTGTGGTCAATGATTAGCAGGAGTAATATATGTTCCAGCACCTGTTGTCCATTCACTATTTCACTGGAAAAGGTCAGCTTCTCAAATAATTGGAACTTTAGCACTTATAGGCATTCAATTACCATGATTTCATGGTAAAAGTGGCAATAATCTTGAGTAAGTTGGAACTAAATCAAGCATAGGATCTAGTAAAACATTTGTTGGAATTACTTCTTTTCAAAAGTTTGTATTAGTTGTATGCATAACTTCATTTGCTTTAGTTTCCATTACTACTTTTGATTTTCATTCCTCATCAACTACTTCTTTTAATTCCATTTCTTCTCATTGGAGATCTTTTATCTCTTTAATTAAATCTTTTATAAGCATGTTAGTAAATTCAATAATCTAAAAGTTCTTAATCTGATTGATTAAGTTTGAGTATCCACTTTTTTTCTTTGTTGGAGTTTGATAAGCAAATCCACTTTGAATAATTGTGTTACTCATTTTGCTATCAATTTCGTCTAAGCATTCAGCAAAATGCTTTAGAATTTCTGTTGTTTTACTTAGACTTTCTTTTAAGCTTTTAATCTCTGTATCTTTTTTTGATAATTCATCGTTGAATGATTTTTTCAGCAAATCAACTTTTGTATCAAAAAAAGCTTCCATAGATTTAAATGATAATTCTTTTAGATTAACAGTTTTTTCCTCGATGTCTTTTTCATCATCAAGTTCTACATTTTCAGTAGAATTTTCAGAATTTTCTGTTTCTTCAGTATTATCTATTTCAGAATTTTCATCTGGTTTTTCTTCGTTAGTTTCTTCCTCAAAACAAGATTCCATGCTCTTAGTTAATGCATATGGATTCATTGGAATTGAAACTAAAGATATTTCGAATAGTTCTAGATCTTTAATTACTGTTTCATATGAAACTATTATTCATTCTTTGTCTTTTATTTCTTCGTCTTCAAAGTCTTTTACTCTGTATCAAATAGAGAAAGCTCTAATTACTCAATTTTTTAATTTAGAGAATATTCAATCTTCATTTTCTGTAATATTGGCTTTGATATACAATCATTTATCATCTATTTTAGCTTCAGTAACAGTTCCTATTGGTTTATCTGCATTATGTTGTAGAAGAACTATTGGGTTTGTCATATAAAGATCTAAAGCAGATTTAAATGCATTAGGCTCGACTATATCTCTTCATCTATCTTTATCTTTAGTTGAGGCATATCATTCAATTTGAAGTCAAATAGTTTCATCATCATCTGATTTGATTTCTATTATAGATTTTTTTTCGCAAGTAATTTGGAAGAAATTCTTGTCTTTAATTAGCTTTTTCATGTTTAATTTTGATAATATAAAACATATTATTACTTGCATTATAATCCCGAAATAGAAATTTCAAAATATAAATTAAAAAAAATATTTGATTTTTTGACAAATTAAAAAAAATATATACAATATTTATGGCTTTTTATTTTTTAAATTTTATGATGCTTACTTGGCTTTATAATTGGCTTTGCTGATACGATAGAGAGTGATATAATAAACAATGATATAATAAAGAGTGATATAATAGGGAGGGGTATAATAGATTATGATATAATAAAGAATGATACAACAAGGAATGATATAATAGAGAGTGATACAATAGAAAGTGATATGATAAGTGATGATATACTAAAAAATGATATAATGAAAAATGATTTGATAAAAACTGAATTAATATTGAAACATTAGATTGGTATGATAGAGATTGATATGATGAATTTTGATTTGATAAAAATTGAATATTTAAATTAACTTGAACAAAAATTGATAAAAATTGACATGATAGAAATCGATATTATCGTAGAAATAGAAATTATAATACTTATAATTTGCGATATAATAATTGACATATGCAGGATAATAATTGATATGATGAATATTGATATGACGGATATTGATATGATAAAAATTGATTTAATAAATATTGTATAAATAAAGAAACTGGTACTATATATAATAAAGATTGATACGATGTATATTGATACAATGAATATTGATACGATAAAAACTGATACAACAAAGATTGATGGAATAAGGAGTGATATGATAAAAATTGATGGAATAAGAAATGATGGAATAAGGAGTGAATAAATAAAGAAACATGAACTAATCGTGATAAAGATTGATATGATAAAGATTGATGGAATAAGAAATGAATAAATAAAGAAACATGAACATTATTTGATATAAATGGTTATGATAAAAACTGATATAATATTGATTGATATAATAAGCTCTGATATGATAAATATTGATATGATAGTGATTGATATGACAAAGATTGATATAATAGAGATTGATACGATAATAATTGATATAACAAGAATTGATTTAATAAATATTGAAGAAATAAAGAGACTTGAACACGATATGATAAATATTGATATGACAGTGATTGATATGATAAGAATTGATATGACGGTTGATGATTTAATAAATATTGAATAAACAAGTATACATGAAATCGATATGATAGTGATTGATATGACAAAGATTGATGTGATATTTATTGAAATTGGAAATATATGGGTTCATCTTGTACATCTTTACAAGGTAGTAAAATGAAAAAGATATTTTTCTTTGATACTGAAACTACTTGAACATCACCTATTTCAGACTATATTGTACAGTTTTGATGAATTTTTTGAGAATTGGATTTGTCTAATCGGAATTTTGTTGAATCATATAGAATAAATCAATATATTAATGTTCCAATTCATATTCCTGAATGAGCTTCTGATGTACATTGAATATATAATGATGATTTGTTATGATATGATTTTATTGAAAGTTATATTGATTCATTTTTAGAATCTATAAAAAAAGCTGATTTTGTAGTATGACATAATGTTGAATTTGATAAGAAAATGATATTATGAGAGTGTAAACGTTTATGAATTCCTTTTACATGAGAAGATGTTAAACGGATTGATACAATGCAGCCATGTACTGGTCTTGTAAAGATACTTAATAAACGATGAGATGATTATAAATGGCCTAAGTTGTCAGAATTGTATCATTACTTATTTTGAAAAGATTTTGATTGAGCACATGATGCTATGGCTGATATAGTAGCAACAAAAGATTGTTTTATTGAATTATGTAAAAATTATAATTTTTATTATCAATTTTTAGCTCCTTTATCTTAAATGTATATGTTTTTATGCTATATTTGATTTTAAGATGTTATTAATCTCTTTCATTCGCTATCTCTTTTGCATATTCTAATGCTTGTTCTAATTCATCTTCTCAATATCAATTTTCGTTAGCACATCTACGGCAGATATTTATTATGTTTATAATATCTTGTTTAGATGGTACTCATTCTTCTATTGGATGTTTTTGAAAGTAATAAGTTCTTATTAATTGTTCAGTAGTGAATGGTTTGATAATTCTTTCAATAAATTCTAATTTTTCGTTCATAAAATATTTTGTATTATTTAATATAAACTGCTTTATATATATGAAAATTCAGTTAAATTTCCATAATAATTTGATTTTTTATATCGTTTTTTTATTATTTGTTTTGCAAAAAGTCCGTTAATGGAAATTTTGTGTGGCAAAAGGAGTCGAAAGGCTTCTTTTTTTATAATTCAAAATCATATTCCATTGTACATCTACAATTAACTCATCATGGTGGAATTTTGGTTCAAACACTTGGATATTCAAAATCTAAATCAACCCATCATAATTCTTCACATTTTCTATGTTCTTCTCTTACTTTTCAGTCTCTACAAGTAAGCCACAATTTTTTCATTTGAACTCATGCTTCTGATAGCTGTTTTATTGGTTGGTAATTTCAATATTCATAAGCTTTTCAAATTTCTGTTATAGCAATACTTCTAGCTCTAGCAGGAGAAAATAATTTTTCATCTAATTTATTTATTTGTTCTTGTATATTATTTATTGTTAAATTATTTTCTAATCATTCTTTTAGAATTTTGATTACATTAAATTTTGTTGTATGAGTTATTGTTCATTTAAAATCTGAAAGTTCTAAATCTCATCGTAATATTGCATAATTATTTGCTAGATTTTTATTAATAGTAATTCCTGTTTCTGTCAGGATTGGTTTGAATAAGTTAAACCTTCTTTTATATCATTTGTTGCATGATTTAATTATTGGTTTTTTTGATTCTTCTATCATATCATAAATTCACATTCATCTCCAAAATCATTCCATTCATAAATTAAAATCTTTCTTTGGATATAAATCAAATTGTGATAATAAATATTCATATTCGGTAAAAATATCGGTTATGTGATTTAAGCATAGGTTATTTAAATTTTGTTCTAGATATAACCTTTGGTTTTTAAATGATTTTAAGCATATCGTATATAATTTTGTTTCATTATTTGAAATATTTCTGTGATTTAGATTTACAGGCATTATTCTTCATCTGGAGATAAAACAGCATCTAGAGAAATATCTTCTAATAATACTACATTTCTGCTAATTAAATGTTTATTACAATTATCATCTTTTACTGGTTCTAGTCATCTATCTATTCTAGCTTCGTTAATAGTTATTATACCTGTTTGAATATCTTTTCTCTGAGATTCAAATCGTTCTTGTTGTTCTTCTAATTGTTCTCAATCACATTTTATTCGATAATTTTTCCATATTTCAGGTAAGAACATTTGCATTAAATGGTTCATTATATGTTCTAAATCAATTTCATATGGCCTTATTGTTCATTCTAAAAATTCTTTTCTCATTTCTCTTCAATTAGCATAATTTACTGTATCAACATATCCTAGAATTGATTTTGGAACTCAAAAACATGCAGAAATCTTTTCAGTTGTTAAATGCCTTTGATTAATAAATTCCATGTCTCTAGGAGTAATAGAAAGAGTTTTTATATCTTTTATTCATCATCAAACTAAGGTCTTATGCTGATTGTTGCTTCATCTAAATTGAGCTTCAAACATGTCTTTAGCTATTTGCTGTTCATTTGCCGAAAGATCTCAATCAAGTAATAATATAGCTGAAGGGATAGCTGAATTTTGATATAAAGCATAATTAGTTTTACTAGCTTCTAAGTCTGAAAGTCAGTCATAAACTACTCAATTTAATAATCACATTCAATTGATTGTATTATTTATATCATCTTCTAGTTTAAAAAAAGCTATTTCTTCTGGAGTCTTTATCATTGTTTGTCCATGTCCTGTATTTATTTGAAATGTAATTATATTTCCGTTTCAATCCGTATTTTTGATAACTGATCTTGAATCAATTATTTGAAATCATGCTATTTCTCTCTTTAAGTTATAAGAGGGGAGTATATAA
Organism: uncultured bacterium; assembly: GCA_937906635.1. Classification (GTDB taxonomy): domain Bacteria; phylum Patescibacteriota; class Gracilibacteria; order Absconditabacterales; family Absconditicoccaceae; genus JALOAF01. Next base: position 15,401 of record CALCYP010000076.1, on the reverse strand, counting down.
AGTTCTCATGAAAGTAGATAGTTCTTAAATAGTTCTGTTTTCCATTTTAGAAAAGTAGGGGATTTGAAGTAATTGAAAATGTCTGAGTTTAACTCTTCATTATCAATTATTTGCTTTTTGTTATTTTGTAAATAAATTCAGTTTCTACTTACTGAATTAGAAATTTTTCTAATTGATTGTCTTATGTCTCAATTTGATTTGTATAGATCATAAAAGGTGCTTTGATTTATGACAAATCATGCATTAAATAATGTGGATAGCTTATTATTTCAGATATATTCTTTTTTTTGAAAGTCTTGAACTTTCTTTATTTCTAATCAGAAAATTTTCATATGTTAAGGTAGATATAAATATTTGAATTATATTCACGTATTGAATTTTTCAAAATATAAACAATTAATTATCTTTCTTGATATCAATCTTAGGGAAATCTTCACAATCCAAGTTCTCTAGTATAAAATCGTCTGCTAACTGAATTTTATCAAGCTTTTTAAATGCTAATTTACATTTCTCTTTTGCTTCATTTAGGATATCAGCCCAGGTATTATACCATTCAACAGTATTAATTACTGTTTCTTTTAGTTGTTTTGCCTGTCATATAATTTTCTTTATTCAGCTTAGTTGAGAAGCCATATTCTCTAACTGATTTAAAACATTAATTTCAGATTCTAATTTTTTAGTTTCTGAAACTTTAAAAGAGGTTTCTGATAATTTTTCGTAAGTTTTCATTGTCTATAACGGTAATAAAATAAATAATTTTAATCTTCTCGCTTTTCTTTTATACTTTCTTTTTCTGTTTGAATGTATTTTCGAAAATCAAAAAGATTCTTTTTTGTAATGGGTTCTTCTTTATCTTTCATATAACGCATTATTAATTTTTCACATGCTAATAAATCTAGTGCTTCACTTTTTATTGGATCCCATTCTTTCTTTTTTGTAGGTCATCGTTCTCTCATTTTTTTAAAATGAAGAAATAAAAAAGTTCTTCTTTGGCTCCGTGATTGAGAATAGTAAACTATCTATTCTATCATCATGTTCTCAATTAGGGAAACTAAGTAATTCATCGACTAATTCTGTTGTTGTATCTGGATAGAAATAAATTTTATGATCCTCAAATATTATTTGTTTTTCCATTAATCTAGTGACTTTATCTTTGGTTGTTTTTGTCTCTTGAACAGCTAATCACATATCTTTGAATATGGTTTTTAATACTGCTTGATATGCTACGGTTTCCACTATAACTCTATTTGCATTTCGTTTTTGATATAAATTTAGGACTATGCTTGATGCCTTCTTGATATTTTTTTCGGCTCATTCAAGCCCCAAACACTCCAAAATATATTTCCTTTCTCAAAGAAATCAGCATACACAAATTGCAAATCTATCACTTCACTCTTTTTCTGAAATTGCTGGATCTACTCATATTTGAATTTTATCAAATTCATAAGAACGGCAATTATTATCGTATTGAATCATATCTCTTGTTATGATATGTTGTCCTAAAACATATGGAGTAAGTAAATAGTTTTGTCCAAATGATATAGTTCATAATCTTCTTCTTTCTGTTTCTAAGCTAGTGTATTTTTTTGAATTTTCTTTTATTCATTTATTTAATTCTAAAGCTTCATTATCTGTTTCTACGAATCTATCTCGAACAATTTCTCAATTATTGTAAATTGGTAATATAATAACTTCCCATGTTGGATCATTTTTGATGTGTTCTTCAAATCTTGGAACGATTCAGTCTTCATAAATTGTATTACCTAAAAATAATATTTGTGTAGCTCATGTAGTTCCTCCTAATACTTCATTTAACATGAATTCAAAATTCTTGTCTATTTTCTTTTTACTTTGGCAGGAACTAACTGTGTCTACATCATCAAAAATCAATAAATCAGGTCTAAATTTTCAATCTGGAGCTGTATAATTTTTTCATCTTGGAGATGTTCAAAGACTCATAGCTCTTACATAACAATTATTTTCAGTTATAAATTTATCGACTCTTTTTATCTTTTTTTGTCAGTTCTTATTTGAGTAATCAGGGTAATAAAGATTGCCAAAGTCTCTTACAAACCTTTCTCATCAATCAGTATCTCATATGAAGCTATTTGCTATATATGTTAAGTTTTCTTCTGCATTATCGATTGTTTGACTATACCACATAATATTTCTTCTTTTTTTATAAGCTATACACCGTGAAACATACATTTGAGCTATAGTTGTTTTTGCTGATCATCTAAATCATTTAAAATAAACATTTTTTCATGAAGCTAGAGCAGAGTAGTACTTTTTTAAACATTCTGGAGTAACAAAAGAAAAGTATTCTCTAAAATAATAACTACAATATTCGTAGAATGCTTTACTAAAAAACTTCTTTTTAAAATTTGGTTCTAATAGCTTATTTTCACTCATTGAGTTTTTCCCGAATATTATTTAAAATTTCTTCATCTTCTTCGTTTAATTGCTCTGTATTGTTGTTAAAATTGATATTTTCTGCTTTGTCTTTCCGTTCTGGATTTCTCCTTCTAAGATATTCTAATGCTGCTTTGAAGGAAAGATTGCTATCTTTTGAATTTAATGCTTCAAAATATTTGGTTTTAGCGAACATGTGTGGGAATAATTTTGCCTGTTCAATTTCGTCGGAAAACTTCTTATTTTTTCTCATCCATTCGTAATATGTATCTTTATTGATTTTGGCATATGCACATGCTTCTTCTACTGTTGCATCTCTTTTAAATGCATCAATTAGTTTACCGACAATCTTTTCATTGAATTTTGTTGGCCTTCATCATAAATTTTTCTTTTTTGTCATTTTATTTTAGTATTGATTTAAAAATGTGAGCAATCACGTCTACTGTCCATCAATTACCTAACATTTTGTATCTTTGAAAATTATCAACTCATGCTGTATAATTATCAGGTAATGTTTGCAATCTTTCACATTCTAATGGAGTTAGTTTTCTTATCTTTCATTTATCCCATATTAAAATCATTCAACTATGGTATTCTCATGCTCATCTTGCAGTTAGAGTGGGGGATTTTGATTGTGGGAGTAGAATTCATTTTAATGGGTTTTGATAGCTCTTTCGTTTCTTTATAGAATTGATTTGTTCTATTGTTAGGTAGTATGATTTATCTACAAAACTTTGCATTATATTTCTCATTTTAATTCATTTGTTATTCGGCAGAGAAATATTTATTTGATTATATTCTCATTTTTCGTTTCTTATTCATATCCAATATAATCTTCTTCTATTTTGTGCTGATACCAAATTACTATTTATTTCTATTGGCTTGATTCAGTATAATTTTTTTGAAATTATGTTAATTCGTTCTTGCTTCATAACTACATTTTCTAACAAAAAATACTTAGGTTTAGCTTCTTTTAGAATTCTAACATATTCAAAGAATAATTTACTTCTTGGATCATTGAAATTTAATTGTTTTCCAGCTAAAGAAAATCATTGGCAAGGAGATCATCATATTAATAAATCAATATCATATTCTTCTCATTTAATCTTTTTTACGTTTCATATATGAATTAATTCTGGATTATTTCTTTTTGCTATGTATTTAGCATATGGATCAATTTCACTAGCAAAATAATGAGAAGGATTTATTCAAATCCTTTTAAGTGCAACTAATCCACATGCTATTCAATCAAATAGAGATAATACTTTAAGCATTTATTTCTCACATATAAATAATATTTAAAATAGCATCATCTTCTCAAATAGTGTCTTCAATTTCTTCGATAAGTTCCTGTCTAATACACCACCATTCTGAGAAATGAGATTTAGCAATGTATCATCCATCATCTGGAGAGAAAAACATTACATAGTAAAAATACATTGGTTTTTTGTTTGACATGATATTGTAGAAAAAAATAAAACTATTACTTGTAACGGTAACCTAATTCATCTAAGTCTTTTTTTAATAATTCTAATTCTCATTCGTCTTTTACAAATACAATAAGTGATAATCCTGATTCTTTTGATTCTCAATCTTCATCATCATCTTCTTCTTCTTCATTATCTTTGAATTCTTCTGGATTAAATTCTGTTGTTGTAAATTCTGGGAACATTTCATCTATTGATAATTTCAAATCTCCAAAATTCATGTCATCTAAAGAATCTAATTCGAATTTTATGTTGGCTAAATCCCAGTCACTTTCGTTTAATTTATTATCCAAAATACGATATTTTTTCTTTTGTGCATCTGTTAGTCATTCGATTTTATTACACGGTATTTTTTCTAATCAAAGAAGTTGTGAAGCATAAAATCTTCAATGACCTGCTAGGATTGAATTTTCTTCATCAATTACGATTGGTTGTGTAAATCAAAATTCTTTAATTGAATTAGCAATCATGTTAATTTGCTGTTCGTCATGTACCTTATTGTTTTTTTCATAAGGTTTTAAGTCTGTTGGTTTTAATTCGATAATTTTCATTATATTTTATTTAATAGATAAATTACAACAATCATCTGGATTGTGGTTAAAATGATGTTTTCGATAATTGTAATGTTCTTCTACATCTTCACATACACTGATTTCTTTCTTCTTTATTTTGCTTATTAGCTGTTTCTTTTTCTCTAATGGTAAGTGATTATATCATCATTCTTTTAATGTATAATCAGAATAATCAATTTTAAATCGTTGTTTTATAAATCAGTTTACACGTAGAAATTCGACTATTATTTTGTCACATTTAATGTCATTGATTTTGTTTATTTCAATGTATTGTGGTATATATGGGGAAAGTCTTATTTGGACATCATATCATAATGAAGCTAATTTTTCTATGGCTTCAATTCTTTTTGATGGTGGACTTGCATGTTCATATGTTGATGCTAGTTTATCATCTGTACATGTAATTGTTACTTGAATATGAGCTAATTTAGGATCTAATACTTTTATATAATCATCTCTAGCTATGAGCTCTGATTTTGTAACTATTAAATATGGTTTCTTGTAATAATTAAATGCTTTTAAAATATTGTATGTTATCCTATGAATTGCTTCTACTGGTTGAAAACAATCAGTCATTCATCATAATCTGGTAACTTGTCATTTTGGAATACCAGCTATTATTTTATATGCTGTTTTTAGATCAATGAATTTTGGATTTTGAGGATGTCGTAATCATCTAAAATCTAATAATGCTCTTGCATAACAATATGAGCAATTATGAGAGCATCATTGGCCATAAGTATCTAATCTTGTAGGATATAAACACTTATCTCATTCTCATCATCCTACAGTATTATAAAGTGCACCGAACTTTTTTATTTGTTTCATTAGGAATCAACTGATGTTGTAAAGATTCCCATCCAACTATATTATAATATTATAGGTGTCTTGCTGCAATAGATTTTAGTAAAAAATTCAATAACTTTATAATTACAAAGCCGAATTACTGTTCTGTCAAAAATATGGGCCTTTTTTGACGAAAAGTGTCTAAATTAGTGGGTTTTTAAAATCTTGAATTTATTTTAGTAATTCTGCTTATGAATTACTTTTTCTCAATTTTATTTTATTGCTTGATATCTTATATTACTCAAAAAAACCGACGGTTATTGTTTGGTTATGTTTTGGTTTTTCTCTGTTCTCCTGCAGGAAAACTTTTTTATCAAAAATTCACTTGCAATTATTTTTTTTTCAGTTAATATACAGTTGTGATTGAAACCTCAAAATAGGATGAATGGCCATTCGTTATATTGTAACTGGTTTTTATCAGATTTGAACGTGAACTTCTTATTTTATTTTGTAGTTTAATCACAATGAAAATAGAAAATTTTATTAACCGAATCGAGGTTAACAGACAATTTGCTAGATCAACAGTTAATTCATATACAAGGATACTTAATAATTTTAATGAATATGTAAAAGAACTATATATATGACAAAAATCGATAGAGGATACAGAAAAGCTTACAGTAAGGGATGTTGAGAATTTTATATCGATTCAAAAGATAAGATGAAAATCAGCTAGGACATGTAACTGATATCTGGCATGTATAAGAGATTTTGTCTTTTTTGCTGAACGTAGTTGAGAAAAGGTTTTTAATTATAAGGAGATTCTTCTTATGAAAGAGCCTAAAAGAAAGATAGACGCTCTTACGGAAAATGAAGTACAGAGATTGCTTAATTATATGAAGGTTGATAAAACAAAAGATGAATTAACAAAAGCTAGAGATTACGCAATGGTTTCAGTTCTTCTTTATACATGATTAAGAGTAAGCGAATTATGTAATATAAAGGTTGAAGATGTACAAGAAGAATTGCAAATTATCGGTAAAAATAGTTCTTTGAGATTAGTATATCTATTCCAAGAACACTTAACTTTGATTAGATTATATCTTTTTATGAGAGAATGAAAAAAGATTAAATCTGAATATCTATTTTGCTCTCATTCTAATAATACTAAGTGAAAGAAATTGTCTAGGGTTGCCGTCGAAGAGATTGTAAAGACCGCAGGGATAAAAGCGTGAATAACAAATCCTGTTTGGCCTCACAAATTAAGGCATACTTTTGCTACGTCATTATTAAGAAGATGAGGTAATATCTATTATATTAAAGAATTATTGGGGCATCAACATATAACTACAACTCAAACGTATTTATCTGCTACAAATCAAGATCTTAAAAAGACTCAAAACTTATTACAAACATCAAGAGCAGAGCAGTATATGGAAGAGGAGCAGTTAGATCCAATGCCAGAGAATATAATTATAAAAGATCAAAATATCTTAAATCAATTTAGAAATTTTATACCAGGTCTCCAAAGGAGTTTTCAGAATCAAATGAACAGAGGAGTACCTAATTATCGAACTGTCTAATTATTATTAATTTATATACTCCCCCGATTCTGATAGAGGTATTGGGGGATTTTTTTATAAAAAAATATCAAAACATTTAGAAATATTAATTCGTACCTGTGTTTTCTTTGAAAAATATGATTTTTTAATGATATTAAGAGTAGTGGAGTAGTGATACCCTGCTCCCCGACTGCTATAAAAATTTTTAAAAAAACTATTGCAACAAAAAAAATTTTTTTTATAATGTTATTGAACAGATAGGTTAAATGTTGTACAAGGAATTCATAGGCCGAAAAAGGCCTCAAAAATATAAAAAAGCAACCTTGCACAATGTATCTTGTGCAAAGTAGAACGTGATTTTTTCTTTTCAGCTCTTTGAATTATTTTTTGAAAGATTTAAATTAAAATATATAAAAATTATTTTTTTATCTCTGATAGATTTAGGAGATTTTTTTAGAAATTGATAAATTTTGATATTCAAATTCCTCTATTTTGTATAATATTGCGTGTTGCTCGGTACTACCTAATGTTTCTATACAATTTCAAATTTGATTAAAATTTTATCATGGTGGACAAATATGCCACTTGAATCAAAAAATGAACGAATTTGAAATTTTAATTTTCGTATTAATACCCTTTTTTTATTATTTTTTGAAAAAATTTTTTCTTTTAATTTTTGATCTATTTTTTATCAAAATTTTATGATTAAAAAAATATTTTTTGAAATTTTTTTTAGATGTAAGAAATTTTTATAAAATCTATTTTCTACTTTGCACAATATTTTGTTATAGAAATGTTCTTGAAAAGTTTTAAATAGAATATATATTTTTTTTGGCTATTGTAATCATATGTATTTTTTTGTAATATTGTAGGTATCTTTTTTTGGGATATTTTTACTCAAAGAATATTGTAGTCATATATGAGAATAAAAATCTTCTTGACAAAATATAAATAATATATATAATATTAATGCTACTATTTTTTTTTAATTTTTATTGTAAAAATAATGTTAATACATTTCCTTGCTAGAATTCCTAAAATAATAAGAGGTATAAAAAGTATGAGTCAGCTGCCTAAGGATTCTTTTGATGAAAATTCGGCAGAATTATATTTTGAAGATCGAAGTGATGATGAACTTGAAGATTGATATAAAAGAATACAATGAATGAATTTAGTTTATTGATTACATGATGAAAAATTTAAAAATAAGTCTGAATGATTTTGATCTAATTTAAAAATTAAATCAAAAAAAAGTACTAAACGAAAATCTATTAAGAAAGTTAAGTAATATGAGTTTTTAATATTTATGTTTTTTACTTAAAAATATTTTACTATTTCTTTTATGTTTTTAGAGATTTACTTTTGTCTGCCAGCGACAAAAGTTGATAACTCTGCTGAAGCTGAATGACTTTCAGTCAAAATGCATCTCGTCTCACTTCGTAATTTCAAATAATGTCTCACTCTGTTCGCCATTAGTGAAATTCGAAGCTGAGCCGAATTCTTGTATCAATTTTAATGTAGATTGTTAGATGAAAAATTTTTCTTAAAATTAAATGTTCTTGAAAATATTTTTTAATTTAATAATTTATATCATTATTTTTAAATTTTAATTCGTTTATGAATGAAATCTAGAAACATTTTATTGTACTCTATCGTTTCTGTCTTGGCTTTATGAAGCTTTGTTTTTGCTGTGAATATTGATTCGCAGATTGAAGATGAGCTAAATAAAAAGGAACAAGAAGAAATGACTCAGAAAACTCAGGATTTGACTGAGAAAATTACGTTTACACAGGTGAATTCTTGTCAAGATATGGAAAAAGTGATGGAAGATTTCTTGGAAACTTACAAAAAATTACATCCAAAAATTGATTATGATTATCGTATGTATAGAAAAGGTGCATTTTATGGAAATGCAATTGTTTATGAAGCTAATTCATTAGCTGTTCAGGATGTTGATTATGCAGTAGAATCTATTGCAGAATCTTTATCTGTTGATCAATGAGAAATTTCTGATTACTCTACGACTAATATTCAAAAAATGTGAGTTGATGAGCCCGAAATTTTGAAATCAAATTGAAAATATCTATTCTATTATTCTGAAGTAAATTATAATGATAAATATATATCTATCATAAAAACTCCAACTGAAAAAGATTTATCAGATGCTGAATTAGTTTCAAAAATAAAAATTCCTGATAGTTTGGATGGTATCCAATTATTTTTAAATTGAGATAAATTGGTTATTTTGGGATCTCGTTATGATGGGAAATCTGATTCTGTTTTGTGATCTAATCGTACTTTGGTAATCGTATATGATATAAGTGATCTTGAAAATTTGAAGATGGAAAAAATGACTGAAGTTTACTGACGTTTTGAAGATGCAAGGATGATTGATGATCAGCTTTATTTGATTTCTTCTATGAATCTTGATTGGTATGAAATAGCTTGGAGAGATCGTCCTATTAAATTCAAGGATATGCAGCCAAAATTAATTGATGTTACATTGAAAAACAAGTCAGGTTTTTTGCAAAAATTGTTTGGATCAAGGTTTATGTATGACAAAAAGATTGTGAATATGCCTTGTGATAGTATTTTCTACTTATTGCCATCTGAAGAAACTATGAAGGAAACAAATACTTATCCTAATTTTACTTTGATTTCTCAAATTTCTTTGAGTGATTTAAGTGCTACTCCTAAACAAAATTTAGTATTTGGAAATGTCGATGAAATTCATATGAGTCAAAGTTCTTTGTACTTACCTTCTCCAATTTATTTTTCTAGTCAAAAGAGATGTTCACATCGATGATGCTATGGTTCTTGGTATTATAGAGATGAAAATACATTGATTCACAAATTTAATCTTTGAGAAGATGTAAAATATCAGGATTCAACTATTATCCCATGAGCTCCATTAAATCAATATTCAATGGATGAAGATGATGATTGAAATTTCAGGATTTTGACGACTACATGGTATGATCAAAAGGCTACTCACCTATCAATTCTTGATAGTGAATTAAAATTGAAATGAAGTTTGTTGAATATTGAGCCAGGAGAGAATTTCAAATCTTCTCGTTATATTTGAGATAAATTATATTTAGTGACTTATCAAAATATTGATCCTTTGTTTGTCGTAGATATGGAAGATATCACTAATCCAAAAATTATTTGAGAGCTAAAAATCCCTGGATATTCTACTTATTTACATCCATATTCAGAGGCTAAAAACTGAGTTCAATATTTAATTTGAATTTGATACTCTACTACAGATAATTGATATGGTTGATTGAAACAGGATAATACAAAAGTTGATTTGTACAAGATTGATTATAATTGACATGAAACAGCTGAGACAAAATGTAGTGCTTTGATTACCAAAAATGTTGATGCAGAATTGACTGATTCATGTACAAAAGTTGAAACTGGATCTATAAGAGTAAAAAAATGTAATGAAGAACAGAGATTGTATGAAGATTGTTTGACCAAAGTAAATCCAGAAAATATTGCAGTTTCAGTAATTGCTTCTTATGAATTTACTGGAAATTCAAGCTATTCTCCAGCTTTAGAGAATCCAAGAGTATTTGTATGGAGATCGAGTTTGCAAGAATTAATTTTGCCGGTAACAATTAGAAATACAGTTGAAGAATGAAATCGTGAAAATAATCGGAAATATAAATATGATGTATTTATGTGATTGAAATGATTGTCGATCAAATCTTCCACTGCTTTGATAAAAGAAATTTTATCACAAAATTTTGCTGATGAAAGCGATGATTCTTATTATTATCGAGATTTTGATGAGGCGAGAGTTTGATATATAAATGATGTATATTATTTTTTGAATAAATGATTTGCCTGATTTTTGGATAAAGAAGGTAATATTGTTACATTAGGTTCTTTATAATTATTTGATTTTTGCTAACATATTTTTCTGTAAACTTATTTGCTTGCAAATATGATAAGTTTTTGTATAAGTATTTTGTTTTTATATTTTTTACAAAAAACAATGAAAAAAATTAAATGTCTGTATCGAGTTGAGGCAATCTTGTGTCTTTTGTTTTGAGCTTATTTACTGTTTAGACCAGAATTAGCACAAAAAACTTTGATAATCGTTTGTGCTATTTATGCCTTGGTTTCTGGAATTACTTGATTGATTTTAGCGATAAGAGAGATTGAATATGAAGATAGATTATTATTGGGTGTTATATCAGTATGTTCCGCAATTTTTGGTATATTATTATTGTGATTTCCAAATGCATGACAAGTTGTTGTCCAAATTTTAATTGCTTTGTTATGAATCTGTATTATCGTAAAATGAGCATTTTGGATTTCAGATAGTATCACAGCCAAAAAGCTTAAAGTAAAAAATTGGTATTTGCTGATTATACTTGGATGTATTTTCATTTTATTATGAGCATTTATGGCAATGAATGGTCAAATGACAGCAATCGCATTACATAGATTGATTTGATTGTCATTGATTATCCGATGAATTGCTATGATCGTATGGTCTTTCCGTGTCAAAAAAGTAGTAAAAGAAGTGAAAAAATGATTAAAAGATGTTGAAGCAATTGAAATTGAGTTTAAATAGTCAAAAGTTTTTTTGTGAAATAGAAATCCTATGTAAAAGTGCATAGGATTTTTTTTGTATTATTTTTGAGTTTCATACAATGATATGAAATATTTTTCGATAGGTATTGATTTAGATTCTATCTCAATATGGTAAATTTTTGATATAGTTTTCCATAAATTCTCGGTCTGGATTTCAATTTTTATCAACAGGAAGCTTGATAATCATATTCTTTGTCTCATCGGAATATACAGCCCTTCAATAAGAATATTTTATTTGTTCTTTCTTTATGATAGTGGCTATGAATAATCATATATATTTTGTTAATTTGAATTTTGGAATTAAAATATTTACTCTTCAATGACTAACTGAATAAAATTTTATAGGTTGATAATACGTATTACAAAACATATCTACGGTTATCTCATTTCATTCAAACATTTTCGCTTTTCAGTCTCAATTTTCAGAGATATATCATACAATTCAGTTATTTGTTTCTCATGAAGAAACTAATGGAATTTCTCATTCATCAACATTATCCAATTTTATATCTCATTTAGATAAACTTACATCAAACAAATCTCAGACTTTAAAATCCTTTCGTTCATTAGTTTTTAATTCAAAAATTTCTGAATCTTTTTTATATTCCGAGAGAAAAGAATTAAAACCACCCCATTTTCAAGAATTTACAAGATAGGATAGATATTTATTTCTTGTATCTTCAAAATTATCAATATTAATTTTTGAATAATCAGTTTCCATATATGCTTCTGCAAGTCGTTCATCATCTGCAGTTACTTCTTTTACTACTGAAATTCAAGGTTTAGATATTCTATTATGATAAAGATTTAGTCGTTCTTTTTCTATTTCATTCCAGATTCAAATTCAATGTTCATTTAATTTTTCTACTCTTCAAAGATTTTTCTTTTTAGTAAATCAATCATCTTTGAAATATCAGAAAAATGTTCATTTTATGGGGGAATTTATATGTCTTGTTCATAAAGTAAACACCATACAACAGGGAACAGCACTTGCTCATGGATAAAATGTCTCATTTGGTAAAGAAAATACAGCATCAAGTGTATGTTCATTCAACATTTTTTCTTTGAACATTTTTATATCACTACTTGAACCAATAGCACAAGCCATAGGCAAAAGAACAGCGAGTTTTCATGTCTTAACTTTTTTCGCTATTTCATATACATAGTGTAATCATTTTGATGGATCTTCTTTTGTGTTTGCTTTCCAAGTAGCAACATATTCTGGCTTACAATGTTTTTTCTGTGCATTATATGGTGGATTCATCAAAACTCTATCAATTTTTGCATCTTCTATAAATTCTGACTTATCAAAACAACTTCATTGAACAATATTTGAATTTCAATCTCAGTGAATCAACATATTTGTAGTTGATAATCAAAATGCTGTTTCTTCATATTCTATTCAATATATTTGCTTCTTTTTTACTTCTTCTCTTTCCTTATCTGTTTGACAGTCATTCATTGCTTCAACCATTGCTCTAACTAAGAAAGCTCAACTTCCACAGCAAGGATCTAAAACTCTTGAATTTCTATTTATTCATATCACTTTACACATAAAATGAACGATATGGTCTGGTGTGAATGCTTGGTTTTTGTCGGCTTTACCTACATATTTATTAAATGTCGTAAAGAACAAGTTTAATAAATCTTGTCATGCTGTACTTTTATCATCTATATAAGGACGTATTTCATCATTAATTTTATTTAAAAGATGCTGAAATTCGTCTTTCTTTAAAACTTTAACATCTTGAGATTCTATTACTTTATTATTTAAAATCGTAAGTTTTTCTGCTTTATTTAAATTTTTATCAAGTAAATTTGATAATATATCTTTTATTCCTCATATAATTTGTGTTGTTGGTAAATTTTCATAAACTAAACCATTTTTTAATGCTAAAAGACAAGTTCAAACGAACTGACTTCTAATATTTTCTTTTATTCCATATTCGTGTAAAAGTTCATTTAATTCATAAGTGCTTTTTATTACTTTTTGTTTATCATTTTTTGCTCAAAAAAAGAAATTTCTATATTCTGGGAATGTTTTTAATGATTCATTTTTTGTTACATTTTCATCGTTTATAGTAGGATTATCTCAATATCGCATTAATATTCTGTCATCTTGTGTATTAGCTATTATTGCGACAATTTTATGTCCACTATATTCTTTTTCCAATCTAACATAATCTTGAAGTTGCTTATAAATTTCTTCTTTATTCCGTTTATTAAAATTGTCTTTTGTCTCTACAAGTACAGAAACTTGGTCGTCAGCAAATCTTAAATCTAAATATTTATGTTGTTTTTCTCATGATTCAAAATATCTCTCAATATTTTTTCATATTTTTTGTAATGCTTTTTGGTAACTAAATTCTCAGTTTTCTAAATTATGAGTATAATATTTTTTTCATAGATATTCAATTATTCAAAATCTTTCCATAACAAAAAATAGGTTATAAAGCTAACCTAAGATATCATAAATTTAAAAGGACGACTTACGATATCTTCGGTTCGCCAAAACCAGAACAATCTTTCCATAAGAGGACATCTTGCTTGAAGACATCGCAAGTACGCCCTCTTGTTCTTATGAAAAAAACATTGTTTATTCTGATTTTGGCTCTTTTCTTATATCAATATTTTCCAAAAAATCAAATCAAAAAAAAGAAGCAGACAACTCTGCTCCTAAATTTTCCAAAATTAAGATCTAATTTATGTAATATTTCAATAAAGTGGTTTTTTAAAAAGCTCTATTGAAACATAATTTTAAAGCTTTTTATCAGATAGAAATAAATTCTATTGAACTAATATTGAGATAAATTCAATAATCCTTTTTGAATCAAGAACAATATAGTAGCATTAAAACTGAAATACTCGTAGCATTGTTTCCTAAACATTGCCATTATGATTATTTAATATTCCATAATAGTCGATAATTTGACAATAGTAGATTTTGCTATCATGATTACCGCTATTTTAAAGCGAAATATTAAAATTAAAGAACATCACAACAGATAATTAGGATTGCTTCCCTTGAAACTAAAAGTTATTTATATTTTTAGCTAGAAACTCCAAGGAATTTACAAAGGAAAGCTAACTTTAAGCACTACTCCTCTGCCGATTCTGTGAGGAATAAGCAAAGAAATTTGTCAACCATGTATCGTTCATGATTAACGGCATAGAATGATTTGCACATTCAGCAATGAATTTAAAGTAAATGGTGGGCATTTCAAATTACATAAATTATTTTAATGATCTCATTTTGTTTCACCAAGAATTTCTTCTTGTTTCTTGATGACGTATATATTATACTCAAAAACATTTTATTTGTCAAATTTTTTGGCACTTTTTTTGATTGTTTTTTACCTGTTTTAGACTGGTGTTTCTAAAATCAACAAAAAAAAGTGTAGTTTTTTTTCATTTTTTTTGAAAATTTTTTTATTAGTAATTTCAACACAATCTGACAAATGAAAAAATTTTGGCTGATGCTAATTTCCCCCTAATTTTTTAGTAAATTTCTTTTATTTTTATCCGAATGTAATGCGAAATTAGGTAGGGTTGCTTAGTTATTTTTGTAAAAAATCTTGTTTATTTGTTGTCATTTATTATTATGTAACTGATTTATTGTTTAATAAATGCTCATGTCTAAATATTCTACATCTCAAGTTCAAACTTATGTTCAATGTCCATTGAAATATCGCTATCATTATGTAGACAAAATTCCGACTCCAGAATTTGTGGAGACTGCCGATACTTTGCTCTGAAGTTTAGTACATGAGACTTTGGAAAAATTGTATGATGATGTAAATGTTTTAAAGATTCCAAGCAAAGAAGATTTGATTAAATTCTATTATGATTTATGGGCTGAAAAGGAGAAGGAGGCAAAAGAAAATTGATGAGAAATTCAAGTAATAAATCGTGAATTTACATTGGAAGATTATAAGCGTAGAGGAGAATCTTATTTGACTAAATATTATGAA
>CALCYP010000075.1 GCA_937906635.1 uncultured bacterium | reverse complement strand
AGCACAATTAAGTTGTATAATTAAAAACGGAAAATTAACACCAACTTCATGAGTAATTTATAGATTTTAACAAAAAGTCTTCAAAAATTTGACAAATAAAATCTTTTTGAATATACTTATTTCAAAGGAAAATTTATATTTTTAACAAAAACAAAATGGTAATAAACAATGCTGAAAATCATGAAAAAAATAGCATATTCAGCCTAAATGAATATGATAATAAGATTGATAATTTTGATTTCAATTGAACACTTTTATCATTATATACAGAAGACAACCCCACAAGAGAATGAAAGGAAAATAGTGAATATAATAAATACCCATATATTAGTGAGCAAGATTATAAAAAATATTTTGCTCCTGAAACATATAATTTTAGACAATTTAATATATGAACTTGTCGGTTTGTGGCTTCAATATACTGAATAACACAGATGAAAAGTTATAAACAGTATGTAAAAAATAGTGTAAAAAAAGACGAAAATTGAAATTTTATAGTAAAAATACCACTTTCTGATAATAAAGAAACCAAAGGGACTTGGCACAAAATAGATGTTTCAGTATATCAAAACCAAAGAAGAATCAATTGAGAGAACCCGCAGATATTAGAAAATAACAATAAGGACATTGAAAGTGGAAAGGGAATTGTCGCTCTTGCAATGGCTATATGAGAAGAAATGCTTTGAATGTCTCATTTTGATATCCATAGACTAGAAGGTTGAGATGCTGTTGAAATATTTCTAGATTGAAAAACTATTAGTGATATTAGTCTTGAAAAAGATGTAGATAAAAAAGATATTGAAATTGATGAATTAAAAGGAGTTTTAAAACAAGATGATACGTTAGTAATTGCTCATGTAAAATCAGATAATTATTGATCTTTTGAATCGGCCTGAAATAATGATAAATCAAATCATGAAATTACGATTCTTAAGATAATAAAAGACAATGATGGTGAATACATACAATATTATGATCCCAATTTTTCTAAACAAAAAATGATGAGTGTTGATGATTTCAAAGAAAAATGTTTTTGATATGAAATATTCTGCAAAACCAACGAAAAGCATAATTATTATGTGCAAAAAAGAAAAAAGCAATATAATAATGATAATAAAAATAGAAATTCAGCATGAATAATTGTGGAAAGCACAAAAAAGCCTAATGAAACATTGCGTGAATTAAGATGAGATTTTATCACCTATAATGATGGTGATAAATTAATTGTAGAATCACGAGGTAAAAGGGCTGAAATAGTTGATAACAATTGAATAAGAGAGAAAATAGATGGTAAAGTTAAAGTTAATTTTGTATGAAATGAAAATATTAGTGCATGAGAAGTGGTTTTGTGAGAACCTTATCGATCAATATATTTTTCGGATACAAATGTTTGATTAAATATAGATAGAAATAAATTATCTAATAAACATAAATGAGAAAAAAATGACGAATACGATGAAAATTTATATTTACCAAAAATTGCAAATTTTATGAATAGAATGATATATAATTATATTGATACCGAATCACGAAATAAAAACAATCCGTCACCTTTTTCGATAAATAAGTTATGAGATTTAGTTCTTGATGATGATCCATATAGTGTCAAACTTGATAAAATAAAGAATTCAGAAAGGGAAAATATTAAAAAAGAATGGGAAGAAAGAAAAAAAGAGAAAGAAAAGCCATGGAACCATAAATTGGTATGTTTGAGATATCGATCTGAATTAGGAATTCGTGATAAAGAGACAAAACAATCAATTGTTAATGCATTAAACGAAATGGTGATGGAAAAGAAAGGTAGATATTTAATGACTAACTAACTTCATAATATATTCATAATTAATTCTCTCAATTTGAGGGATTCTTCTTTTTCACCAAAATTTCAATATTTTTCACAAAGAAATATACTACAATTATAATCCCAAAAATAAAAAGTCATGAAAATAAAAAAGAGGAATTATTACATAGGAATCGCATTTTGGACTTTAGTGTTTGTGTGGGCTATTACACAAAACGAAGAGATCTTTAAAATTGGTTCGTGTGTAAGTCATCCAAACTGGTTAATCGCCATTTGGATTGTCGGAATGTGGACAGCGATTAAATCCCTGTTTTGCATGGACCGACCTGTAGGAGCTACGAAACACAGAAAAAAATATTATATTGCTTATAAGTCTGTTGACGATGTCAGAGTAAAAAATGATATCAAAAAACAGAGCAAAAAAGCAATAAGAATGCTGGTTTTCTGGATCGTGTTCTTGGCCGTGGAAGGCTTGTCATACTATTTCCATATTATCAATGAAAAAACGATAATTGTTGGAATGATATGTCTGCGCATATTCGACAAATTGTTTGTCCTTGTGTGGTGTCCATTTGGTGCCATCATGGGAAACAAGTGCTGTACAACTTGTCGAATTTACGGTTGGGATCAACTGATGCTAAATTCTCCATTAGTTTTCATTCCATCCGTCCCCTCTTACACTCTGATCCTGATATCAATGATTTACTTCATCGATTGGGAAATCTCTGTTAAGAGGTATCCAGAACGGTTTTCACAACATTCAAATACAGCGATTAGATGCTCGAATTGCTGCGAAATTTGTGGCCGTTGTAGGAATAAATATAAAGAGCTGTGATTTTCTCAGCTCTTTTCCATTTAAAAAAAATTCACAAAATTTGGAATATTTTTCACGATACCTATGTTTATAATATAATAGAACAATAAAAATATGATTTTAGAAAATTAAAAATATCAAAATGAAAAAAACATGAAAAAAGAAAAAAAAGGAGAGAGACAAACGGTTATTGAAAAAGTTTAGAAATGATAGTAATTCAAACTTGAATATGTTGATAAGTTGTGCAAGTGTGATTATGATTTGGAGAGCTATTTGGGATTTATGCGATACATATATCTTCCCAGATAACTTACTTTTAAGTGATATGGTCTGTTTAATAATTTGAATTATTGTGCTGCTTATTGATGACGGGAAATTAAAAGAATTAGTTTAAAAACGGCTATTTATATTATTACCAAATAGAAAAATGAAAGGAAAAAAGTCTTTATGAGAGCCTATGGAATCAGGCGGCGAAGAAACAGTATCTGTTGAAGATTTAAAGAAAAAGTATGTTAAGTGCTTATTACTACTTACATTAACATCAAAAAAAACATCAAATCAAACTGAGATTCCAGAAGAATATCGAGATGAGTGGTTAGATTGTAAATGGAGTTGGTAGTAGAATCCCTCAATTTGAGGGATTCTTTCTTTTTCATAAATTTTTCTATATTTTTCACAATGATATTATTTAGAATTATGATAGTAAAAAAGATTATTTAATTACTAATCCCATTAATATGAAAAAAGATAAAAAAATGACGTATATGGAAAAGCTTACAGCGATTTCCGAAACAAAAGAGACATTTGAAAAAATCTTTGAAAAAGAATTAGATCTAATCAAGGTTTGAGCTCCTTTGTTTGTTAGGTCAGACACTTGATTACAAGATGATTTAAGTGGTACAGAAAAATGAGTATCTTTTGAAAAATCTTGAGAGAGATTTGAAATTGTACATTCACTTGCAAAACGGAAAAGGATGGTTTTGGGAAAATACTGATTTCCTATATGAAAGTGATTGTATACTGAAATGAAGGCTATCAGAAAAGACGAAATTGTGGATCCACTTCATTCTATGTATGTAGAGCAGTATGACCGAGAAAAGGTCAATCACAGCAGAAGATAGGACATTGCAGTATTTGAAAAAGACAGTAAAAAGTATCTACAAAGGTTTCCTGGAAACAAGTAAAAAAATATCAAAATTATACCCACAAACGATGAGAGACTTACCAAGAGAAATTACCTTTATCACGAGTCAAGAATTAGAAGATAGATACCCTGATGAGACACCAGAAAAAAGAGAATACTTGATAGCTAAGGAATATAAAGCAGTATTTATTATTTGAATCTGAGATAAATTAAAGAGTGGGGTAGTACATGGAAAGAGGAGTCCTGATTACGATGATCGAAGCTTGGATTGAGACTGGATAATGTATGATGAAAAATTTGATAGAATAATCGAACTTAGCTCTATGTGAATCCGTGTATCAGAAAAATCATTAGTAGAACAATTGAAGAAATCTTGAAAACTAGAAAAATTGAAATTACCTTATCATCAAAGCATCTTGAAAAAGGAATTACCATATTCAATTTGATGATGAATATGAATGACAAGATTGATAATGTTTGTATTATGAACATACCATATTGCGGAAGTACAAGCATCTAGTCGAGAAGAAAAAACCATTATAGGACTCTGAAAAATAGATTTGCTGTAAAATCTCTCCAAAAATTTGACAAAATAAAAATTTTATATATAATGTATATCGTGTAAACAAATTTATATTGCAATTTTAAAAAAATGAATGTTATAATTAAAATACAAAATTAAAAATTATTGAAGAATTATGATATCCAACTACTGATAAATAGTTTTCACAATTTTTTCAATATTTTTCATAAGTTAAAGATGTATAATCACAATACAAAATAAAATATGCTTTTATATTCTTACTAATATAAAAATGACAAAAAACATTTTAAACAAAATTGAATCAAAAATTGTAGAAAAAAAATTTAGAAAAATCAAAAATGAAAGTCCAGAATCAAAAATTTGATTAAGGCCTATATCTTATTCAATGGCTAGGCATCAACTTGCAAAAGTATTGAAAAATTGAGATATTGAAAACGAACAAACAGCAAGAATTGATTACCTTGTAGAAAAAACAGCGTCAAACGAAAATTTAACAGATTCTGAAAAAGAGTTTATATTGTCCTTACCTCAAGAAGATCTGGATAAATTCATCATATTACTTCGTGGTAAAATGATGGAATTTGTTAGGTGAATTCGTGAATCATGAAGTATGGATGCTGAAGAACTTGATGAGTGAGATGTAAAAGGATTCTTAGCAATCAATAAAATGTATGATTTTATTAGAGAAAATAGGAAATGAGTCAGAGTATATAGATATATATTTTGATCAATGTTTCAAATAGGAAAATATCGGACAATTTGAGGACCTCGCGGACTTTTTTATCAAGATTAACAAACATATAAAATTATATTTAAAAGAGGTAATAAAAAATTTTAAAAGCTATTTATATTATTACATATACCAAAATGACAGAAACATTAAGAAACAATCCTGATGGTTTGGATTTACAAAAAAACCAAAGACAAGAAGTATCTGAAAGAATTTGAGTCATGTTTGAATCAGAGGAAATGGCAAAAGCTTATTTTGCTGAAAGTATGTGATCAGATTTACATGAAGAATGGAGAAAGACTAGATTAAAGGAAGATTGAACTTACGAACCAAGAATGAAGAAATCAAAAGATGCAGAATGGACAGAAAGACATGGAACAGATGATGTTGATATCGCTAATACACCATTTGCAGAATTACCAAGTAACTGGAAGTATGAAAATTTGGAAGCTGCAAAAGTGGCAATTGATTTAGTTTTCGATAAAGTAATCGCTTGAGAAGAGATTACAGACGAAATGATTGATGAAATGGCAGCTGTTGTACATGAAAAATGGTTGGAAAGAAACACTTGGGTATTTGATAAAGACTATGGAAATCCAACCTTAGCACAAGAATATGCAAAACTACCAGAAGATGAAAAAGAAAAAGACAGAGTACAAGTTAGACAAGCGATAGCAAAAATTAAAGCCGGTAGATAATAGAAAATAGAAACAACAAAAAAAGCTCCATAATTGGAGCTTTTTTCATATTTCTCAATTTTAAGTTTGCTATTATTTAACAGCAGCTTTGAAATCAGATCCAGCTTTGAATGTAACAACGTTCATTGCAGGGATTTTGATCTTTTGAGATGGGTTTTGAGGATTAACTCCTTCTCTAGCTTTTCTCTTTGAAGATTTGAAAGTTCCGAATCCTTGGATTCTAACTTCTCCTTGTTTTTTAACACCAGCTATTACAGTGTCGATAAAAGTGTTTACCAATTCAGCTGCTAATTTTTTAGAAACTCCTAATTCTTCAGCTAATTGTGCGATAAGAGCAGTTTTTGTCATAATTGTACAATTTAATATATAAAACAAGTACTTATGTACAATGATTATACTAGGTTATTTTTTACTAATTTCAATATTTTTTTAACTTTTTTTTACATTATTTCATTTTTTGTTGCTGTCGTAGAAAAATCAGTTATATACTATGATTTCTACATTATAAGCAATACAAATCTAAAAAGTAGTTATTGACATTTTATAAATATTATTTGTCGTCATAATAAGAAAAACAAAAATAAATTGCGATTCTATCACATTTTTTCATTACTGTTGTTTTAAAATTTCTTTTAATTTTTTTAAAGCTCTAAAAATTTTTTGTCTAATATTATCCACAGATAATCAAAAAATTTCAGAGATTTCATTATTATCTTTTCACTCCACGAATTTCAAATAAATCAATTCTCTACTGTCAGAGTCAAGTCCATGCATGGCTTCCTCTATTTGCTTGAATTGAAATTCTTCTTCCAAAAAATCAATAATATCCAAATCATCTTGTAAAGTGTCTTCAAAACTTTCATTTTCATCACTTCAGGAAGATATGCTTGTAAAAGGTATATCTTTATGCTTTTTAAAATTATCTTTCAATAAATTTTTGAAAATAGTCCAAACATAGGCAGAAAACGACTGCTCAAATTTGTACTTATCACATACATCTCGCCATTTTACATAAAAATCAGCCAAAATATCCTCGATTTCTGAACTTTCCAAAAAATAATTCGTATTCAAATAACGAGAAAATAGATCAACTGTCTTTAAATAAAATTCATTGAAAGCGTTTTGATCCTTTTTTATTAGTTTTTCTATAAATTCTTTTTCAAAATCCAAATCTCAAGATTTAATTGATAATAGGTTGTGCTCCTTTTTAAAGGAGCTCCCTCCCGATGGATCCTCCGGCTTGCCGAGAGTCCTCGACCCGGGACGGGACCGGGAGGGACTTCTTTTAGTCGCGAAGGGGTGAGCCACGCTAAAGCGGGACCCCTCGGCTTTGCCGACACCCCCTTCCCTGCTGATCCCGCACCGATAGATCGAGTGTCTTTGACTGAAGACGGGACCGCTTCGCTTGAGCCCGGGCACGGTAAAAAGGGGGACATCTTAAAATTAATAAGCTCTTTTTAATACTATTTCAATATTTGCATTTTCATCATCAAAACATTCATCTTTTACGGCAGCGATACAAGTCAAAACTTGATCTTCATCCAATTCCATAAACGATGGAGTAGTGTATGCTTTATTTATGTATTCTCATCCTTTTACGATATAACACAAACACAAACCACAAGCTCAAGCTCCACAAGAAAATGGAATTTCAACATTGCTTGCCTGTGCTAAAGCCATTATTGTCTCTCATTTTTTAGCATCAAATGAACCTAAGTCTGTTCAGTCTGTCTTTTGTACGGTAATTTTAATCATATTACTTATATATTAATTAAATAAATTTTTTGCTTCTTCGAGCTGATTATCGATATCATCATTGATGTATGCTTCAGCATCAAATTCTACGATAACATCTGGCGATACTCAAATTCCATTTATACCAATTTCGCTTGGTGGATATCGAGCTCAAACAGTATATTTTATACTATCTCAATCCTGGAACGGATAAATTGTTTGAATAGATCATTTTCAAAAAGTCGTTGTTCAAAGTAATGTCGCTCAAACTTGTTCTTGTAATGCTAATGCAATAATTTCTCCAGCACTTGCAGTCAATCAGTCAACTAAAACAACTGTTTTTATTCATTCCAGATCTCAATATCATTTTGAGTAGTAATTTGTATCAGAATATCATCTATATTTTGCTGATACTACCAATTGTCATTTTGGGACAAAATGAGAAGCTATTTCTACTCAAATATCTAAGTATCCACCTCAATTTCATCTCAAATCCAAAATTATTCATTCAATTCATTCATCCATTAATTCTTTGATACTTAATTTAAATAATTTTTCAGTTTCCTCTCATATAGTAGAAATTTCTACATATCATATTTTCTTTTCTCAGACATTTAATATTTCACTCGATACAGACGGAATATCTATAGTATCTCTGATAACTTCTATTTTCAAGACTTCTGTATCATCTCAACTATCTCTTTCCAATGTTATTTCAACTTTTGTTCATGCAGGTCATCTCATGTGCTTTACAGCTTCATCCAAAGTCCAATCTTGGATATAATCATTATCGATTTTGATTATACGATCCAATGGCTTAATTCACGCTTTGTATGCAGGAGCATTCTTAATTACTTCTTCTATCAAAACATAATAATCTTTTTTACTTACTACTGCTCAAATTCACTCGAAATGGTCTTCTCATTCTAATTCATTCATGAATCCACTGTTTTCTTCGGCATCCATGTAGACAGTATAAGGATCATCGATAGCATCTACATAAGCTTTTACTGCATCTTGTATCATGAGTCAATTATTGATATTTTCAGGATAATAGTAGTCGTCTTGCAAAATCGCATCCACTAATTCAAAACGCTCATATTTGTCTTGATAATATCATAATGAATTATTTTTGATTGTCACAGTCGATATGTTTTTCACGATATTACTCGGATTGTATTTGATGACAATTCATCA
>CALCYP010000074.1 GCA_937906635.1 uncultured bacterium | reverse complement strand
ATGTATTTACTGTAGAATATACAGAACTACCTTTGGGCAATGGAAACTAATTTAATTAATAACAATTAAAACAAATGGCAGTGACACAAGACACAATTAACAAGGCTAAGGAGTTGAACCAACAGTATAAAGCATGAGAAATATCAGCAGATGAGGTCAGAAACCAAATGGCTGATGCTTATTATGCACGAGACCCCGCTAAACTCCAAAATGCTGATGTAAATATTAGCAAGTATTGAGATGACCACAGCCCAGAAAATTACAACAACCCTGAAATGTGGTGATGAGAGAACCAAAAATATACTGGAGAGAATACAAACAATAGTTATACAGCATATGACCCAAACGCTACTACTGAATGACTGGACCCTAATTACCAGTATTGAAAAAATGCACAAATGGCTAATAGTGAACAAGCTAATTATATAGCAAATAGGAACGACCAAATTGCAAGTGCACTGTATAACGAATGAAAAACATCCATAGAAGATGTCGCTAATTTTTTGAGAACACAAAGAGGTTTCGATAACAGCACAGAGAATGAAAGGCAAAACACCATCTATTCTATATGGAAAAGGCTGTGACAGATAGCACAAGAAAACGAAAATAAAGACACAGAAAACCAAAATGATATAAATGACCAAGCATTGGAAAATATGCAAAATGACCTGATGAAAGATAAAAATGGAAAACTGTATGGAAAAGTAACAGCAGATGAATGAGACCCAAACAACTGAATAGATACAGTGACTGATCCATACAATGTAGATAGGTTGATGGCAGAAAGCAGAACTGCTAATTTAAGAAAATTGCAGACTATGGATAGCCAAAGTATAGCGGCAAGTATAATAAGTGGGACAACTCCATATGGAGAACAAGCAATGAGAGACCTCATGCAATATAACCCACAGAAATATGAGGAGATACAGACCGCTATCAAACAACTAAAATGACAGATGGCTATAAATAACATAACCAAATGAGAATGAGAAATAGATACAGTGATAGACACAACAGATAATGATATAGAAAATTTTGCATACAATAATAGCAATGATATTGTAACTGCTGGTCAGATACTAAAAGATGTAAAAAGTACATTGGAGAGTAGCATAAGTGCAAGCTCTGCACAAGAGACTATGGACACCATAGAATGAGATATAGCAAGGCTACAAAATAGGCTAAAAAACTTAAAGAAAGAAGCAAGCCAAGTATTTAAATGAGATGTGCCACAATATATCGTAAATGCTTATATAAATAATAGAACGGCAGAGATAAACGATGAATTGAGTATATTGGAAAATAGATACAATGCCGCATATAGCAGATACCAAACAGAAATATCTAATGCACAATGGCAAGCAGAATATCAACTCAAACTACAACAATTGCAGATACAACAAGAACAGGCCACAATAAATAATTGGGCTACAGAACAATGAATAATGATAAACTGGGCAAAGCTAAATGGTACTTCTACTGACTTAACTCAAGAACAGATAACACAAACATTTAATAATTTCGTGGAGCAATATACAGAATGAAGTGTATGAGGACAATGTGGTGCTTTCGTAAAGAAATATCTAAGCTTATTATGAATAAATTTACCAAACATATCCAGTTTAGATAGTAAAAAAGCACTGATAGATAGTAGTATCACAGAGCCAACAGAATGAGATATAGTAATAATGAGTAGCTCTACACGTCCAGAGAACTGACATATGGCGATAGTATCAAGTATAGATGATGACTGAACAATACATTTATTGGAAAGTAACTGGGACGGAGATGAAAAAGTACATACAACAAGGACTGTAAAGCCATGAGATAAAAGTATATTATGATACTATAGACCACAAGCAACAAGTAATGAGAACCCTGTAGATAGTTTTGTCAGAAAAGATGGAATGACTATTGAAACAAAAGATACAAGGTTTAACCAACTAACTGTTGATGAGCAAAAAACAGTAGAATGACTAATAAATAAGCAAATAAACCCAGCTACACTAACTACAAGATATGGAGAAGCAAAATGAAGTCTATTAAAGTCTATTGCGGCTGAAATAGACCCTAATTATACAGACTGAGCATATTCTACTGCTGTAAAAACAAGAAACGACTGGAGCACATCTTCTTCCAAATGAAGCAACTCAAGAAATTGAACAGCTGTAGCAACAGCTATGGAGCTATACAACATGGCTGATATAATTTGAAATACTAAATTTAAAGACTGGAATGGCCTTGTCAATTTCTTTAAATGAAGGGTCTCTGATGAACAATATATAGAAATGATAGCAAACCTTAACACATTAGCGTTTGAGTATGCTTGAGCATTGAAATGATGAGCATCTCCTACAGAACAAGATGTTAATGATGCCAAAGAATATATTACAGCCAATTTATGAAAGAAAGCTACAAAAACAACAGCGAAGACTTTAGCAAAAATGCTGTATAATAAGAATGTAAATGAAGCACAAAACTATTTCACATATACATATGAGAAAGCACCATCTATATGGGACAACGATGTAGAACAATGGATGATAAATACAGTATGACTACCATTATCAGATAACTATACTCTAAAGTCTATGGTCAATACATTACCAGACTATGATGGTTGAAATGGTGGATGAAACACATATCAGTCTTATTTTAATTAGTAAAATAATATAAGATGAACGAAAACAATTTTTTTAACATAAGCCAACAGTTTGAGGACTATCAAAGGTTTAAAGAACAGGCAAAACAGAATATTAGCAACCAGAACATAACAAATAAGTTCGATGGCTTAAAAAAGATGTATCAAACAAGCCAAACAGCAACAGACCCACAAACAAAACAAAAGTCAGACACTATTGTAAGACTGTGAGAGGTGGCTATGAAAGGTAGAGAATATGCACAAAAACAGTGAAAAGACTGGAGTGCGGCTAATGATGAGCGAGTAATAAACACTCTCTCTGATAGCTTACCAAATTTCAAAGCAAATTTGGATAACTATATGATGGACACTGGTATGGATGCTACAGGTTTTGCTATAAATATGTGATGGCAACAACCAGAAATGGAAGAAGAAAAAAGTTCAGATACTTTATCCCAATTATGAGTTGTTTGAGCATATTGACTATGAGGTGTTTGAACATTATGGGGTCTTACAGAAGCAGTAGATAGAATTGCAAGACCTTATGACTGGTCGTTTAGTATAAAAGAAGATGAGGCTAAGAGTATTCAGAGAGACAATGTTGACAAGATAAAGATGGATACATATGATACTATGGAAAGAGAAGCTTTAGAAGAATTAAAGGCAGCAGAAGCAGCGTGAGATAAAAAAGCAATTGAAACGGCTAATAAGAAATTGAAAGCAGCTATAGAATGACACGATAAAGCATTTGAAAGTTCCAAAACACCAACAAGAAAAACTGTAGAAACAGCTGAAAATTATAATTTATGGTGACTAAACAAGGCTAATATATGAGACAAAGCAAAAGCAGAATGAGAATTACTTTTTGAACAAGAGATAGTCCCAGCTCTAAAAAATTCTAAACAGACAGTAAATGTGCAAGAACTTATAGATAGTATAGATGTAAAAGACTTGGCTAAATGAGACCCAGACAAATTAAGCGCATATACTGATGCATTAGAAGACTTGAAAAATAGTTTTTCTGACCCTAAATATGCAGAATACTCAATGATGGATACTCAAACATTAAAGAGTGGAATACAAGGTAGAACTCCACAAAAATTCTATAAATGAAAAGAGATAACAAATGAATTACAAGAGTTAAAATGAATATTAGGAAGTAAACTTAAAAACGAATTGCACAACAAACTATCAGCAGAAATGTGAGAAAATACAGCTATAAAGTATTTAGACTATTCAAACCTAATGGATATAGCAAATGCAGGAGTAAAAGATAGGGCACAAAGTCTATCTAAACAAGGGTTCGGGGGCTTTCAAAATTGGGTAAAAGATAAACTGGTCACACCACTCTCTTCGTGACCTTGACTATTGATAAGAAAAACAAGAAAGTTCTTCGAAAGTATACCATCAAAAGTAAGCGATACTTGAAAAAATATGCTAAAAGAGATAGAGAAAAACCCTAAAGCTCTATTAAATAAATGACTTAAATGAGTTAAGGAATTATTAAAGTTGGATGCGTTTATGTTTGCACCAGATTTCAGAGAAATGACTGATGATGTTCAATACGAAGTTGGTTTAGACCTAATTAAACAAAGGCTTAACTGAAAATGAGTATTTAAATGAAAGTCTGAAGAAGAAATGGAAGAATTATTGCCAATGCAAGCAATTATGGATACTTTGCAAGATGAGGAGTTTATGCAATATCTATACAAAAAATGAATAGATATAGAAAAATTGGAGAAACAATTGACAAATATATCTGAATAAATAAAATAAGTAGGTATTTATTTATCTACTTATTTATAAAAATGAAAAACCGACAATTCTTTATATTACTTGCTATCATTATCGTGCTTTCTTGAATTTTTTATAACAAACTAAATACAATAGAGAATATAGAAAGTGTAAATAGAAATATTAATAGAAATATTGATACAAATGTAGCACGTATGTATGATGATATAAGCTATAAGATAGACAATATTCAATATGATATTGTTGAAATATTGGGTGTAGTATATGGCTTATAAAATTCCAATTCATTTTAACATAAAAAACCCACAGTAATGTGGGTTTTTTTATTAATTTCAAAATTGCACCCCCTACAAATATAAGTCTATCGTTTATAAATAAATGACAATATGGAAGTAACAAAAGTGTATATGGACTTACAAGAATGAGTAAAAAAGTGAAATGTGTGGAAATTGGAGAGTGATGCTTTCAAAAAACCGATAGAGCTGAAAATTCACTATGACAACACAGAAATTGCTCAAGTAGACCAAAAAATATCTGATATTCATAAGATATTGGAGCAAAAAGAATTGGTGATAAAAGACCTGCAAGAGCAGATAGAAAAACTAAAAGATAAACAAGAACACCTATTGGAATGATATATGAATGCTATGAACCATATCACTGAACTTGCTGACCAAAATGGAGAACAATACGACTTGATAAACGAATTAAATAAAAAGATATGAAACCAAAATAATACAATTGAGAATATGAGTGGTGTAATTCTCCACTCTGAACATAAACTTGATGAAATTGAAAAAAAGATAACGAAACAACCTATGGTTTTCAATGATAAAAGTTTTGTATCTGGGAATGAATGAGTGATATTGAATATTATAGATATACCAGATGGAGAGTATATCGTGATAAGTAAATTCACAGTATGAGAGCATAATGAATATGTAAATAATGCAGATGAGATATTATTTGATAAAGTACATGTAGAGAACTGATACGATATACGATATCAATTAGAGTGAAATTGAACAGAATTAGATACACCGACAGCAACAATATTTTATAATTTAGTATTTATACCTTGCTAATGTATGTATATGTAAGCAATAAATGAAATATCATAATGAAGACAATGGAAAGAAAACTGGGGCTACAGAATAGATATAAGGAATACATAGTGAATTATAAAATATCAGACAATTTAATATTTGAGTGATGACAAGTAAAGATATATGAGAACAGCAAGCAATACATAGAAGACACCAATAAATATCATCTGAACAAAGAACTGGAAGAGACTAAAAGAAAAAATGAAGAACTAACAATAATAGCGAATAGCAAAGTAAGAAAAGAGATGGAATTGGACACAAAGAAACAATGAGATATGGAATATCAGAGGAAACTTTATTTATTAAAAAATATGAGATGATAGCAACATTTGTAATGAATTGAAACTGGATAGAACTACCAATAGACTTGTGAACAGAAATATCAAAATTGAGTGATAGATATACACCAAACGATCAGATAACAGATAGTTTTGGTGCTCTGTATGATAGTCTATGTATCACAGCAGATGAAGATAATGCTGGTAGTATATTGGTCTCGGACTATACAGAAGACAACCAAACAAACGACTGAACAAGGGCAGACTATATAGAATTAAACCCAAAATGAGAATTACAGCTACCACGAAACAGACAGCTCCAAGCTTTGAATAGGCCAATGGTGATGTGACAAAGTGGAGATGTAATAAAGGTAGTAGCAAGATAATTTATAAATTAAAAAATTCACAATGGTGACAAGAGTATATGAGTGAGATAAGAACGAGACCTGATGAACAGGGATAGAAGTTACTGACAACAAAG
>CALCYP010000073.1 GCA_937906635.1 uncultured bacterium | reverse complement strand
GATACAATTATGGATGAAATTGAGAGTGACGAGATTATCATCTAACCTATAAATCTATAGATAATCCTTGTGAAACTATATCAAATACTGATGAAATTTTCTTTTGGCATTCTCATTATAAATACAATAAAGAAACTTTTCATGATGATTCATATCCAGATGATAAAGTATTTATTTCTAAATGATGATGGAGTGGTAGCCCAATTGAGATAGTTGCAAAAAATTTGGATTGTACAGCATGAAAAGATATGATGGAAGATGATAGTTGTAAAAAGGAGGTGGATAAATTTATGTACAATTTGATTGTATGAAACGAGCAAAATGATTATTTCACAAAATGGATGAACAAATTTAAAAAAGATATTGATGATGGAAATTTCACAAATCGAGAGCTACGAAATAATGCATGGACAGAATGTAATGAAGAACATTCTTTTGAGACTCTTTTACAGGAGAATTGAAAAGGCAATAGGACTCTCTCAGACCAAGAAAGAGAAGAATTTATCAAAATCAACACCAATAGAATTCATGATTGTATAGTAGAAAAAGTATTTGAGTAGGCAA
This sequence comes from uncultured bacterium, assembly GCA_937906635.1. Taxonomy (GTDB): domain Bacteria; phylum Patescibacteriota; class Gracilibacteria; order Absconditabacterales; family Absconditicoccaceae; genus JALOAF01. Next base: position 38,664 of record CALCYP010000073.1, on the reverse strand, counting down.
TTAGCTTTTAGTCATAAGCGATTCACAGCCATCCAAACATAGCAAAAAGTAAATATACTGCTAAAATTCATACAACTCGCCATGTAATTTTTGAATTAGTTATTTTTTTTGGTAAAAATCTAATTATTAAAAATGAGGCAAAAAAGCAAGTAAATTTAAGGCCATATTATGATTATGTGCTATATATCAGAAAAAACACTTCAATATCAGATAAAGGGCATAAGACATACAGATATTTATTGAGATGAGTAGATATTGATAGGAAAATCGAGTATAAAGTACAGATATCTCATATATAAAATTACCACATTGATTTATATATTTAATGGCTGTAATTGATTGGCATAATAAAAAGATAATATATAAATACTTGAAAATGCATGAGTAAAAATTAGTATGGATAGTGTTGCGAGACATTATAATAATATCACAAGATGAAACCACTGCAACTTTTAATTATTAATTCTTAATTATGTGATTTTCATTAGACACTATCGTATCTTGGGCAAAGAGAAAATGATTTGTTTATCCAAATTCTGAAATTTATGGTTGACTTGCTAATGCTTGGGATTTTTGACCATATTGAGCTAAATTGAAAAAAAATATTTCAGACATTTGGGTAAAACATTTTACTCAAGAGAGAGATGATATGGTTTTCATGGATACAGCCATCATTGCTCATCCAACCACATGGAAAGCTAGTGGACATCTGGCATCATTTTCTGATGCTTTGATTGATGACAAACAAACAGGACAAAGATTTCGTGCAGACAAAATTATAGAAGATTTCTTTGAATCAAAAAGAGAATGAATGACGGATGATGAATTGGCTGAAAAATATTGAGTAAAAAATCTGTCTCCAGAATCTTGGGGTAATGATTGAATGAGAGATTTCATAATCAAAAATATTCCAAATAATCCTGACACAGGAAAAATCGCAGAATGGACAGATTGTAGAAACTTTAATTTGATGTTGGATACACATTTGTGACCTGTAGCAAATGATACAAGTAAAGTCTACATGAGACCTGAAACTTGCCAGAGTCTATTCACAGATTTTAGAGCTGTATTGGATACTACTAGATCTAGGATTCCATTTGGATTAGCTCAGATCTGAAAAGCATTTAGAAATGAAATTACACCAGGACAATTCCTATATAGGACAAGAGAATTTGAGCAGATGGAAATTGAATATTTTGTAGAAGACAACGAAGAGACAGCAATGAAAACTTATAATCAACGAAAAGAAGATTGTATGGATTATTGGACGAATGTAATTTGAATCAGCTCTGATCATTTGAGATTCAAAGATCATGAGAAATTAGCACACTATGCAAAAGCCGCTACAGATGTAGAATATCTATACCCACGAGGATTTGGAGAGATCCAATGAATTCACAACAGGACGAATTTTGACTTAACCCAACATCAAAACGAATCAGGGAAAGATATGCAATATTCTGATCCATATACATGAAAGAGATATATCCCACGATGTATTGAGGCTTCATTTGGACTTGGAAGGCAAGTAATGGTAGTGATGCTTGAGTTCTACGATGAAGAAGAATTAGAATGATGAGATAGCCGTGTAGTAGTAAGATTTCCAAAGCAATTAGCACCAGTAAAATTTGCTATCTTGCCACTTGTAAAGAAAGATGAGAAACAAGTAGAAATAGCAAAAAAGGTATTCAAAGATTTGACAAAACAATTTGCTTGTGAGTATGATGACAATGGAGCAATCGGAAAGAGATATAGGAGACAGGATGAAATTTGAACACCATACTGTATCACAGTAGACCAACAAAGTTGTGAAGATGGAGAGACTGTAACTATCAGAGATAGAGACACCATGGAACAAAAAAGAATTAAAATTTCAGAAATAGCTGATATGATGAAATAAAGTTTTATGACAATATTGAAGCCCCTTTCATGAAAGATTGGGGGTTTTTTTGTTATGTCATTCTGAGTGAAACGAAGAATCTTGTCCATCTACTTTTTAAAGGAGAGTCTATCATACAAGATCGAAGACACTCATATAACAGTGAAAGAAGGACACCACACCGCAAATCTGAGTAAACTTGTAGTAATGTTTTTTACTATAATGTTCACTATTGTCAGAAATTAAAAAATTAGGCAAAATAATCCTACCTACTTTTTTATTTTTCCTCTTTTGCTTTTTTATATATCAAATGCCAAAATTTAAAGAAAAATGCTTGAGTACTTGTTAACATAAATGTAGCAATTATCATGGTCAATACTCATATTACCCAAATAATTCGTTGACTACCAGAGGAAACTACATCACTTGTAGCCAAGAAATATATCAACAATAATGGTACTGTCACGATAATTGCTATTTTAAAATAAAATACAATTGTAATCCAAGCTTTTGCAAGAAATCATTTTAACGTTAATCAAAAATTTGAAATACTCAAATTCATACTTTTTTTCAATGCTTCTGAAATTCACATATTTTTTCAATCTTTCTTTTCTAATACTAATATATACTTAGCATATTGCCAAAAGATACTTGAAAAAAGGACACACAATCCTCGAACAACTATCAATACGATTGCTAATCAATTATTGAGTATATCTAATATATACAATCTAAATACTGTTGAAAAAAATGTATATGCTCAAAAAGAAAATGCCAAACCATTTAGCTCAAAGACACTAAAAAAATCTTTTATTCATCCAGACAAAGCTGTCCCAATATTTTCATTCTTATCATCATCCAAAAAATGTATATTTGCAGAGATTCCGATAGGATAACCCAATGTATATCATATAGCAAATAATACTAACACAATGATAACTAACCAAAGTAAATTATTTTCATTTACTAAATCCACAAACAATTGAAATATAGTAAAAATTGATAATCACTTTCCCAATTTATATGTTAATAATGTATTTACATTGTATGCCAAAAAAAACACGATATAAAAAAAACGACAAAATCACACAAGAAATACTAAATTTACAAATTTCTTGTGCTCCAATAAGTATTTTCTACTATCATTTAAATATTTTCTTATCATCACAAGATATAATGATAAGACTTTACTTTTTATAATCAATATTTTTTATTGATATATTTTATTGAATAATTATAAATATTATTATTGCATAAATAAAATCTTGTTAACAAAAAAGTTAGATTCAAATCATATTTATATTATTAATTTATGCAAATGCTTAAATTTCTTAGGAGAGTATTTATAATACTAATCTTGCTAATTATTGTATTTTTTATATTCCGCTTTGTAAAACCAGAAGCAACGAATAGATTTGTAGACAAAGTAAGGGATATACCGACCACCGTATCAAGTCGATTTCACCGTGAAAAAAAATCTTGAATTGTAATAAATGGAGATACGACATCTACAAGTAACAATTTTGAAATAAATGAAAACAATAGCGATGACTATCAATATGATAATGAAATATATGATGAAGATAACAGTAAAATAGATAAACAAGCATTAGAAGATGGAGACAATTCAGAAATAAAAAATTCTCGATTAGAGGAACTCAATAAAGAATTAGATAAAATTATGGCATCAGGAGAGAATACAAATGATACAGAGATAAACAACACATGAGACTCAAATGATATTGAAATCACAGAAAACACATGAAATAACTTACCATCATGATTCGTCGTTATCGATATTGAGCAACCTTATACATGAGAGACACAACCAAGTTCTCAAACAAACACAGCAAATACTGGAAGTACAACAGACAATACAGAAAATAATACAACAAACACTTGAAACGACAATTCACAAAACAATGATACATCAATAAACAATAATACATCAAACAATACTACAGCCACTCAACAACTGGGCGATTGTGGATTAAGTATACAAGATTGTGAAAATTTATATAGAGATCTCTGAGGTATAGAAATAAATTAATAATTATAAACAAATTTTATGAAATAAAAATTTTCTATGAATCTAAAAAATTATATTGAATGAATAAATAATAAAACAATAAATCAAGAAACTATTTTTTCAAAATATTTAGAAAAAGCAACAAACAGCATAGCGAATAAAGAAAACATATATTTGAGAATTAATAATTCAGGATGAAGAATTGATAATGATGGAGTTTTGAAATGAGCCCCAATTGCCATAAAAGACAATATCATGCAAAAGTGAGAGATTTCAACTTGCTGATCAAAAATATTGTCTGATTATATCGCTCCTTACTCTGCTACTTGTATTGAAAATTTAGAAAAAAACTGATGAGTAGTGATATGAAAGACAAATATGGATGAATTTGCTATGGGATCAAGTAACGAAACTTCATATTATTGACCATGTCTAAATCCATATTGAACAAATAGAATTCCTTGAGGATCAAGTGGTTGATCTGCTGTCGCAGTAGCCAAAGATTTGTGTATAGCAGCACTTGGTACTGACACTGGTTGAAGTGTCCGTCAACCAGCAGCTATGTGTGGAATAGTTTGACTAAAACCAACTTATGGTAGGATTAGTAGGTATGGAGTACAATCTATGGCGAGTAGTTTGGATCAAGTTTGAACTATGACAAAAACAGTTGAAGATGCTGAAATACTTTTGAAAGCAATTATGTGATTTGATGAAAATGATTCTCAATCAAACAAAAAAGCAGATATATTAGAAAAATCAAATAAAGATGCAAAAAATTACAAGATAGCTTTGCCAAAGCAATGTTTTTGAGAATGATTAGATCCAAAAATTAAAGAAAGAGTTTTTTCGGTTGTCGAAAAATTGAAAAACTTATGAATTCAAATAGACGAAATTGATTTACCAATTTTAGATGTATGAATTGCTGTTTATTATACCTTAATGCCAGCTGAAGTTAGTACTAATTTATCTAGATTTGATGGAATTAGATTTGGATTACAAGGAAATGCAATGGAAGCTAAAGATATATATGAATATTTCACAAAAATTAGATATGAGTGATTTTGAGAAGAAGCGAAAAGGAGGATTTTGCTTTGAAGTTTTGTATTAAGTAGTGCAAATTATGAATGATACTACCTCAAAGCACTAAAAGTTAGAGAAAAAATGATACAAGACTTAGACAATATTTTTCAAAAATATGATTTAATTCTCACTCCAACCACTCCAGAAGTAGCTCGGAAAATTTGAGAAAAAGTAGATGATCCATTGAAAATGTATTTAGCGGATATGTATACAGTACCCGCTAATTTAGCATGATTACCTGCTATTTCAATTCCAGTTTGAACTATTGAAGATAAATGAGAAAATATGCCAGTCTGACTACATTTAATGGCAAATAGATGGAAAGAAGATGACTTATTTGTTATTTGAAAAGAAGTTGAAAAAATGGTAAATAACTAGTTTCTACTTTTTATTTGCCAAAGTTTTTGCAGTATCTCTTAATGATTCAAAAGAATCTTTTACTGCAAACCAAAAGTTTAAATTTGATTGCAAAAACTCTGACACTTCAAGATCCATATCAGACAAATGTTCAGATTGTAATGCAGATTCTAAGCTAAACAAATCCACTTCTTCATATCATCAAGTATTGTTTTTGGTAGTATCAATAAGCGTTCATTCTTGTATTGGTCATCATTTAACCACATATTTATTTCTTGCTCATGCTGAAGGATTCGGTGATGTTTCAAATCAAAGAATAGTCTCCATCATGGCTGTATTTAATTCTTTTTGGTTGTCTATCTCTTGTTTTTCTGATCATTTTGACTCTGGAACTTTGTTGTATGTATCAATCATAAACGACAATTGCTTTGAAAAATCATTATTTTGAAATCATGCATCCAAAAATTCCTTTGTTTTTTTATTAATTTGTAATTCTCAACTATTCCTAAGATTCCAAATAACATTGTATAATTCGCTAATTACTGTCTCCAAATTGTTAACTTTTTTTGTTGTTGCGACTTTACTATCCAAAACAGGAACCGCACAAATTTCCAATTTAAATGCCGAAGATAATCAAATAGTTTCCAATGGATTATACCAATCACTAGCATATGAAACACAGACACATTTAGCATAACACGCCAATCTATCACAACTTGTAGCTGTGCAAGGTATATTATCACAAGATGTGAAACATTGCTTTACTTTTTCGCTTCGAGTTTCTCCTTCCTCTCCATCATTACCATTACCACTTCAACTTGGATTAGGATTTTCTCAATCTCATGGAAGACAATCTGAACAGCTTGAAGATTCCCAAATTTCGCATCTTCAGTTATTATTACAAGACAAATAATCTATCGCTGAAATCAAAAAATCTACATATTCTGGAGCGGTTAAAGTCTCTCATGACACATATCATGTAATAGCACCAGTATATGAATATCATTCATATCACTGTATTTCAAATCCATCTACACAATCATTTCAAAGGAACTCTGATCATTCTTTTCATTCTACTTCATATGTAACTATTTCCACAAATTCTTGAAAATCATCACCAAAATCTCAACTCACACCAGCATGATTTCATGATGAAGATCAACTTCATGACATACTTCATGATGCTCCAGATCAGCTATCTTCTCATGTCCTTACTGTTGCTACATAATATGGATTAAATAAATCTTTATCCACATCTACTTCAACATCAAGTGTCTCATATGCTGCACTAATATCTGGTAAATCATAAAAAAGGACTTCAGTAGGTTCCTCCGGAGAATCAAACAAAATTTTTGATAATACATAAACATCATACAATATATCATAACTACTATCTTCTAATGAATTATTCCAATATGATTCATATCATTCATTTCATTTTGATAACGAAGACTGATTATAACTACTATTATACTGTTCCAAATAATAATCATTGACTATCAAGCTACAATACGACAAAGAATCCATTATCTTCCTAGAATCTTGCGATGATAACACACATCACATAAGTTTAGCACAGCTATCTGTCCTATCTGACCTTTGTGGATATGATACACTCAAAGACAAATTTCTTATATTTTTTTTAAATTCACTATTTTCTATATACAAAATATTTATTAAATCATCATCTTTTAAATTACAAAGATAATTATCATTCAAAGTTTTTGTTGCTTTTTTTACAGCTTCAAGCATTGGATTTACCTCCAACAATTGTGCCTTTTCCAAAGATTCATTATATAAATCTTTCATCACAGCCTTTCATTTCGCACTATTTATTTCCATATTTTTTTCTACTTTATCCACCCAATTAGACAAAAAATTTAGTGGAGCTATATCAAAAGAATATGTCCATGAAACAAAGGACAGCAGAGCAAAAAAACATAGCACCACTTTTGATATACTATAAATTTTATTATGATTCTTTAATTTGCACATTCCTTAATTTATCATATAAAGTTCTGATCGGTGCATATAATTTTGATGAATTTTCCATAAAAAGTTTTGCATCTTCATGATACATCAAAAATCCTATATGCACAGGAAATGAATAGGTCATTTCAGTTAAGCTCCTCAAAGATAATGTGATCGCTGTTTTAGACTTAGATAATTGATCATTAATCAATGATATTCTTTCCTGATTTTTTTCATATCTTTCTTCTTGAGTTTTATAATCAGCATCCAAAAAACCATTTCAATTTATATAAGAAGAATAATATGTTAAAAAAACTTTGTACCAAAAATATTCATTATATACTGCATTCAAAAAACGATATTCTGAATTTGTTCACAATAATCAACAGTACAAAATATTAAAATCAGGATAATTTTCACAATCAGCAGAATCTTTTAATTCCTGTAATTTTTCAACATCAATTATTTTGGTATTATGTAATAAATTATTAGCATCTTTAACATAATTTTTTAATGTTTTACAAGTTGATTTATAATATGTGCTATTTGAATCACAAATTCCTGCACTCAATCATGGCTGGATATTTAATCACGGCATCATTGATATAGAAAATTGATTTGCAGCATCTTCAGCAGAAAAAGGATCAGACAATTCATTCACACCAAAAAATCTTGCTTGTCTTATATTAAACATATCATTTTCAATTTTATTAAATATTTGCGGAAGATAATAAGCATAGTCACAATTATTCATGCTTGATAGTCGATGGCAAGACTCATAAACTCAAGTAACTGAACTTACCATTCAAAAATCCAAAAATGATTTCTTTTTTAAAATTTCATTTCAAGACAGATAAGGTGTCTGTACATTTACACTATTACACAATATGGTTAAAAAAAGAGATTGAGATGCATCAAAATAATCAGCCGTATTTTCTCAATCACTAGAATCAATACATTTCAGACTTGCCACATTCGCACAAAACCGACTAGTTAAATCATGTACATCCTTACTATTTCATGAAAAAAGTAGTTGTTCATAGTTTACACTATCTTGCAATTGTCATACAAATAATGATGAGCAAGATTGATAATCATTATTTGCTGAAAAGCATGGCACTATTGTCAGCCCAAAAATAAATAATCAAATTACTATTTTTTTAAATTTTAACATATCCCATCATTATAAAATAAAATTAATTATCAGAATAACAATTTTCACTTCAATTATTGCTACATTGATATGTACATGCTTTTCATAGATTATCTACCAATCAATCATTACTTTTATCTCAAATAGCAGTCTCAACAATGTAATGTATATAAGATCATATTTCAACAAAATAATGAGTATTCAAATTCAATCAGACCAAAAGAATTTCTTTATCGTGCGATTTCTCGACTAAAATATCATTTATAGAATTTTGCAATTCATTTAATATCAATTGTTCGCTGGTTGAAATTGGCATAATACTCTGCCAATAAAATTGGTTGGCTAATTGACCTTTTTCATCTTCTGAAAGACGTTCTTTCCTTTGAGTCTCCTGTATTTTTCACTGATTTTGCTCTTTTAAATTTGCATCTTTACTTTGATTTAAAACAGTATGTCAATTCTTAGATGATTTTACTAAATCTGAAAATGGCTGTAATAAATTTCACTTTATGTTGGACCAATTCTTTTTCAATGTCTCAATCTGAGATGTTGTCAAATTTCTTGAATCAAGTCCATAAACTGTACGCAATAATTCAACTTGCCTTTCTGTCAATCATCATGTATTATCTACACCCCGTACAGTATTTGTATATGTCTTCCATGGATTCTTCAATTCTTTCAAATGAGCTATAGAATCCTTTATTGTATCCCACGACCTTCAAAATGATTCAGTTAATTTTGATACATCAGCGACTCATTTCAAAGCCTCACCCACTGTTTCATTACATGTTTTCATAGATGCACAAGAATATTCTGACTGTATCATCTCAATATAATCTCTATTCACTTCTGCAATAATATTTCATTTTGAATACCACAATTCAAACTGCTCCAAAGTACTATCTATAACCACAGAATTATGGACACTAGATAGCATACTTTTCATAAGTCAATTTACCCTTAATATAAAATACAAAAGTTGTTTGTTTTTTACACTTCATGATATAGAAAGTTTCGTAAATATTGGATATTCTCATCCGTATATTTGTGAATATTTATATTGTAATCACAAAATTTTTGCCTGTACTTGGGAAGAAGCTTTATCATCCCAAATACCCAATATTCACATATCCCATATTACATCATTTACACTCATATCTATCTCTTGCAAAATTTTATAATCTCTAACAAACGCCCTATCCTTGAAAAGTATAGTAACAGATGAAGTCGCTGAATCTAAATCTTCAAGTAACATTTGCGACAAAAGTACTGTCGTAATCCTAGCTGCTCTAGTCGCTTTTACTTCACTATCCAAATCTTTTTTTACTTTTGCAGTCGTAGATTTTATAAAAGATTTTAAAAGTGGCATTCAACTCGTAAATAAACCACTGTTCGGATTTGAAAACAATGTAGATTTCGTTTCACTCACCTCTTGCAATGCTTCCAACATATCTACCTCAAAATTGATATATGCTTGCATAGCGACTGGTGTAGCATTACACGCTGAACATCTGTTATTGTTTACATCTTCACAATTCTCTTCCCAATATGGCTGTCCATACCTCGATTTCCAGCATCATGCAAATGTATATCAAAAAAATATACTTGAAAAAATTATTCAAAATATCAATAAATATACTATATTTTTTATTTTTCACTTCATAATCAACGACATTGCATAAATAAATATCCCAACTATATTATACTCACAAAAAATTTTTTAACAAAAAAAATGTCATTTTTACATGACATTTCCTTGACAAAAACAGGTAAATTACATTTTAGTGGTATCCCAAGGTCTCCAAGAATTATTCGAATTAAATTTGGATAAATCAGAACTCGATCCAAACATAAATTTTCAACCATATAAATTAGCAAAGAAATTATATTTTTGCTTCATTATTTCATTTTTTTGAGCCCAAGCTTTAAAAATATCATTGTGATTTAAATACGCATTATGACATTCCGCAAAATCTTCAAATGGATCTGTCATACCATATCCACTACAAAAATCTTCCTTTGTCGCTGTAGATTTTCTTACCGTTTCACTATCCCAAGACAAGGAATAATACGACAAAGATGGATCATCGATAGCAAACACACTATTTCAAAATTCTGTATAACTTAAATCTTTTTCAGAAGAATATCACTGTACAACTCACAAATCTACCACATGTCACAATTCATGAGATATTAATCACAAAAACTCCACATAAGATTTTACAGCTCACAATTTAATTGATACCGATGTCCGATCAGCAGATCATCTTGTAGCTCCATATGCAGAATCTATAGTTATTACCTTGGCTTGTGAGTTAATATCTTTTCAAATCTGTATGTTTTTTGAAATTGTATTAAGCACATACATAGTACTTGCAAAATACATGAATTTATCCTTTGATGGTATATCTCATACAAATTTTACTTTCAAACATAAATCTACATCAGATAAACATAATGCTTGATATTTTAATTCAAATTCATGATTTTCTCAATCCAAATCAGAATAAGCGTCAACCTTTTCTTGTTGTTCAACATCTGTGATATTATGCATACCCATATTAAATACCCAATCTTCATTGTATGAATCATCCACAGGGACAACTTCATTATAATATTTTCATACTAAAAAATTCGCATCTTCTCAAATATTCCCAGCAGAAATTTTTAATCACAAATACAAAATTATGACAGCTCAGACAAGCTTGATTATATTAAAAATAGTAGTACAATTAAATGTTATTCTTTCTTGCATATCGTTGAATATCATCTAAAAGGTATTTCGACATTTTTCAAATTATATTAAATTCCACACAAATGTCAATATTAATTCAATTAGAAAATAATCGAATCAAAAAAGAGTAACCGCCAATTATTATTTTAGTTCATTTTGTTTTTGCTTTAAACACATTTTTTCAAAGTGATCATGTGATATTTTCGACGAGCAAAGCTACATCGTTTGGTAATCATTTTTCAAAAAATTTATCAAATAATTCCTTAGATTCTGCCTTCACTGTCGACAAGATAAAACAGACTTTTCAATTATTATCAGATAACCAGTTATTTACAAACTCTACGACACTATCCTGATTTGAAATTTTTTTCATCAATAGATTTTTTCATCAAAATTCTTGGTCTAATAATTTAGGATATCATTTCTCGAAATCTGATAAAAAATAAACTCACGATGGAAAGATATCCTTGAACTCATCCCAATTTGTGTATTTTATAGATTCTGCATAGGTAAAATAGAAATCAGATTGATTATACATTATTTTTTGCACATCGACAAGTCATGTCAGGATGGTAAACAATTGATCTATTTTCGTCCATAGTGCTTGAAAATCTCCATCATCCAGACACTCTTGAAGTAATGATTTGTAATCTGGAAATTGCAAAACTAACTTATTAGTTTCATAAAAATTTATATTTTCAAGTATTGGATTTACAGTTACTTTTGTTTCAGGATTATTTACAAAAAGTTGCTTGGTCTCAGAAAATAAGACTCACATAAATACTTCAAAAAATCTAGCAAATCTCTCCAATACATCAATAGCATCTTGCTGTTCATCAAGAGAATATTTGTAAAATAGTATCTCCAAAAAATTTAATATGGAATACAAATCACATGGTTTTGATAAATATTCATTGTATCACTTATATCGCATTTCCGTATCAAAGAAACATACATCATAATTTCTATATTTATGAGCTTGCTCTTGTAGTATAGTATACAATCATCAATGAGTAGTAAGTACTACTGGATATTTCTCAAACTTTTTTTCATCCTGGATATAATAATGTATCTTGTAATCTGCTTTTGTGTTCAACTCAATCACAGATCATTCATTCATCAAAATAGAAAAATATTTTATGATAAACAAAAATTCATTGTCTGAAAAAGTACCTTTATTCAAAAATCTGGAGAATTTTGTCTGATTTATAGTGGCATATCCTTTTGCAAAACCAATATTTTTGATTCATGCATCATTCAAAATATTTTTCACAATATTTAATTTTGCCACACTTGCAAAAGACATAATTATGTCTTTATTTCATGAGACTAACGACATCACAAGTTGACTCAAGTCGACATTTCAGACAAAATATCTTTCTCAAATTTTATAATTTTTCAAGACAATATCTTGTTTGGTTTTCAAAGTTTTACTTCATGGTAATTGTTTTTTCAGAGCAGGTACAGAAATTTTTTCATTTCCACCTTTGGCCCGGTCTGCTTGATAATTTAAAATTTTATGATACAATCAAATATTTTTATCCAAAAAATTGTTTAATACAGGATATTTAGAAAACAATGTACCAATACGGTCTATCTCATACATAAATAATACCAATGCGTTTTGAGAATCATACAATCAATCGTGGATATTATTTTCATCATACTCCTCTCATCAATGTAATTTTAGGAAAAAATCTTTGAAAATTTTATTTGTCATTAAAGATTCTACTAACACATCCAAAGCATAACTCAATGGATAATGAATTAAATTTTGAGCTAAATAAAAAGTATCAATACTATCAAAATATTTCACATCAGGAAAATATTTTTTCAAAAAATTTATATCAAACTCTATATTGTGTCCAATCACTATTGTATTCTCTCAAAAAAATTTCAAAATTTCATCCTGTACTTGGAAAATACTTGGCGCAGATTGTATATCATCAAGCGAAATTCATGTAATATACGCTACTAAACTTTTTAATTCAGAAATATTTTTTTCAGGTTTCAAAAAAGATTTGTATTGATTTACAATATTTCAATTCACATCTATCTCTACTATTCATATCTGTATTGCTTCATCCTTTGAGACATCTAATCATGTTGTCTCAAAATCCATAGCAACATACCTATACTTATCGCTCAACATATAAATTCCGACAATATAAAATGGCTAATAGCTGATAGTCGATGGCTGATAGCAAAAGATATTTATAGTTACTAACTATTAGCTATGAGCTATAGACTATTAGCTGTTGCAAAGCAACTCAACACATTTCTTTGCAAATTCCTCTGCAGCATCTGGTCAATCTCATGTAACTATATTTCAGCAAACGACCACAGATTCATCAGACCAAAATCATCAATTTTTCTCAACAAATCTTCTTTGTACTCCATCTTGATCCCATCAGGTAACAGTTTTCCCATTAAAGATTCCACTTTCACTCACAATCATTGGGGCAATACATATTGCTCATACTTTCTTTGCATCTCTTGCTAATTTCAGATAAGCTTTGTCGTGAAAGTATTGAGTATATGCTCATCCTCATCATATAAAGACTACCATATCGTACTTTGTAGCATCTGCAAAGAACAAATCTACATCTGCGACAGTCCTTGCTCAAAAGACTCCTCTACATTCTCATTTTTCACCTGCTGCGATTGTAATATCCAATCCTGCATCATGAAACACAGCGAATGAAACTCAAAATTCATGATCTTGAAATCAGTCATTTGCGATGACCATCAATACTTTTTTTACTTCTGTCATTTTTATAAATCACAAAAATAAAAGAAAATAATACTTTGTTGTTATACAAATTCACAAAAAATACAATAAAATTTTAATTTGTTTTTCTACGATAAAAAAATATAATAAACAACCTCAAAATTTATTAATTTTTAATTCTTAGTTCTTCATTATTCCCATGCAGTTATTCATCGCAGACTTTGAAAGGCAATGAGAAAATATTAAAATTTCAAACCAAGAAATACTAAATCAAATTAGGAAAGTTTTGAGGATGAAGATTTGAGATTCGTTTTTTGTTCAAAATGGAAATATGAGATACAAAACAGAAATTTCAGATCGAGATGATAAAAATATTTTTTGAAAAGTAGTAGAATCTATTGAGCATCCAAAAGAAATAAGTGAAATTTGAATAGCTATTGCCATGTCAAACAAGCGAGATAAAATGGAGATGATAGTCCAAAAACTGAGTGAAATTGGGATAAAAAATATTTACTTTTGGCCAAGTGAGAGATCAATTATTAGACAGCGAAATGAAAAGAAACTAGAAAGGATAAATAAAATTGCAAAAGAAGCCATCGAACAATCTCGATGACGACAATTGCCAAAAATAACATTTGAAAAAGATATTTCAAAAATAATAGAATGAAAAGAAGTCATTGTATTTGATAAATCTGAATACAATACAAAAGACATCTGAACGACAAAAGACACTCTATGAATCATCGGACCAGAATGATGACTCACTGAAAATGATTACAAAAAATTTGGAGAAAAAATAAAAACGGTATCATTGGGAGATACCGTCCTTAGGACAGAAACAGCAGCAATAATAGCAGCCCGATATCTAAAAAATTAACTTACGACTTTCAATCATAGTTGTTCCAATCATCTTTTTATTGCTCATTGATCACGTGCATTTTCCATAGCAGTTTGATAAGATATATCTCATTTTACGATATGCTCAACTAAACAATCATCCAAAAGTTGCATTCCATATTTTCTATTTGTAAATATCACATTATCTATTTGATTCAATTTATTATCTCTAATTGTATTTGCTACAGGAGTATTATTCAATAAGATTTCATGTACTGCAACTACTCCATGGCCCTTAGCTTTTTTCACAAGTTTTTGGATAATAATCGCTATCATATTTTCTGCTAAATGATTTTGAATTTGTGGTTGTTCATCAGTCGGAAACATGGAAACTATCCTATTTATAGCTTGTTCTGCCGATCTTGAATGCACAGTAGTCAATACCAAATGTCCTGTTTCCGCCAATGACATTGCATACCTCACACTATCTGGGTCTCTAATCTCTCAAAACAACACCACATCAGGTCTTTGTCTTACAGCATATTTCATAGCTGAAGCAAAACTTACAATATCTTTTCACAATTGTTTCTGCTCAAATACACACATTTTTGGCTCAAAAACATATTCTATAGGATCTTCTATCGTGATAATATGTTTATATCTCGTTTGATTTAATTCTTCAACCATAGCCGCCAACGTAGTTGACTTACCTGATCAAGTTGGTCATGACAAAAATATTATTCATCACGAAGTATGTGCTAATTTTTTTAAAATAGGTGGCAATCACATTTCATCTATTGTTGGAACTTTTTCTGCCAGCAATCTCGCAACAATCATGATGTGTCATCTTTGTTTACTTACATTAACCCTATAACGTCTTCAGTGTAAAGAATATCATAAATCGACACTCTGTTCATGTTCAAAAACTTCTTTATCTTCTTCACTCACCAATATATTAAAAAAATTCATCAACATTTCATCAGTCATTTTTAATGCTCATTGGACTCTTAATGCTTCCTGTTCTACTCTCAAAACTGGAGTCTCTCAATATGTGATATAAATATCAGATGCATCATACTCCACCATTAAATGAAATAAAAAAGAAAGATATTGATCATCTTCAAAATTTCATCAATTTGATTCATGAAATACGGAATCTTCGGGTATAGCTGGGAAGCTTCTACTCATTCAATCATGTCATTTTTCTACCATATTGTAATATAATTATATAAAAGTTACGTATCAATTATAATCAAAACGATTCATTTTGTCAAATTTTTGAATACTTTTTTATCAAAAAAATAGAATTGTAAATCAACATCAATTCAATATAATAAAGATATGTTTTACTAGAAATTATGTTTTGATGAAAAAATTTATAAAAAAGATTATATGATACGAAAAATTTTATAATTCATTTAAAAACAGTTTCATATATCAATTATGGAAAAAAACAAATTGAAAACTTGCCAATTTTATAAATTGAAATCCTTCAAAAGATTTTTTCATAGTTGGAGTTACTTGAACAAATTGAAAAACGACGACCGTAAATATGTTACACAAATTGTTTAATGACCTTGTATGACCTACAGTGATGATCAGCACAGCATGTATAAAAATATGAAATAAGACTATGGTAAACGACAAAAAAATGACATCTTTGGATGTATATCAGTTGCAATGAATATTAGCCGATGCAAAAAATCAATGATGTAAAATTGCAATATTAGAGGCATCATCTCAATGACTAGACCAAAATAGATTTGAAGGTATAAAATTTGATTATGCCGTACTGACAAACATAACCAGAGATCATCTTGATTATCACAAAAATATGGACGATTATGCTTTAGCAAAAAAAAAGCTATTTAAATATGTATTAGGAAATTGAAAAAACACAAAATATGCAACATTTCCATCCGACGACAAAATATGAAAAGAACGATACAATGAATTAGCATTCGATAAAAAAATGACTTTTGGACTACAAAATTCTTCAACTATTAGAGCAGAAAATATAGTAGATAATACTCGTGAAACCACATTTGATATAATATACCTCTGAAATAGATATCCGACAAAGACATATCTTTTATGAAATTATAATATTTATAATTATTTAGCAGCATTGAGTGTATGAATCCAAATATGATTAGATATCAGAGATTGTATATCTTCTTTATCTGGATTTACATGAGTTAGTGGTAGGATGGAAAAAGTAGAACATAATTGAGTTTATTATTTTATTGATTTCGCTCATGATCCAGATGCATTAGATAAAACACTCCGCTTTTTGCATAGACAAAAATGAGAAAATAAATTGATTTTGGTTTTTTGAGCTCCATGAAACAGAGACAAACTTAAAAGACCTGAAATGGGTAGATTATGATGAAAATTCGCAGATATCGTAATCGCTACTGATGATGATCCTGATACAGAAAATAGATTAAATATTTTAAAGCAACTTACCCAAGAAATACAAAAAGAAGATGAAATGAAGAAAAAATTGTACATAATACCAGAAAGATATTTGGCAATAAAATTTGCTACTCAAATTGCGAAACCAGGAGATATCGTCATGTTAGCTTGAAAATGACATGAGCCAATCCAACGAACAAATTTCTGAACAAGGAAACGAAATGACAAAGAAAAATTATTAGAAATACTAAAAAATAATTAAGAATGAAGAATCAATAATGAAGAATGAAGTAATATTTTTAATTATTAATGATAATTTTACAAAATCATAAATTATTAATTTTTAATTATTAATTAATCTCATGAATTATACTGTTTTAGATATAGAGACAACTTGATTATCAAAATTTAAACACAAAATAACAGAAATAGCAGCAATAAAATTTGACTGAAAAAATATTTTATGAGAATTTCAAACTTTAGTAAACCCAGAAAGAAACATCCCAACCGAAATAACAAAATTGACATGAATCACAAATGAAATGGTCTCGAATGCCCCCAAATTTTGTGATATTATTCCAAATTTTCTTGAATTCATACAAGATGACATAATCGTTGCCCATAATGCGAATTTTGATTATTGATTTATATCGGAAAACATATACTATAATACATGAATATGGATAGAAAATAATTATCTCTGTACCAGAAAACTAGCTAATAGGCTACTCCCAGAATTACCAAAAAAAAATTTATGAACAATTTGTGATTATTTTTGATTAAAAAATGAACATGCTCATAGAGCTATGTGAGACACGAAAGTCACAGTTGAAATTTTTAAAAATTTCTTAGATTTATTAAACAAAAAATGAATTATTGAACAAAACGATATCATAGAATTTCAAAACAAAAAAATTAGCGATTGCCTACGATTGTAATATTTTTCAAAAAAGGCAATATGTACTTCCAAAAAAATAACCATTTTTTTGACTATAAAAAATTTTTACATATAATATATATGTATTTTTTTATTTATGAGTGAAAATATGATAACACAACAAGAATGCGAAGAACTTATAGCTAATCAGTATATATCAAACGAATCACTAAGAGATAGTCCATCAGCTTTAAAAAATATTGCTCGATGAAATAATAGTGATGAATGTTTTTCATATTTTTGAAAAAGTTCTATAGCATTAAATAATTTTCTCAAAAACATTGACATTAACTGACAAATTTCTGGACAACAGACAGATGAATCTGAGATAAACCAGCAAAAAGCACATAATGCCGCAAGCACAGAATCGAGCCAAACAACGCCTATTATTCCAAATATATCAAATAAAAAAGAATGAAAATGATTTTTTTATCGAGTTTTGATGATACTACTGATAATATTATTATTATGCATCATCAAAAAAATATGCAAACGATGCTTTAGATGGTGATATGCATTTTTAAATCATGGTAGAATGATTTACATGAAAGTATTATTACCGAGATGAGATAGTAAAACAGACCGCGAACAAGCAAAAGAAATAGCAAAAGATATGAAAGAAAAAATATGAAGAATGTCTCAAGTATACACAAACCTAAAAAAATTATGAAAACTAAATTGGAAAGATAAATTAATGTACAAATTTTTCAGAAAACCAAGAATAACTTTGATGTATCACTATGTGGATGGAGTATTAAATTTCATAATATGATGTTACCCAGAATACAAAACATTAATTGAATGATCTATTTGAGCACAATATCCAGATAGTTCAATAGAGATTGTCAATGAACCACGCATTTTCAAAAAGAGACATTATAAAATAATGCCATTACAAACGGAAAAAGATGATGTTTACACACTGAAATTATATAAAAAATTAAGTGATGATCCTATAAACAATATCATTGATGCTATTTGAAACATATCAAAATACGACACAGCAACAGTTATGCTAAATATTAAACCTTTATGAGACGATTGGAATGAACAAGCCAAGAAAAAAATAGATAGATTATATAAAAATTTAGACATTACTCCAACATCTATTTGATGAAAGATTTTTTCATGATTTAAAAAGTTTTTTAAACTCATGTTTTCAGGTGAATGACCAAAATGAAAAAATGCTGATGATGTTACCATGGTTCGTATGGTGAAAGCTCAAGAAGACACATTGAATGATATGTGAGAAGAAGCATGATGTCCAGCTTTTGAATCTTGATTAATTTTGATAACATCGTCTGATGAAGAAAGTAGAATCCAATCAAATATGGAAAACTTAATCTGAGCATTCAGTGTCTATACAGATGAATATTGAAATGAATTAGAACATTTGGTAAACAAAGCTTCATTTTTATGATTTGTGTCTAAACCACTATGGTCGTTAGCTGCTAGTTATTGACTAACTAATTTATTTTACAAATCAAATGTATTTACTACTTGAGAGCTAACGTCTTTGTTTCATCTCCCAGATTATACTTATAATCGTTCAAATTCTATTGAATGGATGCAGTATAAAGTAGTAGCAGCACCATCAAATTTACCTACATTTTCTCAAGATAGTGTTACAGACTATGTAATTAGTGGACAACTAGCCGAAAAATACAAATGATGAAATTTATCAAAAGTATTGGAAGAAGATAAAAATCATCGAGCAGTATGAAAAAAAACAGTCACTGAAGATGAGCTGGTACCAATCAGTAAATATAAAGAGGAAGAATTAGATTGAAAAGAAATAGTAGAAAAGAACTGAGATAAATTTGTAAAAGAACAAAAACAAAAAGAAGTGTACGGATACAAAGTTTTCAAAGAATGAATATTGTTATGAGTAAATATTTACAGAAACAAATATTCACCAGTCTACATAAAAAGAGAAGATAGGACAAGACATCATTACTGTATTTGAAAATCATGAACCTGAAAATCAGTATTTTTGCAGACATTAGCAAGACAAGATATGTGGAATTGAGATTGATTATGTGTAATTGATCCACACTGAGATTTGGTAGAAGATCTTCTTCATTATGTACCAAAAGAAAGAGCAAAAGATGTGATTTTTTTCGATGCATGAGATGAAGATAGACCAATGTGATTAAATTTATATGAAATCAATAATATTGATGAAGCAGATAGGACAGTAAATGATGCTACAGAAATATTTTTGAAAATGTTTGGTCCAGAGATTTTTGGTCCTCGTATTCAAGAATATTTTAAATACTGAAGTTTGACAGTATTGGAAGATTTTGAAGATAGACCAACAATTTTGGATATTACAAGATTATTTACAGATGAATGATATAGAGAATACAAAACTTCACTTGTAAAAAATCCTACTGTAAGAAATTTCTGGGAAAAAACATATAATGCCATGTGAGATAGAGAAAAAGCAGAGATTATACCATATTTTTCATCTAAATTCGTATCATTTAATACAAATAGACTTATCAGGAATATCATTTGACAGACGAAATCAGCATTTAATATAGAAGATGTCATGAATAACCAAAAAATATTATTGATTAGTTTATCAAAGTGAAAGATCTGAGATATCAATGCTCAGTTACTTTGAATGATTTTGGTATCAAAAATTTACAATGCAGCCATGGGACGTGCAAAAATGCCAGAGAAAGACAGAAAAGACTTTTATTTATATGTCGATGAATTCCAAAACTTCGTATCATGAACATTTGCAGACATCTTGTCTGAGGCCAGAAAATATAGGCTCTGTCTAATCATGGCTCACCAATATATCGCACAGTTGGAAGCAGGACAAGGTTTGAATAAATCTGAATGATGAAAATGAGATGTAAAATCAGCTGTATTTGGTAACGTCTGAACAATGATGTCATTCAAGGTTGGTGCTCCAGATGCAGAATTTTTGGAAAAAGAATACCAACCAGTACTTTGAGCTTGAGATATTACATGAATTGCAAACTATAAAGCATATATTAAACTAAATATTGATAATGCGACAACTCGTCCATTTAGTATGAATGCCATTTATACAAAAGACTATAAAAACGATAAAATAGTACCAATTCTGAAAGAATATTCTGCAAAAAAATATTGAAGAAAGAGAGAATTTGTTGATGCTGAAATCTGAGCAAGACTCGGTTGAACAATCCAGGACGATGAAGACAATACCGAAAACACAGATAATGATACTTGAACAAACACCGTTCAACCAGATACACAAGACACTAATGAATAAATTTTTCTATTGCTTTTACATAACAAAATAATAAGCTTAATGTGATATATTTTAAATATATAAATTTTGAAATGATTCGAGCCATTATTTTGTTAATTGTTTGATTATTCTTGCTATGATTCTCAGCAGACAAATTAGTAAATTCTAGTGTCAGAATCGCTAAATATTTCAAATTGTCTCCATTGTTCATTGGACTAACAATTTTGGCTATTTGAACATCTGCACCAGAATTGTTCCTATCAGCAATGGCTGCTATAAATGATAGTTGATCATTATCAATTTGAAATATTATTTGATCAAATATTTTTAATTTATGAATTATTTTGTGAATCTCAGCATTGGCTGTGCCTGTGTTAATACCAAAAAAATTAGTGTTTAGAGATTGATTGTTTCTTTTGATAATCACAGCTTTGATTTTTTGAATGTTACGAAATGGAGAGGTTTATAGACGAAATGGAATACTTTTACTTTGCTTATTAGTAGCTTACAATTGATATTTATGGATAAAAAAAGAAGCACCAACTGAAGAAGACACAGAGGAGCCAGCTCCAAAATTAAAGAATTTCATTTATTTATTGATCTGTATCATAGTACTTTCTGTGTTAAATATCTCAGTATGATCTGAGCCTGCATCATTTGATATATCTTTTTGAATCGGAACATTTAATCTAATTTTTCTTTGTGTCTTGGTTGTTTTATTTGTTTTATCTCTCTTTGTACGGAAAAAAAAGTGATCAAATTGAATGTTATTAAATGTAAGTAAATTGCTAGCAAGTCTATGACTTTTAATATTATCATCAGATGTAGTGGTAGATTCTGCTGTTTACATCGCAGAAATATTCTGAATGTCGCAATGGGCTATCTGAGCCACAATAATCGCAGCAGGAACTAGTTTACCAGAATTAGCTACTACAATTACATCAATTTTAAAAAAAAGATACGATATGTGAATCGGAAATTTAGTATGATCAAATATTTTTAACACACTTTGAATTATCTGAATAAGTGCCACAATCACTCCAATTACTTTGACGCCTATTTGTCTGCTATCTTCTGGAGATTGTACGTGACGATGACATTTGATGCAAGATACATCATTTTCATTTTTGCTATTATTTTTCACAATGCTATTGGTAGTACTGTTGATGAGGAGAGGTCGGAAACTCACTAGACTTGAATGATGAATCTTGCTTATAATTTCAATACTAGTATTAGCTTTCCAAGCTAGTCCATCTTTCTTTATGGGATTAATGGGAATATAAGAGCCTGTGTCATTTCGAACCCATGGGGTGAGAAATCTATAAATATATTACGATGGATTTTTCACATTCGTACCGCATAGCGGCATAAATACTGCATAGCGGCATAAATACTGCATAGCAGCATAAATACCGCATAGCGGCATAAATTCGAAAATGACAAGTTTTTTATCAAAAAAATCGTGAACTTTTCGACTCACGATCTTTTTGTATTTTATATTATTACCAACTATTTTTTAAGATCATAAACTCACTTTTCTACTCTAACAAACAAATCTTTATATTTCTGTAAATTCAACATAACTGTGTTTGGACTAACCATTTTCTCTTTCAACATTTCTTTGCACAATTCCTTTACATTCATAGCTCTACCATGTTTTTCAAATATTCTGACCAAGATATCTTTTACCTGTCCTCATTCATATCATCGTTCTTTTAATCCGTAAATTCATAATCATAAGTTTACAAATATATCATTATTTTTTACCAACTCGTTGTGAACTGTGTTTATTTTCACTGATTTTTGAGGGAACCATTCCATAATTTTTGCAGGTAGTTCTTGATAATGAATTGGTTTATTGATTCTCCTCATTGTATACAATATTTTTAATTTGATTGTCTTTGGATTTACATCTTCAAATTCTGGCAATCCAATCTTTCAATCAAATACAGACATATCTCTAATTGACTCAAAGAAGTTTATGTAAAACAAATCATTTTTTAGATAAGCTATCTCTTTGAAATCTTTTGAGAAATTTTCTTTTAGGTATCCAATGAATTCATATATATCTTGTGAAGATCATCTCTTTGTGAAATAATCTTGTATATACAATGTCATTTTAGTCAAAAGATCTTCGTACAAAGGCTCCAAATAGAACGATTTATATATGAATTTATTTCTCTTTAAATACGATACATCGAAATCAGATATCAATATTAATTTCAATTCTTCTCTAGTAAATTTAAACATATCTTTGTTTACTAATTTAGATACCAACGAATCCTCTACTAAAAATCATCATTGAGCATCCAAAATCTTTTTTGCTTCTTGCAAAACCTCCATATATGTCTGATTTCATACGATCAACCTCCTGAATCTCATAAGGGCTTGTGTTTCTATTTGTCTAATTCTTTCCCTAGTTAAATTGTATTCCTTTCATATCCTTTGAAGAGGAACTCACTTTTCTCAGTTTAATCCGAACTTTTTCATGAGGACAAGTCTCTCTTTTGGTTTGCAGTATATTAGTATGTCTTTTAAATTTGTAGACTCGATATCTACCTTAATTTTTTTATCGTCCATTTTTACGTGGAAATTCATTTATTTTCCGGTTAAGGTATAAAATAGCAATAATAGAAACACGAATGTAATTTTTTACATTTGACACAATAATATATAATTATTGAAATATCAATGTCAAGCAAAAATTGACCAAAATTTTTTTGCAAAAAATCTTTAAAAAAGTGCTATCTAGGAACCCCTAAAATAGCACTTAATTTGCATTCTGATCTATTCATTCGTAGTCTACCTCTTCTTTTTCATTTTTTCTACGGCTAGCGACAGAATCTTGAATCAAACCCAAGAAAATGCCAATTGAACCACCAAAAAAAGACGATCCGAGATAGAGTAAAATCTGTAACTTCACAAAGTAAGCTGCGAAAAACAAAATTGATGCAACAAACAATGTGACAATCCCTTCGATGAGTACATGTTTTTTCCATTTTTCCATAGATTATTCCTTTCTTTATTTTTATGTTAGGTTTATCTGTTTTTAATAACAGAAGTTATTATATAGAAATATTATCAAAAGTCAATATATTATACATTAAATTTAAATATCATAATATCTCAATCTTGCACGATATAGTCTTTTCATTCAAGTCTTACTTTTCACTTTTCTTTTGCTTTTGGCCAAGATCACAATTCTACAAATTCATCGTAATTTATTACTTCTGCTTTGATGAATCATCTCTCAAAATCTGTATGAATTGCTCCAGCTGCTTGTGGAGCTGTGGATCATTTTTTGATTGTCCAAGCTTTTGTCTCTTTCTCTCCTGTAGTGAAATAGTACATAAGCCCTACAGTATCAAAGGCCAATCAAATCAAATCGTCCAATGTCGGTATTTTTGAACTGTCTTGAATTTCCAAAAGCTCTGTCTGGAATTCGAGCTTTTCTTCTTTTGACATTCACATCATTTCAGATTCAATTTTTGCACAAACAATCACAACTGGTGCGTTCAATTTTGCCTGGAATTCTGCTTGAATTGCTTCTTTATTTTTTATATCGTCTTGTCATACATTTAGTGCATAGATAAATGGTTTCAATGTAAGGAATCAGTATGTTTTTAGCATTTTTTCATCATCTGGAGTGAATTCATCTTTGATAGCATTTGCCAATTTTCACTCTTCCAATGTTTTTTGTATTTTTGCCAAAACTTCAGCCTCTCTTTTTACAAATTTATCTCATGTGCTTTGTGCTCTTTTTTGTAATCATGGCAAAATTCTATCTATTCTTTCCAAATCTGAAAAAGCCAATTCTGAATTTATAATTTCTACATCTCTAACTGGATCAACTTCTCATTCCACATGTACAACATCACTATCTTTGAAATAACGAAGAACTTGGACAATTGCATCAACTTCACGGATGTTTGCCAAAAATTGGTTTCCAAGTCATTCTCATTTCCCTGCTCAGCGGACAAGTCCGGCAATATCTACAAATTCAATATTTGCAAAAACGGTTTTCTTGCTATTTGAAAGTTCTGCTAATTTTTCCACTCTAGGATCTTTGACATCTACGATACCAATATTTGGTTCGATTGTACAAAATGGAAAATTTTCTGCAGGTGCAGAGTACGAATTTGTCAGAGCATTAAACAATGTTGATTTTCAGACATTTGGTAATCAAACTATTCAGATTTTCATGGAAAAATTTTATGAAATAAAATTTTTTAATTATTTATCATTCTAAATGAATTCTATGTCATCCTGAGTGCAACGAAGGATATAGTTAAAATCTTTATCCCAGCATTTACTTTATATTCTTCACTTCGTTCAGAATGGCGAGGCATTCTGAACGACATGTAATTATTGAAAAGATGAATATAATTTATCGATTTTCTGCCAAATCACACCAATCTTTATTCATAGATTCTATTAACTTATTTTTCTTTACTCTTAATCGTCATTTTAATTCTTTTTCTCTAGCTATCGCATCTTTTATACTAGATGTTTCTTCGTAATATACAAGTTTATTTATATTATATTTACTTGTAAATCATTCAATTATTTTATTTTTATGCTCGTAAAGTCTCCTTTCTAAATTATTTGTAACTCAAATATAAACTAATTTATTATTTTTTGTTGCCAATATATAAACATAATAAGTATTCATATAAACAATTTCGTATATAAATTTATATCCTTCACTTCGTTCAGGATGACACAATAACAACAATTAGAGACTAGTAACTTTCACTATGTATGTTTCTTTTGATATTGCACGACAAGCCTTTGGTTTGAATACTTTTATATTTTTACCTCCAAAATGTTGTTTTAGATCTGCTACAAATTCTTGGAATCCAGGTCACATAAAAATTTTGATAGCAAATCTTCAATTTGGTTTTAAATATTTTTTGTAAATTCGCAAGGTTTCTTCGAGCAATCATACTGAACGAAGTGCATCTACAGATTTATGTCATACTGTATTTGGTGCCATATCCGACTGAATGAAGTCTACTCATGAATTTTTTACTTCTGGATCATAAGGAATAATTCATTCGTCTTGTAATATTTTTTCAACTTTTTCAATTTTTGTGATATCTTGGACATAAGGATGTACATTTGGCAAATTTACAGTACTTTCCTTGATATCAAATCAAATGATTGAAAAATCTTTTACATTCATTTTTTGGAGTAATGAATGAGTATATTGCATCCAACTTCCAGGTGCACAACCAATATCGAGTACTTTGTGTGTATTTTTGTCTATTATTTTGAATTTTTCTTGAATTTCTTCTAACTTAAAAGCACTACGAGCTTTGTATCACTCTTGTTTAGCTTTGTTAAAATAGAAGTCGTATGGGTTGTAAATTCAGTGCATGGGAAAATTTTATTTCATAAAATTTTCAGTCGCTAGCTATCAGTCACTAGTCAATAGATTACATCTTTTTATGATAATGTTTTGAAAAGTAAAGTAAAGATGGAAAAATAAAAAAAATCCTGCTGTAATTGTGACAGGATTTATATTTTATAACTATTAACTATTATTCTGAATCTTCTTGAAAGTTTGCTAAATATTCTTTTTGCCAATCCATATACAATCTTGCTAAAATGTTATCAAAATTTGCAATTTTATCCTTAAAAAAGTCTAAATCTCAATCTTCCTTCCTTAATTTATCGTATTCCGCTCTTTGTTCTTCGTTTAAGAACTTATACAAATTAAGTTCAATATATTCTTCTAAAATTGGACGCATATCTTCCTTTAGCATATCAAAATCATCCTCTTCAGGATTAAATCCCGCCATAACGAGGGTATCGTTTAAAAATTGTTCTTGTTCGATATTCATCATTTTTTGTTTTTATAAATTAAATATGTCGATTTATATTATGTGATACTTTATGTATTTCAATCTATTTTCAATTATAAGTATCTAAAATATCTTTTTTGAAATCATTTCAATCCTCTGTAAGTAATGATTTGTATGATTTGTCAAATACGTCACGCAATGTTTTGTGTTGAGATCTCACATAGTCTTTCAGTATATTGATATCTTTTTTTGTTATAAAATCAACTATCCATTTAGTTTCAAAGTTAGCAGGAGTATTCCTCTTTACTTTTTCATTAAATACATCATGTGCAAAATCCATACTTTCTGAAATTAAGTCATAATAATCTGGTCTTATGTATCTTACATGTCAATTATTTTCCTCCCTTCAATTTACTTTTGACATAAGTTCAAATAAAGGTGTATTCCACTCCACAGACTTATCTTTTGCTCTTTTTCTGATAAGCATAGCTTTCCAAAGATTTTCATGTTTTATACCATCAATTTCTTGTAATTGGTCAATAACATCAATAAAGCCTTTATATGCTATACATGTGTCTTTAAGGTAACTTATGTCAAGAGGTGGCTTAAATGAATTAAATCATCTTGATAATATCTCCCATGATAATGATTCTGTTGCAGCCTCATTCATTGAACGTCACATTTCTCACAAAAGCTTTCAGTTTTTATCCCTTAGTATGTGACGAAGTCAAATTCTTCTTTGATCATATTTTAATGTTCCATTGTCGTCAGATACGAAATAATTCATTGCACTCATGGAGTGTATCATTTCATGTATTAATACTGAATGCCGGTCAAATCCTCCATATCTTCAACCATTACTATTAATATCATTGTGCTCTGTTTGCTGTATATAACTATATCTAATGTATATGTCTCCGTCTAAATTTCTAAAACATCAACTACTTGATACTGAGCCAGTAAGGCCAAGATAGTCACGATCTGATACTACATGAATTCTATCATCTGACAAAAAATCATTTAATAATTCAGCATCAACACTTCATACAATTGCCGGTAAGAACTTTTTTATCCAATCTTTTGAAACTTCTTTGCTTTTATTAAATTTTTCCATAGTCTGACTATTTTCTATAGTCTCTCTATCGTGTATAATTTGTGATTCAAGATATTTTATTTGTGCATCATCATCTCAATTTAATTCTGATAAGTTATTTAAGTCTTCCTTTGTAAAATGATTACGTTTTCATTCTTTCCAATATCAAAGAAACTGTTTGGCAGCATCCCTAGGAGGCAATAGCTGTCAATCTCAAGGATATTTTGTTCATAAATCATCTACATCAGCAAGTATTGTCTCTCATTTATCATTAGTAATATTTATTGGATGTCACCTTGTAACCACTCATTTTACTTTTCATTTAATAGTTTTTCTAGGTGGTTGCTCTATTGTAGGCCCTGATGGATCATCTATTTTTACAGGAGGTAATATTACTCATGGCCCCTTACTGGGTCATTTTGCTGGTCCTTCTGGTTGACCTGGTTTATGTTTTGGCTTGTCTGGATTATCCTTTGGTTGATCACCTGGCTTATTTCTTGGTTGATTATCTGGCCCACTTACGCTTTCTTCCTCATTTTTTCTTTTAAATGTATTGGAGAACCAAGGCAATCCTACCACTAATCGTTTTTTTCCAGCATCAACAGCATCTGTTCATGGATTACCAGGTATTGTGTTAGTAATTTCAATAACTGCGTTAGTAAATCTAGCTCATGCATCGTGAGCTATTTGTCAGTCAAGTCAACTTGCGACATCATGCACAAACTCCATTTTTCAACTAAAGTTTCAGGATCATGTAGCTATTTGCTCAATTGCATTAAGATCTCTCATAGAATATAATGTATGATTTGTAAATCAACTAGTTGGCAATCAATCTTCCAAATGTTGTATTATTTCAGTTTTATTACTAATATTTGATTGTCTTAGAGCCTGTATTGTCTCATTCAATTCTGCTTCATAAGTTCTATGATTTAATATAGGACTTCCTGAAGCAATTTGTGTTCCATCAGTTCATGATGATAAATGCACTCTAACTGATGAAGAAGGATCCAAGTTGGAAATATTATCCTGTGCTGTTCTGAAAATTTCACTATTATCTGTTTCCCATTTTCATAGACCATAGTGATCTCTTGCATTTGAAGTAAATGTTTCATGACTATCTGGAGTTCATGGAGTAGCTGCAACAGCATCTTTTGCAAACATTCCAGTATGAGTAATTGCTTGAGTGGCAGCAGCTGTTCCAAATGTAAAGGCAGCTGTTCACAATCACCATTTAGTAGCTAACCATGCTCTTTCTCATTTAAATTTTTTAGTCGCTGAATTATAATCTTTTTTATATAATTTTAGTAAATCGTTGTAATTTACAGCTCAAGATTCATCATATGCACTTATTAAAGAAAGATCTTTTAATGTTGCTCATGAACCCAAAATACGATTAGCACTTAGATTAAGTGCATTCTCTAAATCGTAAAAATCTTTTTCAATCAAATTTTTATCTTTTGATTTCAAGAAATTATGTCACAAATCCCAGTAAGTTTCGAGTCTTGCTTTCGCATCCAAAAGAGTGCAATTTAACGCATTTTTTTCATCAGGCTCAAGTGAGTCATAATTATCTAATAATCCAAATATTATAGTAGAAATCTCTTTTGTATTTCATGTAGATTCATTCTGAAGTTCTGCCTGTGTTGTCTTTCCGTATAACTCAAGTTCTCTTTTTGCTTTATAACGCTTAAACCATGAATGTGTATATTTACCATTACTATCTTTTTCTGTGCTTATTTTTTCTCGTTTTTTCATTTTAGCAATTTCTTTCTCATAATCTCTTGTCAAATTCTTTTCATATGTGTTTTGTTCTTTTGTATGATGTGTCCATTTTTTGATGAAGTTTTTAGCTCAAACTAGACCGGACATAGTCGCAGTAGCAGCTAAAGCGGATCATCACAACAATCATACAGCGATTCATGATGCACTTATTCATGCGATTGTAAGAGTTTGTCACCATCGAGGCATTTTATCCAATTTATGTCCGAATTTATATAGTCGATTTTCACGATCTTTATTGTTAGTTTGGTATGCTCATTTACCATTCGTAAGTAAATCCAATTTAATTTTTAAATTCTGAGTAGACATTTTTGCTAATGCCTTTTCATGTTTAATAAATTTATTGATTTTTTCATCTAACTCTTCTTTTGACAATCATTGTGTATTTCACAAAATATTCAGAATTTCTTTTCTAAATCTTGGATCTCTTTTATATTTTTTGAAATCATCATCGATTTTTTTACGTATTGCATCAAAATGTGATTGGTCGTGATCATTTAAATATGAGCTTAAATCTGTTGTAATTGAATTTAATAACATATTATCATTTTTGATTGCATCTAATTTTTCTAAAACATTAGTAGCGACGAATTGTTGTTCTTTAGGCAATCATAGTTTATCTTGTACAAATTTATTAAATTTATTTTGGAACTCTATTTGAGAAATAGTTCCTGCTACATATTCTTGACACATTTCTTTAAACTCTTTTCATCTTTCAGTTTCATAAAACTCTTCTGATTCATTTCATGCAATCAAAGTCTTCCTTTCTATTTTTCAGAATGCATCGCGGGATAATCACTTTGATTGTAAACTCTCTTCTAAATCATGACGTGCAGCCTGTGCACTCATTTCTGAATTAATTAATCAATTACTTGTAAAAGGAGTCCTTTGGTATCATTTCTTCATTTCTTTAATCCTTTTTTTTCTAATTCTTCATCTAGCCAACCATAATTTACCAAATTTAAACACATTATATCGGCTTGTATTATGCCATTCTTCATTGATTTCATTTTCTACTTCACGTGAAATCATATCTTCATAAGATTCTGACACATCAGAAATAACCACATTTTCTTCAAATGATTTGGGAGAATCTGGATCTGTTGGTTCTGGTTCTGGTTTTGGATCTGGATCTGGTTTTGGATCTGGGTCTGGGTTTGGTGTTGAATCTGGTTCTGGTTTTGGATCTGGATCTGGTTCTGGTTTTGGATCTGGATCTGGGTCTGGTTTTGGATCTGGATCTGGGTCTGGTGTTGGTTCTGGTTTTGGATTTGGATCTGGGTCTGGTGTTGGATCTGGATCTGGTTCTGGTGTTGAATCTGGGTCTGGGTTTGGTGTTGAATCTGGGTCTGGGTTTGGTGTTGAATCTGGGTCTGGTGTTGAATCTGGGTCTGGGTTTGGTGTTGAATCTGGGTCTGGTGTTGGATCTGGGTCTGGGTTTGGTGTTGAATCTGGGTCTGGTGTTGGATCTGGATTATCAGATAATTTTAATCAAATTATAATTTCTTTGATGTCTCAAAGTTTACAACGATAATCTGAAAAATTATTAAAATTCTCTGTTATTTCCTGACTTCTTCAGTAATCCCCTCTATCTTCTATAAATGTAATTTTATTTCAATATGAAGATTTACTAATCACAATTATTGTTGTTTCATCGTTTAATCTGATTCTATCCCCAGACTCTAGATTTCCAAATGTAAATCTTTCTCTTATATAATTTTTATCCTTCAAACGCAATGCTTTTTCTCAATCTACCTTAAATTTTAGTAATTTATCCCCAAATTTCCCCTCCCTTTCTTTATGAATTCTTTGTAAATATTTTAATGTTTCTTTTACATCTTTATTTTTGTCTCATTGCTTACGTAATTTATTGTATATATAATTGTAATATTTATCGTGTTGTAATAAACGATTTAATAATATATCTTCTTTCACCTCATTTATACTACTATTTAATATGGTATTTACTACATTTTCTATAATATTTTTATCAAATTCCATATCTTTATCCAAATTGATATATTTATTTCTGTTTACATCGTTTATCTCTGGATTAGGTGTACCATGTCATAATCTATATTTTATATCATTAATAATTTTCTTTAAATTTGATATTTCTAACTCTTCATGTTTGGAAATTTGCTCTCATTGACTTTTCTTTTTCTTTGCATTGTTTTCTTTTTCTAATAATTTCTTATTTAATTCTTCTTCTATCTTTTTTCATATTTCCTTACGAGATTTTTCATCGTCTCAAAGGGTAAGTACATCAAAAAGTTCTCACTTTATTCAATCAATAACTTTATCTAGTTTAGAAATTCTATTGTCTAATTCATTTCCAATAACTTCATAAGTTTTTTTGTTATCCATTTTTGCAAAAATATATAATAAAAATTTTCTATATATCAGTCTACTCAAAAATAAAAAAAATTGCAAAAATCATATGATTTTTAAGGGAATATTACTTGACATGTTTTAATATTATCAAAAAATATGAGATGTTTGATCCCATATTTTTATCACATATTATATTTTTATGCTAACTCCAAATTATTGATCTCATTGATTCTAATAATCACATTCTCCTATTCATTGCCCTGATTAATCTCTGCATCAAAAATGGATTTTTCATAATTTCATGAATTTCATCTGCATCTATTTTTGGATCTAATTTTGTATATCATTTAATTGTAGACAATTTTCTTTCTTTTAAGGCTCAAAACTTCTTTATTCATGGAATCAATCATCATACGAGTCATCTCATAGGATGACCAAATACGCCTTTTCGATCTTTTTTTGGGATATATCCAAAGTCTCAATCTTTGTCCAGCACATACAACCTTCATGTAACATCATCCACAAATCAGAAATTTGTACGAGCAATTTTTGAATTTTCTCTGAGTTTATTAATCAATGCAACATATACTCCTTCTGCGATATCTCTTTCCATACCATCGAAAACCCTAACTCTTCATTCTCTATGATTTAATAGTTTTCACAAATCTCTTCAAGAAATTGGTTTCTTTAGTCAATTCATATTTATTGTAAACTTATTTCTCGAAAAATCGATAGCAATTGATTCTCATTTTGAGTTGACTGTAGTTGAAAAATCAAAATTGGTGGCAGTTTTACAATTTAATAATTTTTTAATAGGAGATGTCCATGCCGAAACTGGTAATCTAAATCTATTACGAGAATTTACTACTCACAAAAATCTCCTCTCAACTCATTTACGATATTTTTTATGTAATGTATTCATGGCTTTGTTGAAATGAACTCCTAATGATTCTATTCATCTTCTCAATACTCATATATCATCAGCATCACCTTCTCTCTCAAAATCATTTACTCACAAAAATACTTTTTGTGTAAATTTTTCTTCTGGCTTATCAGATTTATATCAAATCTCATTCCATTCTTTCATAATCAAATTTCCGTCGACGAAATCAATTTCTTTTAATTTTCAAGAATCACGATATTTTAGAGACATATGATTGTCTTTTGCAATTTCTACCATAGCTCTATAAATATTGAAACAAATATGAGCTCTAGCTTTTCAATATGGTATCCTATTATCTCTAAGTACTCTACGTGCTAATGTCCATGGTTGACCAGACTTAATAGATATTGGTGTTTTTTCTCCATCTATTTTAATCATTAAATCAATATTATTTTTTCATGTAATTGACATATTTAAATCATATTTAAATGGTTGAACCTTTCATTTTTCTCTATGTCATTCTCTAGTATAAATATTTACAGTCTGATTTTTCATTGATTTTGATGATCAATTGAAAAATCTCATGTAATTTACATCTCTTGGATGAAATGGAGACCATCGTCATCTATCCATTTTTAGTTTTTTCTTTACCCTTTTTTTATTAAAAAATTCTTTATCCATACGTTCATTCATATCATTATCGGTTTTATTTTCTTCTATTTCATCCAAAAATTCTGTAAACCTCGCACAGATTTTCTTGAATTCTGATTCTTTTGACATCTCTTTTTCCAAAGCACTTTCTACAAACTCCTTACATTTGTCTTGGGATGATGCTTGATCTTTGATGAAATCTATATAACGAAGTTTTGACATAACATTATTAATATCTTTGTTCCGTTTTTTGTCATCTGCGATAAATCGCTCTCTATAAGTATTGTATAACCTAACATTTCACGTAGCATAAAAATCTTCTATTTTAGGACCTCATCAAGCTTTCCATCATCCACGGAGCATCCTTTGGAAAAACTTTTCTTTTTGTTCTTCGTTTAGAGAATCATATTTCCCAGCATTAAATTTTTTCAAAATTTTTTCCAATACCTTTCTTTCAATGTGATGGTTATATTTATGTGTCTCAAAATCATCTGTAAATGTATCTTCCAATGCTTTTTCAATTGGACGCGGTGATACTGAAGTATTATATGTATCAAACAAAATTCTACGGGCAACTCTAAGGACCGTCTCATATTCCAAAGTCACTTCTATTTTTTTTGCATGTACTACATTGATTCATGTATTAACCTTACCTCCTCAAACTAAATCTTCACTTAAAACATCACTATAAGCACATGCTATATTAAATACTAATGGTTTTGTGGTATCAATATCTTCTGGTGCAAATGAAACATCCTTTGATATTTTTAACTCATGTGTTCATGAATCTATCGAAATTCATGTAATCTCTACATCTTTCTCTGTACCGTCTACCATACTCATTTTGATTTTATATTTTCATCAATATGATTTTATCTCTTTCCCGTCATCTCAAATTATATAATATCTATCTGGTGGTAATGCTCATCAGTTCAAGAAATTTCAATCTAAATTCATAGTCATTCAAGCTCCAGAATCTCATCTTTTACAATTTCACTTTAATTCTTTATCGTCCAATTTTAAATTATTTTTGATACAATTTCGTAATCATTCGTATTCTTTTTGTTTGTCTTCAAAATCAGGATGCATCTTGTTATGATCAAGGTCAGTCCTAACTATATTTCATCCAATTCTACCTGTTACCTTACCTGTAATCGTACTTTCTATATTTTTTATATCATTTTCAATTACTATTTTTCTAGCAGGATCAGCACCAGGATATTCAGCAGTCAATAAATCTATTTTCTCATGTGCTTGTTTTACTACATCCTTGATAGATTCCATTGTTTTTTCTAATTTGTTTTTAATTATATCATTTACCAAAAAATCAGGAGATGAAAAGACATCCAATAAGTTTTCATTTACGAACTTTTCTACTTCTTTGATTTTATCTACATTTTTTACTCTATTCCTCACATTCTCTTGTAGCTCTTTTTCTATTTTTTTGGTAGAGACCATTTTTATAATTTAAACAAATAAATTACTCTTCCTCTTCTCATTCAGACAAGACATAATCATTCAAGATATCATTTGTCATTTCTTGCAAAAGAGCTGGATAATTTTCTCCAAGTCTTTCGTTTAAGATCTTATCTAAGTATGAATTATCTTTACTTGAAACTCGAGTCTTCATATCATCATCAGACAAAACTCAATCTACTGCTTCAAGTAGCATCTCTTCCATCATTTCGTATAAAGAATTTTTGTCTACGATATCCTCATCAAGTTTATCGTAATCCATGATGTAGTTGTAAACATATTCTACCGCTTGGTTTAATGTATTCATTTTTTATTAATTAATAGGAATAAAAATTACATTTGTAAAAATTGTTTCTTATAATCTTCTTTGTACCATTTTAATCTTTTTTCAATTAATGCTATTGTTTTTTTATCATCATCCGATAATTTTCATGCTGTTTCTAGTTTTTTTGTTAAATCTCTGATAAATTCATTTGCTTGCTCATCATATTTTGCACTAAATTCAGCTGGATTTTTTAATCTAAATGTATTTGCTATACTTTTCATTCATCTTCTTATTGGACGTACTCAATTGAAATAACATCTATTCATCACCATTTTCATTCATTTTGTAGAATCATTTCAGATTTCGTTCATTTGTCTGATTACACGATTTAATCTCATACGAGCTATGCGTTTAGGCCTAAGTGGACTCATAACTCCACGAACTGTTTGTCATGTTTCAGATGTCCCTTTCCCAAATATTTTTCCTCGACGTTTAAATTCTTGAATTCATTTTCAATTATTGTCATCAAATTTTTCTCAAAAATATTGATAATATAAATTATCTTTTTGTCATAATAATCACCTTAACTCCAACTTTTTCTTTTCTAATTCTTCATTTATTTTAGCTACATCTTCCAACTTTTTATCATCTGTAGCTTCTTTTAAATTTTGTTGTAATTTTTTTATATCTTCAAGTGTTTGGCTATTTTTGTTGTTTAAAGCAATAGCTTGTAATGTGGCATTTAATACATCATTTTTTTCTACTTGATCTTTTGTTTCTTTATCATCTCAAAACAAAAGTTGTTTCAATGTATCTACTTTCTCTTGATTCTGTTGCTTATCCAATTCTTGTTCTTGTTTTAATTTTGTTATAGTTTCTTCTTGTTCATCAATTTTTTTTTGGTTTTCTTTATTTAAAGATTCTTTCTCATTTTCATTACATTGATCAATAAGGTAAAGTATGTTCATTTTCAAATTTTTTCTTTCCGTTCTTTCTACTTTTACCCCATCAATTCTATCTCATTTATTCAATTTTGAAATAATTGGAAACAAATCTTGCACTGAAAAATTTTTGGATATTGATTTAATTTCCTCTTTTGTCAATTCCCCTTTCTTTATTCAATTGATATCCAATAATTCTTTTAATTTATCTTCATCGATAGATTCATTTCTTTCTACAGCCATTTTTTAATTTTAAAATATAAAATCTTATATCCTATTATACACCAAAAAAAATCTTATGTCAAAAAATCACCAAAAAAAAGTGTATATTTATTTGACAAACGACAAAAAATATATATAATAGAATTTGAGGAAATTTTTAATTTGGTAAAAATTACGCATGGCTAGTAAATTTGGAAATCGAGTAAAGAATACATTAAATATCCCATTTAGGACTTTGTGAACTGCTGCAAATACTGTTTCAGATAGTGCCAATACTGTAGCTTGAGCTGCTGAAGATTTGGCGAAAGTCACAAATACGACTGCTGACAAAATCAGAGAACTTTTTAACGAAGATAAAAAATGGTATCAAAAAATCTTGAATGTACCTATTGCAGCTTGAGTATGATTAGTCTCTGCAGTAGAAGCTGCTGTCAAACCAGTAGTAAACTGAGTCGTGAATACTTGAAAGACTGTACGCAATACTGTCTCAAATACTTGGAAGTCTACGCTTTGAAGTTTATTTTCTACAAAACCCGTTTCTGAATTCTCTTATAATACTATGAAGACTAAAGATTGAGTTAAATTAGTAGATGTACACAAACGCACAATGGATCCAAATAAATTATGGACAAGTAATCGATGAACATGGAAAAAAGTAAATGCAAAATCTGCTGAAAAAGCTAAGGCTGCCGCAGCATGAGCAGCTACAGCTGCTGCTGTTTCATCAAAAGAAATTAGTGAATTAAATAATAGAATAAATAAATTAGCAGAGGAAAGTGCCAAAACACAAAAACAATTAAGTGATGTTTTAGCTGAAAATAAACAATTAAACAATAAGAATACAGAGCTACAAAATAAGAATCAAGAATTAGTGAAAAAGAATGAAGAATTACAAAAGACATTAGAATCATTGAAAAAAGCAGACAAGCCAACAGAAATTAAATCAGAAAAAAAAGACGATAAAAAATCAGAATGAAAATGAGAAAAAAAAGATGAATGAAAAAAATCTGAATGAACAGAAGTAAAAGATGCAGATAGATCTTTGGAGACTGTAGAAAGTGAAAAATGAAAAAAAATGATCGATTATCTACACAAGAGTCATCCAGAAATTAAAATAGAGACAGATAGTTCAACCGATAATTGACATCTGTATTGAACAAACTCTTGAAATAAAATTATAGTATGAACTAAAAATAAAGCTGAAGCTCCACAAATATTATTGCATGAAATTTCTCATGTATTAGAGCAAGATGATGCCGAAGGAGTAAAAGAATTGAAAGGTGCTATAAAATCATTAAATGAAAGATATGGTAAACAATTATCTTCAGTAGCAAACAATGACAAGTATGACACAAAAGAAGAGAAAACTATTGAAGATGTCTGTGAAATAATTGCTATGTATGCCAGAGATGATTGAAGTTTTGATAAGCATATGGAAAATTTACAAAGTTGAGAAAATTGAAAACTTGCAAAAATATCCAATTCAGAAGCAAATGAATTAAAAGGTTTATGTGAAAATATAATTTCAAAATTAAATGTTGTTAAATTAGAAAGTCCCATAAAAGCTGCTGCTTAAAAAAGATAAGAACGACATTGTTATTATAAATATTGGCAGAATCGTCGCTTCGCGACTTTGTACCCATGGTTAAAACCATGGGTTAAACAAGAAATTGTCGCTTCGCGACTATGCTGATTCCGAATAGTCCCGAAGGGACGACTCTATTATACAAATATAAATATGATAAAGAATCGTCGCTTTGCAACTATGTTAATTTCGAATAGTCCCGAAGGGACGAAATATCAAATAGCTGAGGACTTTAGTCCTCAGCGATATAGT
>CALCYP010000072.1 GCA_937906635.1 uncultured bacterium | reverse complement strand
TCGGCTCAGCTTCGAATTTCACTAATGTCGAACGAAGCGAGACATTATTTGAAATTGCGAAGTGAGCCGAGATGCGTTTTTGCCCACTTTTGTCGCTGGCAGACAAAAGTGGGTCGCCGAAGGCTTTAATATTATAATTACTTCACTGAATTAAAAAATCTTTTTTTCTTTT
The DNA here is from genome assembly GCA_937906635.1 of uncultured bacterium. Taxonomy (GTDB): domain Bacteria; phylum Patescibacteriota; class Gracilibacteria; order Absconditabacterales; family Absconditicoccaceae; genus JALOAF01. The sequence goes on along the minus strand of CALCYP010000072.1, from coordinate 6,124 downwards.
TCAGCCACCAATCAGATTGCCTAACCAAATTTTTGGAATCTTCATTATCTGCCAACAAAATTTTTATAGCTTCTTCCAAATAAATTGTATTTTGGCTACCCTTTCAAACGATTAACTTCCTTGATTTAGAATTTTTCAATTCTTCTTTTACTCTATTTCCCAAAGTCACTGAATCTGGAAACTCCTCTACTTTGGACATATCATATCATATTTTTTCTAATTCATCTTTGAGATATTTTTGCATATTCTCTCAGACCAAAAATACCCTATCTGCCATTGAATGGACATAGGTAGCGATTTTCCTATGATCTTTCTCTGTCAAATCTCAAAGTTCTCTCATATCACCGAGCATTAGCCAAATTTCACCATCAGAAAACAAATTATTTTTCACATTATATACTGTATTTAATATTTTCTGCACACTCAATGGAGATGAGTTGTATGTCGAATCAAAAAGTAAAGAATCGTATAATCAATTGTATACAGACAACCTTCATCACTGTAATTTATACTCCAAAAATACATTATCAAAACTATCAAAAATAGAAGATTTTCAATCTCTATAATTTATAATATCCAATATTGCCAAAGAAACTCAAATATACCCATAATTTGCCTTTCACAAAATATTTGTAGTAATATTTATATTCTTTTGTCTAATTGATAAATCAAAGTTAGAATATAAATTTCCATCTTTATATTCAAATTTTTCATTTGAAAAAGTAATATCTCATTTAGAATCATATCACTGAGTCTGATAAGTCAGATAGTCAATCTCAAGATTGTCTACCAGAGACATTGCATCTTTGTCATCAATATTTAATAATGCTAATTCCAAAGTATTTTGTATCATCTTTTTCTCCTCTCTCGCAATATTCTCAGGATTTCCAAATTGCATTGAATGTACAGAATCTATCGCAGTAAATACTCAAATATTTGGCTTAACTATCTGCAAAATAAATTCCATCTCTCATGGATGATCGATTCCATATTCCAAAACTACAATATCATATGGTTTTTTTCAAAACATACATGTCCACATTATTGAAAAAAATGTCTTTATTGTACAAAAAAATGTGGGCGAAAATTCCTCTATCTTAAAAACAGACAACGACAATCACAATTCTCCATTAAAATTTTTACTAGATGTATAAATCTCTTTATTATTTATAAATTTACATAATGTCTGATAAATAATCATCCTACAAGATGTCTTTCACACACTTCAATTGATTCAAATTACCAAAGGCCTATGCTTTGCTATATATTTCCTAGCAAAAAAAGACAACAAACGACAATAAAAATTAAAAAATTTTTTTTTCATCACAACAATAATATCTAAAATAAACTTTAACTATTTTTTTTATCAGATTTTGTAGATTTTGAAACAACTTTTACAGTTGCTAATGCTTTTTTTGTCTCTTTGTATTCTGTATTTTCTTCTTTATCTGCTTGTTCTTCTACCTGCTTAATTTCATCTAATTCCAGCTCATTTTTATTTTTCACAATTATAGTAATTATCACAGCAATTGGTACAGATAACAAAACCCCAAAAAATCACATAATGAGACCTCAAATTATCATTGAAATAAATATCAGTACGGCACTAATTCACAATGATTTATTCATAAATAGTGGTGCCCAAACATTATTTTCTATGACATTTACTATCCATAATACCAAAACTGCAACCAAAGCAACCCAAAATGGATTATGTAGTATACACACTACAAACAGCAATATTCAAGTCAAAAGTGGTCATATATACGGAATTAAATCAAGTAATCCAGCTAACAAAGCTAATCAGAACTTTCATGGAATAATCAATCAGCACCATCACATTATCACAAAGGCAATCCACATTGCCACGGCTAACAATAAACTTATAAACAATCTCGATCTAAACCATACTGCTAATTTTGAATATATTTTTTGTATTTTTAAACGATTTAATTCAAACTGATCACTTCATCATATCCTTGCAAGGAAAATTGTCATAGTATCTTTTTCAATCGAAAACAGTATACACAACACAAAAAACAGCAAGAAATTCACCAAAATTCAAGTAAATCACGAAATAAAATTAACTAAAAGTGATCAAAATTGACCCACTCATTTTTTTCATATATTTATTATTTCATTTATATTTGTCTGTACAGCTTCCTGAATTTTTGCAACCATTCATTGATCAGAAGATACATTTACAAAATATTCTTTCAAATTATCTGGAATTCTTTCAGAATTCATTATCGTAGAATAGATACCATTTTCTGATACTTTAATCTGCATTTCAGACAAGTATCAAAGTCATATAGCCCAAGCTTCAGACAATTGTTTATAAAGGAATGGAATGACTATGACAAATATTCCCAAAAGAATAATCAAAAACATAGTATAAGACAAAAATATCGACAATCATCTACTCAAACGCTTTTGCATCCGAGAAATAAAGGATTCCATAATTATTGAAACTATATATGCAGAAAGTATCAAAAATATAACATCAAGTACTTTGTAAGACAGATATCAAACAAAAACAATGAGTAATCAGAACACCCAAAACTTTATCATTTTTTTTGTACTCCATCAACCAAGAGTATCTTTTTCTTTTTGTCAATTTCAATCAAGTACTTTGTGCTTCAAATCTTTATCCAAAATCTCTTCTCCATCTATTTCATCATGATGTTTAGATTTTTTATTCAAAAAATAGGATTTAACCGACTCGACTATTGATTTCTTTTGTTTCATATTTTTTTTAAAAATTGTAAAAAAGATTTTTCAAATTCAGATACAATATAATTATTTATACATGCTTTGTCAATCTTTTCCATTTGACTTTTTAAAATTCATAATTTATTTTTATTCATAGTAATAAAGATCTTGTAATATTTTCAATTTAAATTAGTCTTGTCAAATCAATTATTTTTTATATATGAATTAATTTTCCTCTTTAATCAAACTCTTTGAACGGCTCTTTTACTAAATTTCAAAGGAATATTCACAGAAATCTGATTAAATTTTAAATTTGGATATTGAACAAAATAAAAAAATCAAAAATAATCATAAACAAAATATTGCATTTTTCTCACCAAAAAATTCACATCTTTTCCTCTCAATCTATTTTTCCTTTTCAACATAATAACAATAAATAATTAAAAATGAAGAATGAATAATTAATAATTAACAATGTAAGAATCCCAAATTTTTAATTTTTAATTATTAATTCTTAATTGTTTAAAGCTTCCTTCTCTCAAATTTCAAAGTTCAAATTGTCATTCACGGACTCTCACTAAATCAACAACCTTATATCATAAATTATTCAAAATTCTACGAATATGCCTTTTTTTTCACTCTATCAAAATTATTTTCACAAAATATTTATTCTTTTCTTGAAAATATTTTGCCATTTTTACAGTCAACAACTCTCAATCATCTATAATTCATTTTTTCATCTTTTTGTAATCTTTGATTGAAAATTCTCTATCAATTTGGACATTATATTCTTTTTCTACACCATTACTCGGATGCTGATATTTATTTACTATTTCAGAATTATTTGTCAAGACAAGCAACCCTCTACTATCCTTATCCAACCTTCATATATAAAAATAGTTTTGAAATTCCTTTGGCAAAATTTCATATATAGTCTTATTATATCTATCATCTCTTGAACAGACATATCAAATAGGCTTATTAAACAACACAACACTGATTCAATTAGAAATTCTTATTTTTTGCTTAATATTTATTCATCTTATCTCTAAATTTTCTCATCATTGCACCTCATGAGAATATGATTCTATTTTTTTTCAATCAACAAAAACACTTCACGAATCAATCAATGACACAAATTTTCTCCTAGAAATTCCACAATTTTCTTGTACATATTTATTTAAACGCAAATTTTTTTTGGTAATATTAAAACAATAATTTTTCAACCTGAATATTAAATAAACTATTTATTTTTTCAAGATTTATTCTAATTTATTCTAATTTATTCCAAATCTTTATTATTACAAAATTATTCAACGACTTCAAATCCAACCTCATTACTTGTATATTCATCTTCCTCATTTTCAGAGATGTCATTCTCATCATCTCATACATTTACATTAACATCATCAATTCATTCTACATCATTTTCTCATTCTGCATTTTCATCCAATCCATCATCCACCAATTCATCTCAAAATATTTCGTTTTCTAATACAGATCATTTTATAATTTCATCATCATCTGGCATCATTGAGCATCATGAAAGAATAGTCAATCAAATGGCAAGTATAGCCATCAAAAGCATGTTTTTTTTCATTAAGTAATACTATAAAAAAATAAAACGACAAACGATATAAATAATTTACAAAAATATGCAAGAGCTTTTTAAGTTTTTGCTTTGAAATTTTAATAAAAAAAAATAAAAGAAAATATTTATTAATGATAAAATAAATCATGGTCCAAGAAGAAAGCGCACAAAAGACATTAGATGATTTACAAAACGAATCTAAAACAAACTGAGAATGAAATAATGAATTACAAAAAGTCGAAAAAAAATATCAAATTATATCTTCCATAATATTCAAATATTGAATATTAATCCTGACAATCATCATAACAGTTACTATATTTTTCATAGAATTACAAAAAAGGAAAACTTTAAGTTTTGATAACAAATATGAGGCGAAACAGATATTACTAATTGGATGATTTGACAGAGAACAAAAACAGATTAAAGAATATGAAACAAATAATAATACAAAAATTATAGTAAAACATTGATATTTAAACATGTCTGACGATACAATTAGTTCCTACAACAATTTAATATCTTATAAATGATTTACATTACCAAGATGAACATTTTTATACGAACCAAATGAAATAAAAGAGATAGATTATTTTAATGATCCAAATTATGATATTTCAGAATTAGAAAAAATAGTAAACCGTACGATTCTAATCAATTACAACGAGATATGATTAAAAGAGAATAATACTATTGAAAGCATTCCATTATCAAGCAATAGTATAGAAAGTACGTTTTTTATCTCATGTGCCAATCAACACAAAATATTTAACTGAGTTTGCAATAAATATGTTACTGAATTCATCAATTCATTTTTCGTATATAAAATTAATGACGATTTTGATTGATTTAACAAAACCATTAAAAATATTATAAAGAAAAAGAAGTATATGCCAGGTGTGTGCACTTGAATTGACAATTTCATAAAGTACACAAACACCACCCCACCAGAGCTTGAACAAATATTTAGCATATGTTGAGAAGAATACATTAACAATTTTGATATAACGCAAGCCTTTATTGATGTAAAAAATTGATTAGACAATAAATTTATTAAACCGAATATTTCAAGATACAAAGAAATAAACGAATTTAAATTAATTTCCTATCAACAAATTTTATACAACAATTTAGAAAATGGAATCTTGCCATCAGAATGAGATTACAAATATTACACAGATTTTCTATCAAACATACTAAAAAGCCAAAATCAAGAAATTATATCCCCCTTTTATTTTGATCTCACCTATCGATTTAATAACACATATCTAATTCCCTTATTGAATAAAATAAAATATCAATCAAATTTAAAAAAAGATGAAATTGAATGAATTATATCAAACATAGAGACAATAAATAATTGAAATAATATAGAGGGTACACAATGATTAAAAAACAAAATAACCAATAAAAATTTAGAAAAAGAAGTAACAAATATAGAATCAAATATAAACAACAAAACAGACGATATCATGACAACATTATTGCAAAATATAAAATGATTATCTTATATAAAAATTATCAGCGATGAAATCGATTGAAACTTAATAAAAATCAACGGATATATCTCCCTCAAAATGATAAATTGAGAACTGTTGCCGGTACCATTTTGAAGTCTTCTTGAAAATAAAAATGGAAAATTAATTGTAAAAGAATTTTCTCTGAGCTTCCTCTGACGATGATTTGAAATTAATGATATACTTAAAATAATATTACAAGAAAACGATTATACGATATGAGAAATTTACGAATATATACAAAAAAATATTGCAGTATATGAATCTAGCAACTCAAATCTTACACCTTGCATTCAAATAAAAG
>CALCYP010000071.1 GCA_937906635.1 uncultured bacterium | reverse complement strand
GCACGACAGCGGCATATCTCTGTTGTTTCATCTTTTATGTCGATTAGAGTGTTACTATAAGAATCCCACTTCCGTTGTCAAAGTCCTCGTTCCTCCCTGCCGCAACTCCGGCGTGTTGATGCGGATGTCGCAATCCACGACGAACATATTTCCTGCTGCTGAACGGATGACATTCTCGTCGTGCATGTCGCTCAGGTAGATGTCGGGCGTGGCATACGTCCAGTTACGGGGATTCTTCAACTCGAATCCCATCTGGCGCATATAGTCGGCTATCTCGTCATCGCTGACGGGTTGCCCGTCGATAAAAGGCTGTTCGGCAATTATCTTGAACTCGCCACAGCTGTCGCGCCCAAAGCCCAAGGCAGTCAGCCTTTTTTCGGGGAAATACGTGTTGTGCAAGGCGATGCGGTCAAGCGCAAAGACAGGCTGTATGAAGTAGTCAAGACCGATGCTCTTGATGAGCGTGGCTCCATGGTCGTAGACTTTTGCTTCTCCACCCTCGGCAATCTGTTCGCCAAGGATACGGGGCAATTCATCGTCAACCCGTTCCGTCCATATACATGTCTGTAAATCGCTTTTGTTTACACCGAGATCTGTAATTATAGTTTGCAATGTCTCCATATCTACAGGATAGGCTTGGAATGCTTTTTCAAAGACATCATAATAAACTTCTGGTTTTAATTCAGATACACATTCTACAGCAGCAGCTAATTCTAATGCTGTTTGACCATGAATTATATAATGTCTAGATATAGAATTTACTTCACCAGGATATTTTTCCATAACTGCTTCAATTGTTCAATTTGTCGAATGTCTTTGGCAGTAAGGACATAATAATTCAGTATACTCTATGATAGTAAATCTAGCATCCTTGTCTCCACGTACTGGTACTGTAGCCAAAAGGTTTTCAACCATAGACATAATTTCTTCGCCATTTTGTATATTATCTGTAGTATCTCATTCATTATTAAATTCAGCTAATGTAGCATCTATAGCCTGTGTTTGTTGATTAATATAATAATCGCTTTTATACAATTTTTCTACCAAATTCCAGTTTTCTTGTCATCAAACTTTCATGATTTCAATATCCCAAGCATCTGCACCATTTCATCATTTTTTTTGTGCTAATAGACATATATTTACAGCCAACAATAAAATTAGCATTATTGTTGCTATAATATATCCAGTTATCTTGTTGTTTTTCATCTGTGAAAAATATATTAGAAAATAAATACTAATCAATTCATAATTGATCTAGATACGATTGGATTGACTCTCTTTGAGCTTCTTTATAATCGTCTGTGTTGTACCAATCATCTTCAAGCTTTTTCAAATTATCTGCTCATCATACCTTAAGAGCTTCTAAGTCCCATGCAGATCTACCAGAATTTGTAACTCATTTTGAGCACAAAAGGATACATGAAAGTATCAAGTTTGCGATAATTAATACTAAAATACAGATCTTGAACATGCAACCACATTTGCATCAGCAAGAACAAGATTCGCCACAGTCACAGTTACATTCACATCTATCAGCCTTTTTTGTCTCAACAACGACTGTAGGTTTTTTTGTTTCAACTACTTTAGTTTTACTTACAGGTTTTGCAGTAGTTTTTGTGGCTGGTTTTTTAGCAACAGTTTTTTTTACAACCATATTAAAATTATAAATAAAATAAAAAGTTTTAATAAACTACTAATTGTTAGTAATTTTTTTAAATAAAGCAATAAAAAATATAGTTTATAGTATGAAAATCATTTGACAAAAGATGATTAAATAAAAATTTATATATAAAATAATATAAAATTTAAAAATGTCCAATAAATAAACCTTTATATTTTGCTTTCTTTTGACCAAATTACATGTTTTGGTTATAATTAATTTGTAATATTTATATTTTTAATTCACATCATGTTTTCAGAATATTTTGAAGCGAATAAACCTATCGATGATATGGTAAAAAAATGAGAAGAGAGCGAAAAAAACAACAAATCAAATGTTGATAATTCTGATAAAAAAGAAAAAAAAGAAAAAAAAGAACAAGAAGGACAAGTAGAAGAATGTAAAGCAAAAATAAACGAATGGTATAATGTTTTGAGTAATTGATATCCACAATGATTTCAAAAAACGCTATCAAATGTTGAAAAAGATGGAAAAGAAGTTTCAAATATCCTCAATATAAATTTTTGAGAAAATGAAAATTGAGAAAGACATCTTTCACTTAGTATATCTGAACAAGAAAAACAAGAATGAAAAGAATCAAACACAACAAGCAATATAACCTGGGAATTTAGTAATTTTCAAGAAAAAAATAGTAAAGACAATGATGCACAAAATGGTAGGAATAACCAAGATAATGACCAAAATATTTTCCCACAAATAAATATATCTAAATTTTGAAATAATCAAGATTTATTACGTATATTATCACAACTTTTACAATGAACTGGAACTGAAAATGAAAGCCAAAATAATATACAAAATACTGAATATTTACTAAACTGAGCAGAACTACAACAACCAAATAGTGTTCAAGAATTAATATGATTTATAGACAAAAATATAATGAGATCACCGATTAATGGTATTTATTGATATGTTCAAAGAAATCAATTAAAACAAAGAGAAGAACAATCTAACGAAATAGATAATTTTCGTACATTTTTATGTGAATTACAATTCACACCAAAAAAAGGTAATGAAGAAATATTAAAATATATCGAAAATCCAGAAAATTTTAATAATAACGAAAGTATACAAGAATATCGTGATATAGTAGCAGCATTATGTGTTTTATGTAGAAATAATACAATTTCAGGGATAATAGATTTATTAGGTATTTCAGAAGAAGAACAAAAAGAAAGACTAAAAGAGCCATCTCTTGCTACATGAGATTTTGTTGTTGAATATTTATATAGACTTAAAGATTCAGAAATATCGTTAATAATACAAAATAAAGATCAAATAGTAAAATTATCCAAACAAGAAGAATAAACATTTTAATACCTTAAATAAGCTAAAATGACAGAATTTGATGATTTATTACAAGCAACTCCAGAGTATGCTCAACTCATGTCTATATTAGAGGAGACAAAAAAAGAAATTACAAAATTACAAGTAAATGTACAAGCTTCTGTAGATTTGAAAGATTTATCAGCTGAAGAAATTTCAAAAAAGATTGATTGAATGATAAAAAATCGTGAAAATGAAGAAATTCGAGATGAATACATTTGCTGTATTTTGTCTGATATGACACAAAAAAGTGAATTGAATTGGACACTTTTTTGGAAAACTAGAAGATGACAAGATTTTCTTTCAAAAGAAGAAGAAACAATTTTGACTGGTATTGATGGATGAAGGACACAGTACTTAAATGAACATATTTGAGACCAAAGTACTAGAGATAAAATAAAAAATTTACTAAAAAAACTTATAAAAGCATACAAAGAATAAATTAAGAAATTAATAATTAATAATTGATGGAGTTTTCAAAGTTTTCAGTTATTTATTTTTAATTTTTTTCATCATTTTTAAACATATCAACAAATTTTACATCATCTTTTTTTTCACAAAATTTGCTTAGATACCCAGATAGTATACCAAAAATACAGAAAAATAAATAATTAACCATACTATCTTCAAATACATGCAAAAATAGTCACATTATCAATAGAGCAATCCATCACAAAAGTAATCTTTTCCATTGCAAAAATACTGCCACATCGTTATTGTCATATTTTCAGTTTTTGAAATTGTTTTCAATTGCTCTAAATATCATAAGTATTCAAAAAACTACCACACACCGCAAAATGAATCAGACGCTTCATATATCCAACATTATTTGCATGAAATAATTTTCAGGTAACATTGTTCATTCATGGTGTACAGCTGGTCCTGAAGAGCCAAGTCCATGTCATAAAGGATGATCAACTATTTCACCTATGTACGAAATATTTGCTTTAAAATGGCCAAGCGTTGACTCTGGTTTTAAAAAGCTTAGTCACACGATTCATGCAATGAGTACACATAGTATTCAAATAGATATTTTTTTATGATTTTTTATCCAATCTCTAGCTAAAAATGCAATCACAACAGCCGTTCATACTATTGCAGATCTAGATAATGTCAAAACTATAGCCACAAACCATAATATAGTTAACAAAAAATTTAAATTTTTACTAGGATTTTTGATAAAATTTTTTAATTCTTGCCACGTTCATCACCATAAAAGCAATATTAATGGCAAAAAAGCAACTAAAAAATATCCATAATTGTTTGGTCCAGCAAATAATCATTGCCATCTCATAGTTCATTCATATGAAGTCAAATAGTATATTGGAGGATTGCTTCAATAACTAAAATCATCAAGCTTTCCATATCACATACTCATAAACAAGTCTGGTTTTATTATCTTTAAAATTTGCCAGATAAATCATATTCACAATATACCCATCAACAAATATTGTATCCATGAAAAATCTTTTATTTCAAATTTTTTGATTCAAGCATATCATACAAATGTAGAAGTCAAAAATATAACCAAAAAATAAAATCAATATTTAATTCAAATCATCATATTACTTACAGATACTCACTTTAAATAAGAAATTCACAAGCTAAAAGCAATTAAAATTCAAAAGCACAGCCAAACTTTTCATCGTTTTTCCAGATATCATTTTATTCAATTTTCACTCCAAATTGCGACCAGTATTGCAAAACAAATCCACAATCAATCTCTCAAAATCGAAATTTTTGTCTGAGAAATTCATAAATCCAATCAATATGACAACACAGTTACAATCACATGATATGCAGCAATTATTATAAAAAAATACTTTAGAAACTGCCTGATGAATTTTTGCATGAAAGTTGGTTGAAAAATAATAAATTTTCAATAATAAAATATTGTATATTATTTTTTCTACAAAAAACAATGAAAAATAAACTTACAGTCGCTTTCCCTACCAGACCAAATATTCATAATATTAAATGATTGCTCTGATCTCTGGATAAGCAAACTTTCCAAGATTTCAATGTAATTGTTTTAATCGATTCCAAACTTTCAAAAAAAAAATTTGATGATTTAAAAAGTCAATCACTTGAATGACTACAAAATATAAAAGATAAAGTCAATTTTATATCAAATGTAAATTCAGATTTCATTCCACAAAAATGAGTTAGTTATGTCAGAAATTATGGGATAAAATTGGCTGATACAGAATTTTTAAATCTGTTTGATGATGATGAGATATTAAAACCAGATTACTTAGAAAAAAGTTTTGAAATATATGGTGTCATTTCAAATGAGACACAGAACTTGGCTCCAAAGGATGAAAATCTAAAAAAATCCTCCGCCCTTCGGGCATCCCGCATTGCGGGACAGGGCTCTCCTTTAAGTAAAGGAGGACATTGTTTTTCAGCACAAAGCTCCTCAGAATGACAACAACAATCTAAATGAGATTTTATTCTCGTTCCAAAACTCATGTTCCGTCAGACATGACAAATTCAGAACGAATGATTTGATTATTATAATTTCTGGACATCCAGGCCACATTCATTCCATTTCAAATGAGAGAAGTTTGCACAAATTCAAATGTTCTCAGGAAATTCATTATTTGGACCAACAAAAATATTTCAAGAAATTTTATTTGACGAAAGATTTGATTTTGTTTATGAAGATTTGGAATTTACATATAGGATTCACAAAGCTTGATATCCAATTTTTATATCAAGTGAATTGGAAATTTACCATATGGAGAGAGATAAAACTTTGCTTGAAAATGCATGGATTGGCTCAGAATTTCAATGTCATCGTAAAGCGAGGCACAGAATGCGGTTTATCAAAAAAAATGCTACAAAATTTCAAAAATTTCAATTTTATCTACTTGGATTCCGAGCTCAGCCTTTACGATTGATTTTCAAAATAATTCGTTTTGCTCCGATGAAAGATTGGAAAATTTTGATTTGAGCATTGATTCGTGGAACAGTAGAGTGAATTAATAATTAATAATGTTGGATTTATAAAAATAAACCTTTATATTGAAAAAATATTTCTAATATCTAATATAATATAAGCAATAATTAAAAATCATGGGGAAAAGAAACATTTTCAAAAATATTTCAGATTTTATTTTCAAAAATTCTTGATTTAAACAGACAGTAGCCAAGAATAGCTTTTGGTTGTTGTTTTCGGAATTCTTGGCTAGAGTTTTCACTTTCCTAATAAGCCTCTGGGTATCGAACAAACTTTGAGCAAACTGATTTTGAACATACACATTCGTTATGAGTGTGGTTACATTTTTTGTATTGATAGTCGATTTTGGTATCGGTTCTTTGACGTTTAGAGAATTGAGTAAACATCCAGATCAAAATGAAAAATATTTTGTAAATGGAATTTTTTTAAAGTTGATACTGAGTATTGTTGTATTTATTGCAGTATATATTTATACAAAAATTGATGGCTCGATAACTGCTTATAGTTTATTAATATTTCTATTTTTGTGACATTCAATACTGACAAATATATCTGAATTTTTGAGAGTATTTTTTCGTCCATCAGAGAAAATGGAGAGAGAAGCTTTGCTAAAAATTATAAATGGATTCTCATTATTGGTGTTTACACTTATATTTTTGTGTATTGCTCCTACATTACAATCAGTATTCCTTTGATATTTATCATCTAGTATTGTTAATTTAATTTTTTCTATCATTTACGTAAAAAAATATTTCAAATTCAAATCATTTTCAATTGATTATCAGTTTATAAAAGAACTTTTGAAAATGAGTATTCCGTTTTGTTTAGGTTGATTATTTGTATTTTTTTATTCAGATGTAAATATCATAATTTTAAAATATTTTAGCTGAGAGGATATGGTTTGATATTTTTCTGCACCATACAAACTCCTGACATACATATATATCCTTTTCAATACACTGTCTTTATCTATGTTTAAAAAACTTGTTGATGCTTCAAAAAATCAAGATAGATTTAAACATATTCTAAATGTATTTTTGAAATATAATATATTAATAGCATTAGTTTTTGTCGTAATCCTTATACTTTGATGAAAATGGATTTTGGGAATTTATTGAAAAGAATTTGTATCTAGTTACACAATATTACTTATACTTTCATTTATTTTGCCATTCAAGGCAACAAGTTATGTCTATGGAAGTAGCCTGACGGCATTATCAAAAGAATATATTAGGTTGTATATACAAATAGGAGTTGCAGTAGTAAGTGTAACATTAAATATTATTTTGATACCAAAATATTGACCAATGTGAGTCGCAATAGTTTTGGCCATTTCAGAAATATTATTAATGCTTTCTTATCTCCTATTTACCAGAAAATATACCAAACAATTACCTCAAAATTCACTTTCTTAATCGATATTTAATTTTTAGTCATTTGAAAATTCATTTTCGAAATCACACAGTAATTCCAGCAATTTTTGCACAGCTAAATAATGTATCAAAAACGAATCATCATTTAGTTCTTTTATAGATACCTATCAAAAGTATCCCAGCCAACAACAATAATAGTGAATACCATTTTAAAATAGGTGTTAGTCACAAGAATACTAAAAACATTGCAGAAAAAATCAGAGCTTGTTTTATAGAAACACTTTGTACTAATTTCTTTACTACTAAAACCTCAGCATCTCATTGGGTGTAGTTTCTATACATTTTATATATTTGCCAATAATTTTCTCTCAATCACCATTTTACTATAGCTCATTCACAGTATGCAATCTTGTATCATTTTTCTCTAATACGAGCATTGAAATAAGTGTCTTCTCACCATAAAGTCAAAAATTCAGGGTATCATCAAGCATCATTTCGTACACTTTTAAAAAAAGATATATTTCTAGATGGAAAATTTCTAACCTTTGATGTCAGACGATAAGTACAATTTTTTTGAAAATCAGTATTTATGATGTTTTCATTTTTTCATCAAATTATCTTTTCATTACTTGATTCATACATTTTCAGATAAGATTCACACCAATTTTTTGCTACCTCACATCCAGCATCTGTACACAAAATCAATTCATTTGAACTGTTTTTTATTGCTAAATTTCTACTTCTTGCAATATTTCAATGACGTATGTTATTTTGTAATAATTTTATTTTTCATTTTTTTTCTTCATTTTGTAAAAATTCATATGTTCAATCTTTTGATCATCCATCCACTACAATAATTTCATCCGGTCTTCTGGTTTGGTTGTACAAAGAATTTAGCACATGTTCAATACTTTTTATCTCATTATATACTGGTATTATCACAGTAAATTTCATTTGCTAATTGATAATATAAATTATTATTTTAGTTTTTTCATCACATTCTGCATCTTCAATATCTTCTTTTGATAAGGGAAATTTACCACATTTAATCACATATATTCACTTATCAAATACAGATGTAGTCTTGCACTAACCACACATTTTGCTCATCACAAAAATTGCAAAAATTGCTCAAAATTATCATCCCGTTTATAAATTTTAATATTTTTAAATTCTTTTTTCAGCTCACCAAAGAGCCTATTATCGTCGTCTGTCCATCCAGTACATACAGGTACAAAATAGCAATCATATCATTGATTTATATATTTTTTTGATTCATCTTTCAAATCTTTCATAAAGTGTTTTCAGTTACTATTTATATTGATTACAATGTATTTCTCATCAACTTCTTTTTTGTATCATTCCCAATTGTCTCTGACAAAATAGCTTGTGTCCATAAAAAATTCTGCATTTTCAAAACCATATTTTTTCAATTCTTCAACTCATTCAAAATCTCTACAAAATATTTTACAAGTCCTTTTTAGAGTAAAATTAAATAATTTTTTATTTAGTTTTTTCTGTGGTATCTGCACTCATCCCATGATATACAAATTTTTTTTGAAAAATAAACTTGGTCGTATAGACCAAAATCGATAGTAGTACGAATGAGATGACTCTTCAGTCAAAATTTCTCATCATCATAGGATAACAGTATCTATTTCAAAAAATAATTTTAATTGTTTAAATCAATTTTTTTTCAAATATTTTATAGAACTCCTAAATCATCTTGGGAGTTCATCTACAAATGTGATTTCTGAACAATCAATTTCTTTTGATAAAAATATTTTTAGCCAATTATTATCTTGAGATATTACAAAAATTTTTTTTCATTGTTTTTGTAAAAGCTTGATATTTCATAGTAATATCAATTCATCTCACATATTTTTAAATCACCAAAATCATACTAATAATATTTTATCTCATTTTATGTCTAAGTCTTTTTTTATTTCCATATTACATATTAATAAGCTAATTTCTTGTAATATACAAAAATTAGTGCAAAAATCAAATTAGTATAACATTATTCACTTCTAATTACTCATTCAATATTTCTGAGTACTTCTTGCATTTTCAATATTTTTTTCTGATATGGATATATTTTTGTCCTTACTCACAAAAAACAACTGATCAAAAACAGGTGTAGTCTGGTACTGATTACTACTTCTGCATTTGCTAATTTTTCAGCAAATTTTCAGAAATTTTCCTCTCGATCCAATAATTCAAATTTTTCATCTTTTTTGCAAGCTGCTTTTATTTTTTTGTAATAATATATATCACTATATTGATCTGTCTTGGCTTTAGCTGCTGGTACGTAAAGTACTTTGTATCATTCATTTACATAATACTGGACGTCGTGTATTATGTCTTCTAAAAAATTTTCTCCGCTTTTATTCACATTTACTACTATATATTTTTGCCTAATATTTTTTTCATTTACAGATCTCCAATCATATGCAAAATAACTTGTGTCCATGAAAAATTCTGCATTTTCAAATCAATATTTTTTCAATTCATATACACTTTCTAGATCCCTCGCATATACATAATTTACTTTGTTCATCAAATATTTGAATAATCTTTTGTTTTTTTCTTGCTGTGGGACTTGAATCCCTCACATTAAATAAATATTTGGTTTCCCTTTTTTTCTCAAACATGGTCGAATCGAGATTAATCGATACCAATAAGAATTTGGAGTCTCTTCAGTCAAAATTTCACCTCATCATATGATTACACTATCGATTTCTTTGTACTTTTTCAAAGTCCTACTACTTTTGTCTCTGATAAACCTGAAAAAAGATCTAAATCATTTAGGAATTTCCCTCAAAAAATTGATTTGTTCAATATCAATGAACTGCGCCAAAAAAGACTTTAACCAAGAAATATTGTAAGCTGAGACATAAATTTCTTTGTCTTGTTCTAATAATAATCTAATAGTTCAAAGTAAAATTAATTCATCTCACATATTTTTATATGACCAATTTCACACAATCAAGACTTTTTTTCATTCGATCTTCAACTGTTTTCATAGATCCATAATTTTTTTTAGTGTATAAAAAAATCGCTACACTATTTCAGTATAACGATTTTGAATGTAAAATCAAATATGTAAAATTTTGTAGGTAAAGACTAGTTTGTCATGCTTAACAAATAATCATATGTGTTTTCATCAATTGGTTGATTTGGATTTATATTAGCATTTTGAGACTTTAATACATCATTGTCCAATTTTTTAGTCTTTTTGATATACTTTTTACCAAGTCTTTCGATATCTTTATTATAATCTTTTATCAAATCATATACTTGAGATTTTGATTTTTCTAATGCAAGATTATCTGGATCTGCTTGTGATTTTAACAATAAATCATTATATTTCCTAACCAAATTTTTACGAGCCTCGATTAAATAAGACAACTGATTTGAAACCATTTCAATATCTCATTTATCTTTTGCTATACGTTCACTTGATGGTGTCGTATTACAGGAAGTGGTTCATAAAGTACTAGCTCACAAAGCCACAAAAAGACTTCCTGTCACTACAACGTTTTTTCGTTTATTAGCTCTGTGCTTTTTTTGTAAACCATCTACTTTTTCGTTTCTATCAGTACTTGTATTAATTTGTTTTAATTCTTTCATGGTAATATTATTATATATATAAATATCATATACTATTATAAACATCTGTTTTAAAAAGTCAATACTTTTATACATTTTGTGCCATACTTTTTGACATGTAGCTATAATGTTTCTAACCGCCAATCATTCAAATATTTATTATAAGCGTCTTTATTATTTTTTATTGTTGGCAAATCTGTTTTAAGTTTTCTCAGAGAAATTACCGTTGTATCGGTTTTGTGTAATTCATACCATTCTCTATTGTTAAATTCTATTTGTCATATTGCATTTACATGGAAAGGTGCGGCATCTTTTGCATCAGTTCTTCATTTGAAATTATATTTTATCCATTCTGTGATATATACGGTCTCAAATAATTCTCAATATGAACTAAACTTAATTTCATTTGCTCAATCTGAATATTTAAATCACCTCATAGTCATTTTATCAAAATCGATGTTTGAAACATATTCAGTCTTTGTTAGCATGTCATTGATTGTATAGTTTTTGTCATCAGAAGCTAATTCAAGTAAACCACGCCTCATCCAGTCAAGCATCAGTTTATTTACATCTTCTTTACTTTTTTGTCAATCACCATATTCGGACATTATCATGTCCATGTCATCAGGATTTTTTATTCTAAGTCCATGATTATACAAGTCAGCATTTACTCAGCATTTTACTTTCTCTACCATACTGTCTCGTCAATTTTTTACTTCATCAGTATCGGCCAATGTTTTATTTTTGTTAGATCAAAATAAAGACCTTAGTTTTTCCCATGTTGCAATTCAAAAAGCTTTTAATCAAGTTCAGACACTTTTATCTTTATCAAGTTTTTTTCATGCTTCCAATACTTGATTTTTTTGGCTACCAGTCCGACTAAGTTTGTTTATATAATCCTCATAGTTTTTGTAATTGAATTCGAATTCGCCATTTTTATCTTCCAAAATATGTTGACTTTCTAGCTCATAAATTGGTATAAAATGCAAGGCAGACATAGTCGTCACTGGAGCTCCTATGTATCTATCTGTCATTATCCTTGCTTGTTCATCAGAAAATCAATACTTAGCAAAAGACTCAGCAAGCATTCTACTTTGTTCTGCTGGGTGCCATCACAAGATATCTTGTACAGTGTTTATTACTGTATCTGCATTTAATAAAGCTAAAGTTCATGCAGTCCATCAAGCAAATCATCACCAATTCCTTTTTCAGTCTTTATCCTTTTTTAGGCTTTGTAGTGCTTTAAATCACATAAAAATTGTTCATCATAAGGCAAGTATGCTTCAAACATTTGACCAAGCTTGTTTTTGTCTAGGATCTTTGTTAGTCCATCCCAATTGTTCTGCCATATTTGCCAATTTATCACCAAATCTTCTATTAAATGATTTTGGATGACATACAATATTATTATTTCTACAATATGTCTCATATCTAGCAGGATCCCTTTGACAGTATGTATTATATGTGATTTGTCATTCTGGAGTCAATGCCCTATAAAGATCTGGATTATATTGCCTAACCTGATTAAAACCAGCTGTGTGTTGTACATATACAGGATGACCTATTGCAATTCATCATTGTCAAACAAAATCACAATAGTCTCACCATTCATTTGCACTTACTCAAATTAGAGTATATAGTGCTGTATTTTTTTTGATTTCACTCATATCTATCTGATATTCTGCATTATTTTTAGCGTAATTATTATCTTTTTTTGCATCTCTTTTGGAATCTACAGTTCATCTAATCATTGGAACTCTTCATCACATCACAATTATTTGGCGAGCAGGCTCTCGACTACTATAATAATTGAAAATAATCTCTCATAAACGATTTTTGTAATTATCTGTATTACTATATGGCTGTCATTTTTCTTTCAGTTTATCAATATCTTTAACTATTTTTTTCATGTCTTTTATTGCTCTTTGTATTTTTTCTCTCAGTTCTCTTCTTGATTTATTGCTTCATTCTGCTGTTTGGATTCATGATCTTAATGCTTCACATTTTTGAATTCGTTCATCAGCTACTAATTTTAATGTTTCATTATCCTTTATTTTTGCAATTTCTTTATCAGATAATGCTTTAGGTGTGTTTTCAATTTCTTCTTGAAGAGTTTTCGTTTCTGCTTTTGTTCACTGAGCCAGTGTGCTTCTCTCTGCTTGCATATGCTGGGCTAAATTTTCTGTCTCCTTTTGCTCGTTCTCTGCAATTGTTCTCTGTGCCAATATCTGTGTTGCCATATTTGTGTTTGTTTCCACAGAATGTGTAGCTAATTCTTGTTCAGAACTTGCGATAGCCTCTTCCAATTCTTGATTTTGAGAAACCTCTACACTTGTTTCCGGTGTAGAACCTTGTTCATATTGTACTGTTTCATTCTCATTTAATGTAGCCATAGCAAGTATTTATAAATAAAACTTTACTTATATATTATACTCAAATAAATAAAAATATACAAAAAATGACAAGATTTTATTCGTATTCAACTTGTCATTTTGTATATAAATTATATAATATGTTTTTATTTTAATGCATTTTTTATTTCATCCGTCATTTGCTGTTTTTTTTCTGGTAATGAACTTAACAATCCGAATTCGACCATAATGTAATACAATAAATTCAATAAACTTTCTTTACTGATAGGTATGTTGTCATGATGTTTTTTTGATAAATTTTTGATATATCAGAGATAGTTTCCCAAAGTAATGTTTCATTGTGGTAAAATATCATCATAATAATTTGAGAGATTATATTCATTAATTTTGTCCCTAAAAAATGGTGCAAAAAATCAAATTATCACTATATTGTTTATTTTTTTTCTAAAATATACTGCTCATGTTTTCGGATCGGTAACTTTGAAAAAAGTATTGTATACAGCAGCCATTAAATCGTCAGATTTTATATTTTTCAATAAAAATTCCAAAAAATTCGCCAAATTATTATTTACGGCTTTATCTTGTTTTATCTGTGCTTGAATTTGTCTTGCTTGGGCAGAACTTGCTTGTACACGTTTTACAGCTTCTTCAGTTACTTGGTCCACATTTTGTCTGACTTGTTCTCAGTCATCAATTCATCATATCAAATTTGGATCGGACATATTAAAAATTTTATGAAATAAAATTTTTTAGTCGCTAGCTAATAGCCAATAGCTAATAGCAAAAGAATCTTTGATTTCTTATGTTAAAAGAGCTATCAGCCATCAGCTATCAGCTAATCGCTATTATTATATCATGTTTCATCCAATAACTCATCAAAGAATATTTCCATCAGTTTATGCCTTTTTTCTGCTAATTTTTTACCAGTTTCAGTAAACATTTTATCTTTCACTTTGCTCAATGTCATGATATATTCTCTATGAGCCGTATCATCTTTGCTAAATTCTTCTGTTTTTTCAATATCAGTTCATTAATTATTGATTATTCATTTTTAATTCTTAATTATTTTTTATTGTTTTTCGCTTGAATTTCAAATAAATTTCTGTATATATAATTAGCTTAAGTTTTTGAGTTAAGTTTTTTGTATGGAGAGGTGGATGAGTGGTCGAAGTCAGCTCACTGCTAACGAGTCAGCCGGGAGACCGGCTCGTGGGTTCAAATCCCACCCTCTCCGCCATTATGGCTTTGTGGCTCAGTCGGTTAGGGTGCTCCGATAAAATCGGGAAGGTCAGCTGGTTGGGAAATGAAAGAGAAAATGGCTTTGTAGCTCAGTCGGTTAGAGCGCGTCTCTCATAAGGACGAGGTCGGCGGTTCGAATCTGCCCAAAGCCAAATTTAGATGAATAGATTGTTCATGGGTAAGTGATACGTATATATACTGGAAATGAACAATTGAAAGTACTACATATGAAGTACTAGAGATGTTGATAGAAGATTTTGAGAGCACAATAGGTGATTGTGCAAGTCGACAAGAAGCAATAGGCCTTTAAAATTGCTGTTCTCAAAAGAATACGCTGATTATGGATTAGCATTTAGGATGGAACAGAAATTGAAGATGTGGAAAAGTAGGCAAAAGGTGGATGAGTTTATGAAAGACTCAGTCGGTTAGGGTGTCCCGATAAAATCGGGAAGGTCGGCGGTTCGAATCTGCCCAAAGCCAAATATTGATCGTCATTCGTAAAAATATATTTTAATTTATTCAGAAAGCTTAATTATGGCAAAAAAGAAATGAGGAAGACTTACAGTGGCTATGCAATGTTCTACTTGCAAAAAAGTAAATTATTTCACTAGTTTAAACAAAGCTACTACTCCAAAATTAGAAGAAAAAAAGTATTGCAAACAATGTAAAACTCACACAGCACACACATCTAGAGAAAAATTAAAATAATTTCAGTGCTGTTTTTTTAATTATGTAAATTTTTATAAATGTTAAAGATAAGATTAGCAAGACATGGTAGAAAATGATTACCATTTTATCGTATAGTATTGACAGAACATACTAGACCAGCTCAAAGTGGTTATAAATTGGTTTTGTGACGATACAATCCATTGTCTCATGAGATGGACGTTAATTTAGATGAAGTAAAATTATGGTTATCAAAGTGAGCACAATTATCAGAAAGAGTTGCTAAATTATTGTACTCTGACACAAAAGATGATGTGTTTAAAAAATATTTCACAGAGAGGATAAGTACAAAGGCTTTAGAAATCCATAATAAAAGAATAGAAGAAGAAAAAGCAGCAGCTACAGAAAAGGCAGCAGCAGAAGCTGAAGCTAATGCTACTCAAGAAGCACAAGCTGCAGAATCTGAGGCTCCAGCAGAAGATGTTGTAGAACCAGAAGCTTCAGTTGATACTCAAGCAGGAGAAACTCCAGTAGAATAGGCTTATTTTCATAAATCTTTAGAATATTAAAGATTATTTCTATGTCATCAACATATTGAGAAGATACAATATCAAACATAATATTGTTTGTGCTAGCCGCATTAGTCATCCTTATAGTAGCTGGATGTATTTTTTCATTCATTCGTGCCATTTTTTTCTTTATATTTTCACAATGAAAAGAAGAAAAAATTAAAAAAGCATGGAATAGTATCAGATATATGATTATTTGAATATTTTTGACCGCAGCATTGTTGTTTTTATTCCCATTGATATTCAGGCGAATTTGAATTGCTGATTATGAGAAATATACAGCGAAAAATATTTTTGCAAAAGCTGGAACAATTTTGAGTAGTATATTTGAGATAAAAGATGTAATAAAAGATAGTCAAGAAATGAATAAGTATAATTGACAGCTATATTATGATACCAACAATTTAAAATTAAATGATGAATATACTTTGTAAAAAATATTTTATTTTTTTCATAAAAAGGTTATGAACAATAAAAATTTCTCTCAGAAATTATTAAAAATTCAGCAAAAATTTAAGAGATTTAATGTACATGATTTGATATTTTTGTGATATGTGGTTTTGTTGTGCTTGTTTTTGTTGATAGCACCAATAATTAAAATTACATCTTTATGATCGTGAGATATATTGAAATATAGATTATTAAGTGGAAATTTTGTTTGAACAATGGTAGTTATATTACTTTGTTTGATAGTTTTGATTTGATGGAATTTTAGTACAAAATTTAAGAATCTATTCATAACATATTTCGGATGAAGAGAAAATGATTCATTGGTTAACTTTTTATCATTATTTATTATGATTACAGCATTTCTGTCAATTAAAAATGCTATTAATATAGCAAGCAATGCTACTTCTACAATATCGTTTACATGATGATGAAACTTCATATTGATTTGGTTATTGGTAGGGATTATTTTTACACTTGTTTCTGTAGTGAAATGAGCTCAAAAGACATGAAAAAAAACTAAAATAATAAATGTAGTAGATGATGAACACAGACAATGAGAAGCGACAAAAGAAGAAATAAAAAGATGATTGTTTGATGAGCAAACAGTTAGAGAAGATTAAAATCTAATATACAAAATCCCGCTTTAATATGCGGGATTTTTTTAATTTAAAAATTCTCATATGTAAATAGGAAAACTTTGATTATATATTATAGACATCGAATCATCCCATAGAATAGCTTTTACTTTATCATTTATATTTAGAGCATTTGCAAAGTCTGCATAATTACATGGACATTGAATACATTCAGCAGGTATGATTGGAGTGTCTGTTCAGTTTATATCAGGCGGTATTATAGGTATTTCAGGAATTTCTGGATTTTCGGGATCCTCCGGATCGCATCATGATAAATTACAAACTTGAAAGTTTCAAGTAGATGTCACAGTACCACTTCAATTTATTACAGTCCATGTACACTGTCTACAAGGGCAATCTCATGGTATTCTATTGGCAAGAGAAAAACTAGATATATTAATCCCACTCCAATGATAGGATAAATTTGGTTCGCATTGTACGATTACATCACTTGGTCCCGGTCAAGATGGTATATCTATACAATATTCTGAATTTTGTTCACATTCTTCACAAAAAGGATTTCATTCACAGGGGTCAGGAGGAGTTGGATTGTCAGGTCAATCAGGATCAATAATACAAGAATCATTGCAGACTTGGAAATCACCAGTAATACTCTTTATGCCATTAGAATCGGAGACAAACCAATGACATTGTCTACAAGGACAGGATCAAGTAAAAATATTTAGGAAAGAGAAATTATTACTAGAAATATTATATCGGAAATATGGTGTGTTATCAGGTTCACACCGAGCAGTTAGATTATAAGGTCAAACTCAACCAGACCAAGAAGCACAAGTTTCAGGATTTTGGAGACATAATTCACAAAGAGGGTCTCAGTTACAAGAAGGACAATTTTGGACATTTCAAGTACAAATATTATTGCAATTAGATCAAGAGCATCCAGGGATTGGGTCATCAGGATTGTTAGGAATAATATAACAATTTTGAATATTTCATAGACATGCAGGACAATTAAATCATACGCATGGAGGAATAATTGGACCAATTCAAGTTCAATTTCAGTTTCCAGTTCAGTTTCATGTTCAATTTCAAATTCAATTATCCCAAAAATCGTAATCATAGTATTTATAGTTGTTTACAGTACAGTTATTATTTAATCCAATTTCAGGACAACCATCTATATCTTGTATTCAATTATAGGTTTCAGGGATGTTTACACACAAATCCAACGCGTCAATGATACCATCGTTATCTGAATCAACATTATTTGATAAATTACTATTTCATCAGTTGTTCAGATTCTTCGCTATTTCATTTGCTATAGTATCACAGGCATCACCAAATCAGTTGTTGTTTACATCTAATTGTGATTCATTAGCAAATATCGGACAGTTGTCTAAACTACAAATATTTTTGTGAGATAAGAAAATATCTCAATTTATATTTTCAGATGTGATCGAGCAGTCTGGATTTTCATATTTTATTATTCAAATCAAATTTTTTATTCAATCTCAATCTATATCGTCATCACATATGTCAGGTATTCAATCATTATCCATATCACATGAAAATTTTGATAATGTTCATTGCGTTTTAGACTCAAAACATATATCTTGTTGAGTAGCTACTACAGTAGAAATTGTTTCCAAATCAATACACTCATTTACAAATACAGAAAATTTTGGGTAATAAATTCATCATATATTATATTTAAAACTATTATTTTTTGGCCAAAGATTTAATCATTCATATGATCTATCTACACGTCATTCTTTATATTTATTTAATGTAATTAAAATATTTGGCAAAGCTCAAATTTTTGTATCAGTGAAATTTTTTGAAAATCATACAGATCAAACTAAGACATCTATTGTTTCTTGGATAGCATATGAATTTTCAATATCTTTGTCTCTAGTATATACGGTTAAATAATTTTGTACAGTATATCAATCATTTAATGTGATAGTTTGTGAAATCACATGTTTTCAAATTTTAGAAAAACTGTGCTGAGTAGCCAATGTCTTTGTTCTTACTTCGTTTCCATCTCAAAAATTTCGAGCAATATTTTTTATATCAGATTCTTTTATGCCATCAATGCTTGTAGATAGTATTATGTTATTTCATACATTTGGATTTAATTCACTGATATTCATTTTAGCTCAAAAGGTGTTTTTTCATGCTCAAATAATTATACTAGCAACAGCTACAATTTCTGAATTTTTGTATCATTTTACAGTAACTAAATAACTTCATTGTGTAGTAAATATTTTTGATATTTCAGAGTTATCTCTTTTTTCAATTTTTGTTCAGTCACCAAAATTTCGTTCAAATTTATCAAAATCTCATTTTGTATCCAAATTGAATGATATTTGTGTCGCTAAATTTCTAGAAGGGTAAGCATTTATTTGCATAGCCCAATTGTCAGAAACACTTTTTCATACCAAAATAGTCGTGCTCGCAATAGCATTGTTCGTATTTCATTGTGCAAAGGCTTGTGCAATATAAAGTCAAGGTTGTGTAAATTTATGAGTTACCTTGTTTCAAATTGCAGTGGTTCCATCTGAAAATTTTCGTTTCACATTTCAGACAATATTTCACTGAGTTACAGCTTCAAATTCAACGTTTGCTGGAGCAATATTATCCATTTTATTTATTTTGATATACATTCACAAATTGTTGTCTTGTCCATCACAAGCATCTCAAACACCGTTTTTATTTGAATCTTTTTGATCTTTATTTTTTACCAGCGGACAATTATCCATATTATTATCCCATTTTCATACTACAATATGTCATAAATCATCTACGATTCAAACTGGATTTTTTACACCATCTCAGTCAATATCATCATCACATACATCTCAAATTCCATCTCAGTCTGTATCGGTTTGACTTGGATTATAATCATTTGGGCAATTATCATTTGAATTGATTAGCTTATCACAATCATAATCATAATTAAATTCACAATCTATTATCTCAAATAATTTATACAAAACTTGTAGTACATATTCTCAATCCACCAATCCATCGATTTGTCAATTTTCAAATTCAACAATATTATTGTCATACAAAACATTTAATTCGGCTACAGGCCAATATCATTGTCAAATTTTTCAGAAACTTTGCATATTACATGCATCTAAATTAAACATACAATATTTCATATATGGTTGCAAAGCTTCTTCATTTGGCAACGGTCAGTTTATTCATTGATTTGCATATTCTCTGATTGTGTTTTTTTCGCTGTTCGTTAAATATTGGTCTGGATAACTTCCGGGAGTTAAATTGTTCATCCAATTTTCTATGATTTTCCGATTGACCTCATATTCATTATATATATATTGGTCTGCAATATTTAAAACGACTTGCAAAAATTCTCAAACTGTTACATTTCTATTTCCACAAAATTTTCAGTTACAGATAGGACTTGTTCATTCTGGATATCACCTCATCCATACATTATCTCATACATAAGCCACACAGTAGTAGTATGATTCTCAATTGTATATTCCTCACAAATAATTGATATCTCAGAAATCTCTACCAACTGAAAAATTGTTTCGCCGTGTGTATGTATATTTGTCAATCATATCAGAGTCAGGATTTATACAATCTTTACAATTTACGCTATTTAATAATTTAGTCAAAGTATAACGCGATATAGTTTTACTAGATTGAATATTTTCTATATCAATTCACGATTTTTTTAAATCATTCAAAAATGACTCATAATTAGCATTTGCTAAAGATACAAAAAAAACTACCAAACATAAAGATATTAGGTATTTTGATAAGTGTTTTATAAAATACGAAACTATTTTTGCCATATTGTTTTCCATATAAAATTCATAATATAATTATAATGAAAAATAAAATACAAAAAAATTTTTGTGCATTTATGCAGAATATTCTTTTGACTTTTGTTATTTTTTATACAGAATCTTGCTTCAAATATCTAAATTTTCATCATCAGAGAAAATTCATTTAATATTTTTCAGTTTAATTTTATCGTATTCATCGATTTCAGGAGCATGTAACCATGGGCGAACAATTATTACAGGATCTTTTTCGTTTCACTCAAATCACATAATAAATCAAACTAAATCACCTCCCTGCCACCTCTTTGAAAAAGAGGAGGTGTCTGATGTAACAGTCCCCTCTTTTTCAAAGAGGGGATTTAGGGGTGGTTTTTCTATTATTCATTTCAAAATCTCAAATCTCCTATGGATTTCTTTTCCATCCACTTTTCAATCCAATTTGCTTGATTCAGCAAGTGGCTCATCATGGTACTCAAAAAGTGCTACATTGTCAAAATGATATCATTTCAAAAATTCACATAATTCATCAAATTCTTTTTCAGTTTCTCATGGGAATCATACGATAATATTTGTTCTGACAAATTTTTCTTTAAAATTTTTACCAATAAAATCTAATAATTTCAAAATATGATTTTTATCATAAAATCTTCACATTTTCTTCAAAATTTCAGGATTTATGTGCTGTAATGGAATATCAAAGTATGGTATGAATTTTTTCAATTTTTTTAATTTCTCTAAATGTTTCAATGTCAAAATATCTGGGTATAAGTACAAAATCCTGTACATGAAATCTCACTCAATTTTTTCTAATTCTTCCAATAATTCAAAAAGCATCGATTTACCATACAAGTCTAATCAGTATCTATTTGTATCTTGAGCCAATAAAATTATTTCTTTTACTCCATTGTTTATCAACTCTTGTGCCTGTTTTACTACATCTTCAATTTTCAAAGATTTCTGTTTTCACCTAATTTTTGGTATGATACAGAATGTACAGTGATTATTACATCATTCAGCAATTTTCAAGTATTCAAATCAATAGTCTATATTTGTATATGCCCTAATTCCGTTAAATATTGGACTTTCTCAAAATTTCTTACTATCATATCATGCCAATATATTTTCAACTGACATTTTATCCCAGTCAGACCATGATAGAAAATGGATATTTGGATTTTTCACGATTTTTTTCCATTGTTCTATCTCATTATTATCTCCCTTTTTACCGTGCCCGGCTTCAGCAGGGAAGGGAGAAGTCCGAAGGACAGAGGCCCCGCTTCAGCGGGACTCCACCACTTCGTGGTCCTCCTCCTTTAAAAAGGAGGAAAGTGTGGTTTCAAAATACTGCAAAGCACAACCAAGTAAATATATTTTTTTTCAAGCATTTAATAATTTATCAATCTCTTCAAACATCTCTTCTCTACCAGAAGAGATAAATCCACAAGTATTCAAAAACACATAATCAACCTCATCGTCATACGGATCATTGATGTAATCTATCTCATAATTTGGATTATTTCAAGCAAGAGAAAAAATATTTCCAAGCAGAAATTGAGTATCTACTAGATTTTTATTGCAACCAAGATTTATAAAAGAAAATTTTAATTTTTTCATGTAAATTTTGAATTAAATATTTGTTGAACAAAAGAAATATTATTTATTCTTACCAAATCTTCAACCCCTAAAAATAAAACTTGAAAAGATATATAATTTTCCTATAAGATAATTTGCCAAATTACTGTGATTACAAACTAATTTTCGTTTTTTACACAAATAAAAGGGCGATTGGTATTTGTCAGCTCTTTATGTTGTGTAGAAACGTAATTAGCAGTAGTTTGGCGACTCGATAAATATCAGTCGTCTTTTTATTTTATAAAAATTTTTTAAACATGATTTACTTCTTATTTAAATTGTTGCCAAAATGATTGAAAAATTTAATAAACAGAATTTTTTTATTGTCTGGTGCTATTGTTGATCCTAAATGATTTTGATTCTTTAAGTTAATGTTACAAAATGCAAATGTTCCCGAAGAATATAGATATATGTTTTGTCCCAAAGAAGAAAATGTAGTATTCATTGATTGTTGAGCAAATGTTTGATTGGTTACGGATATTGCTCGTTTTATGAATATGGAAGTTTATGCTTTTGAGCCAA
This sequence comes from uncultured bacterium, assembly GCA_937906635.1. Lineage (GTDB taxonomy): Bacteria > Patescibacteriota > Gracilibacteria > Absconditabacterales > Absconditicoccaceae > JALOAF01. Next base: position 13,015 of record CALCYP010000071.1, on the reverse strand, counting down.
ATCCTCAAGCATTAAGACTATTAAATAAAAAATATTCTGAAGATAAAATGGTTCATATTTATCCAAATGCAGTATCAAATAAAAATTGAAAAATGGATTTTTATTCTAATGAAACAGAATTATTTGATCAATGAGCAACTATTGTAAAGGAGTGTGCTGAGATTGAATGATGAAAATCCGACAAAGTACAGGTAGATATTGTGAAATTATCAGATATAATAAAAAGGGATATTTTACCAAATCAAAAAAAAATCCACTTATTGAAATTAGATATTGAATGAGCAGAATTTGATGTGATTAATGACATTATAGATGAATGATTATATAAAAATATTAAATATATAGTCGTGGAAACTCATGAACGTTTTTTTAAAGATTGAAAACAAAAAATTAGGGAGTTAAAACAAAGAATACAAGAGAATAATATTAAAAATATTTATTTAGACTGGATTTAAAAATACCTTCTACCTTTTAATTCATCAGGGAAGTGCTGATTGTCCATTTTGATAGTTCAATCTGCTTGACGATTTTCTGGATGATCATGAGCGTATTGATATCATTTTCCATATCCTAATTCTCCCATCAATTTCGTTGGTGCATTGCGGATTTGCATCGGAACTGGTAAATTTCAAAATTTTTTCACATCAGCCATTGTTTCCATATCAATTTTTTCGCAAATATTATTTTTTGGAGCTTTTCAGAGATATAGAGCAAGTTGAAACAAAAAAACTCTACATTCTGGCATTCAGATTTTGTGGCAAGCATCATAAACCTGATTAGCAAGTAGTAGTGCATTATTGTCAGCAGGTCAAATGTCTTCAGATGCGAAACGAAGTAAACGACGACAGATATAAAGTGGATCTTCTCCTGCAGAAAGCATCCTCTGAATCCAATAGCAAGCTGCATGCGGATCACTGTCACGGAGCGACTTGTGGATTGCTGAAATTATATTGTAATGTTCTTCTCCATCACGGTCATAATATGTCGGTTTTCCAAAAGCTTGTTTGATTATTTCCTCACTTATCACTCAATCTTTACTTAGCATGATACTTGCTTCCAGCAAATTACAAGCATTTCTCAAATCTCAGTTTGCAAGATTTGAAATTGTTTTCAAAATTTCATCATCAAATTTTAAATTTGGATATTTGCTCAAAATTTTTTCTTCACTTTTTTTGAAAAAATCAAAGATATTCTGCTCAGTCAATGGCTCAAAAACGAGTACTTTGCAACGAGAAAGTAGAGCGTTGTTTATCGTGAAACTTGGATTCTCTGTAGTTGCACCGATTAATGTAATTAGCCCACTTTCCACAAATGGCAACAATGAATCTTGCTGAGCTTTATTCCAGCGATGAATTTCATCTAGAAATAGTATCGTTTTTGTTCAGTAAGCTTTATTTTGATTTGCATGTTCAAGTATCTGATTCAAATCTTCTTTTTTGCTTTTTACTCCACTGAGTTCATAAAATTCAGCTTTCAAAACTTTGGATAAAACAAAAGCAAGAGTGGTTTTTCCACATCATGGAGTTCACCAAAAAATCATGGAAGGGATGGCTCCATTCGCTATGAATGTTTTGATATTTTCCAATATTTTTTCTTGTCCAACCATGTCTTCAATGTTTTCAGGACGTAGGTAAAAAGCCAAAGGTTCCTGCATAATTGACATTAATAAAAATGTAAATAATTATATCTAATATATATTTTTTTATTTTTTTATCAAATTCATATTAAGTTATTTAGCTACCTTTTTTTATGCTTCCTCTTTGATTTTCTTTATAATTGTACTTAATAATGGGTCAGGAACACTACGTTCGAAATGACGAGGGGCGTCATTTCGAGGAGTGAAACGACAAGAAATCCAAAAAAAATCCTCTGTCACTTTGTGACATCCCCTTTAAAAAGGGGAACATTTATGTGATGGATTTCTCACTGCGTTCGAAATGACATGGCAGTGGATTTCTCACATTCGTACCGCATAGCGGCATAAATTCGAAATGACGAAAGTGTGTCATTCTGAGCGATAGCGCCGTGCTCGGCTTCAGCAGAGAAAAATCTATAAACGTTAATTTAGATTCTTCAGTCGTTTCACTCCTTCAGAATGACGAAAAGGTGTCATTTTCAACAACGATTAACCAGGGTGGTAAAACCCAATCCAGGGTCAGAAACAAAATTAGGTTCGAAATGACAAATTTTCAAAAAAATTTTCAAAAAAATGCACTTTTTTTCAAAAAGTCTGAAAACATAGGTATTATCGTGATAAAAAAATATCAGAAAATTTGACAAATAAAAAATATTATATATAATATGTGATATGATGTTTTATATCATTATTTTATATCATTAATATTTTACAATGAAAAACAACAAAAAATTACCAAATGCTGCGGAAGTGCTAAAATTACATGATAAAAGAAAACAGACAAAGGCACTGCCTATAGCTAATTCTGAGCTTTTAGAGACTCTGAATGATGAAAAAGCTGCGAAACAATCAGCAGAAATGTGCGCTACTAAATTGAGAGAAGTCTTTATGTCTTTGAAAGAAAAACACCCTCTCAAAGAAAATTTTAATTTGTATAGTTTTGATATACCAGAATGAAGAAAAGAAATTAAAGAATTTTTGAAGAAAGGGAAAGATGACATGGAAGATAAAATGAAATTATTTTGATATTTGAGAGATAGCTTTGAAGCATTTTGATTATCTATGTCAAGGCCGTCAGCTTCCTATTTTGATCCATCATCTAGTATGGATTCTGCATATTTAGAGCTTTCATTTAAAGATGGAGATGAAATCAGAGAGAAATATATAGATGATAAAGCAAAAGAGTGCTCAGATGATTTTATAAAGATGTTGGAAACTTTTAAACAAAATCATCCAGATGATAAAGAGGAACTAAAATTGAATTCTATTGATATACAAAATAACACAATTATGAGAGAATTTTTTGATGAAGCAGACTATGATGAGTACGACATTTGAAAGTTGTTTGATACTATAAATGAGAAATTATGAGAAAAGTGATATCGTTTATGTTTTCCAGCTATAAGTTATTTTAGAGAATTAAGAGATGGTCAAGGTTCTCCTGCATGGTTGCATATAGTGCCATTATCGGACAATAAAATAGCTGCTTAATTTATATAATCTTATTAAAATATGAAAACACAAACTTGAAAATTAAAAAATATTCTTTTAAAAACCAGAAAAAGGTTGAGAAGAGCTTTAAATCCAAATGGAAGTATTTTGGTGATTTGTATTTGTGTAATTATGATTTGGAGAGCAGTGTGGGATTTATGTGATTTATATATTTTCCCAGATAATCAACTTTTGAGTGATATTGTGTGTTTCATTATATGAGTATGAATATTGATAATTTATGATTGAAACTTAAAAGATTTATTGTAATTCTACATACAAAGATTAGAGTTAATTGCGAAAATGTGTGGCTAAAATATGTATAAATAGTAGTTCATGACTACGAAATACCACACATTTTTGTTTTAAAAAAACATATAAAGTATTATAAATACGAGATTGAAGATATTTTTTAGGAAAATAATAAAACAACAAATATTTTGGATAATTCAGCTTATTTCAAATTTCCATTCGTATATTGATGAATGATTGATCCAATCAAAGTCTGATATGGGATTCCTTGAATATCTGCAATGGATTTGATTTTGATCATGTCATTTTCATTTAGCCTAAAACTGTAGGTTTTCCTTTTTGTCTTTTGCTTATTCTGTGGAATGATACATCACTTCATGATTTCATTTAGCATTTTTAGTTCATTTTCATCGAAATCATGCTTTTGCATAAACTTTTGGAATGATTCGTAGTCCATTTATTATTCATAAAAAAAATTAAAATACATTGTATATACATAATTTATATTTTATCTTAATGATGTATATATTAAATATATATATTTTTGTTTATAAAAATCAAGATTTGGTTGTTTTTTGTGAAAAATATAGTTTATTCTTGTATTTTTTTGATTGTTTGTAGAAAAAGTGCTAACAAAAAGATATCACTAATAAAAAAAATTTTGAGTTTTTTCTATTGTTTTTGTACTGTAACACAATATATAGTGGTCAATAAAAAAATAAAACACAATATCTTGTGTTTGAAAAATATAAAAGATTTGTTAAAAAATATAAAAAATATCAATGAAAATGTGGCATTTTTGTAAAAAAAAGGTCAAAATTGTGTCAAAAACAGCCCAAATTTATGGTTTTAAACAATAATTCAACATTAGAAATGGCAATATTTAAAGTAATTAAAAGGAATTGAGCAATAGTAGATTTTGATAGGACAAAGATAGAAAGTGCTATCAAATTAGCGATTGAAGCTTGTGGAGGTAGCGATTTTTCCAGGATTTCAGGATTTGTAGACAAAATCATACAAGATGTAGAGAAGAAAATCTGAAAAAATATTCCAAGTGTAGAAGAAATCCAGGATAGTGTTGAAGATGTGTTGATCAAAGAATGACACAATACAGTAGCCAAAACATATATTAAATATAGAGAAAAGAGAAATGAAGCCAGACAATGAAAAAATGTAGTAGTAGAAGTACAGAAAACTATGCAAGAATATTTGGACAATTTGGATCGGAGGATAAATGAAAATGCAAATATCGGATATTCGATTTGATGATTAATTTTAAAAAATAGTGAAAAGATTACAGCGAACTATCGATTATCAAGTATATATCCAGAAGAAATTGGAAATGCACACAGAAATGGAGATTATCATATTCATGATTTATGAATGTTTACTCCATATTGTGCTGGACGAAGTTTGAGAGCACTTTTGGAAGAGTGATTCAACGGAGTAGAGTGAAAATTACAATCCGCACCACCAAAAAATCTTCAATCTGCAGTAAATCAAATGATTAATTTCTTGTGAACACTCCAAAATGAATGGGCTGGAGCACAAGCATTTAGTTCATTTGATACATATTTAGCTCCCTTTGTGCACAAAAGATGGGAAGAGGTAGAAGCTGAATTAGATGAGATGAAAGCCCAATTTGATAGTCCAGATGCAAGACACGATTATGTTTACAAGAAAGTGTACAAATATGTAAAGCAACAAATGCAAAACTTTATATTTGGTTTAAATGTACCAAGTAGACGAGGGACACAAACTCCATTTACAAATATTACACTGGATCGAGTTTGTCCACCTGATCTAAAAGAAAAATCATTGATGTTGGGGTGATTGAAATGCTGACCATACAAAAAGAAATTCGGGGAATTGCAAGAAGAGATGAAGATGATAAACAAAGTTTTGATTGAGGTTTATACAGAATGAGATCATGCTGGTTCCGTATTTACATTTCCAATTCCTACATACAATATCGTGGAAGATTTCCCTTGGGACGATCCATTGGTAGATGATATGTTTGAGATGACAGCTAAGTATTGATTACCATATTTCCAAAATTTCATCGGATCACAATTTGAAAAAGATGAAAATGGAAGAATCACAACTAGGAGAAAAGAATGAGCATACAGTCCATCTGCAGTCCGTTCAATGTGTTGTAGATTACAGTTAGACTTGAAACAGCTCGAAAAGAGATGAGGATGATTGTTTTGATCAAGCGAAATGACATGAAGTATCTGAGTTGTGACAATCAATGCAGCTAGAATATGATACAACTTCAAATGAGATATAGACGGATTCAAAAAACAGCTTAATCATTTGATGAATTTGGCAAAGATGTCACTGGAACTAAAGAGGAAAGAGATGACAAAATGGTTGAATGCTTGATTATTCCCATACACAAAAAGATACCTCAATACATTTAGAAATCACTTCTCAACAATTTGAATCAACTGAATGAATGAAGCAATATTAAACTTCACAAATTGAAAAGAAGACATCACTACAAAAGAGGGAATTGCATTTGCAAAAGATATACTTGATTTTATGAGAAAAATATTGATAGATTATCAAGAAGAGACATGAAATTTGTACAACTTGGAAGCAACTCCTGCAGAGTGAACAACATACAGGTTTGCAAAGGAAGATAAAAAGCAACTTCCATGAATTATACAAGCAGGTACTCCAGAAGCTCCTTATTATACAAATTCATCTCAATTACCTGTATGATATACAGATGATGTATTTGAAGCAATGGACTTACAAGATGAATTACAGTGTAAATATACATGATGAACAGTATTGCACTTGTATATGTGAGAGAGGATGACTGCACAAGCTTGTAAAGCTTTGGTAAAGAAAGCTATATCAAATTATCAAATGCCATATATATCTATATCTCCTACATTCTCAATCTGTCCAAAACATGGATATATAGCAGGAGAACATGATTTCTGTCCGTTGTGCGACAAAGAAATTGGATATACAGGAGAAAAATTTGATATGGAAATGAGACAAAAGTATACAAGCGATCCAGAAAAATTGGACAAAATCCGCAGAGATCAAGCCATAGCAGAAGATTAAAAAATTTTGGTTGTGCTCCTTTTTAAAGGAGCAGGCGATTCCGATTTATCGGGGGAGACTGAGGATTTAAAAAATCTCCCACCGTAAGCGGTCCCCCCTCTTTAAAAAGAGGGACAATAGTGAAGCAATCGATTATCAAAAATATAAACCTATTTTAACTTATTTAAACAAAGAAAAATGACACAAGACAATTCAAAAAGAACAAGATGCTTAATCTACACCAGAGTAATGGGTTATTTATCTCCAACAAGTAGATACAATATCTGAAAAAAATCAGAATTTTATAGTAGAAAGTATTTCAGTAAAACAAAAGCAGCTAATCATGAATTTGCTGCTCAATATGGATGTGGATGCAATAATATGGAAATTTCTGCAGATTCAAATTTGGTAAAAAACATCCCATCATCAGTTTTAGTAAATGAAAAATCTTGTTAAATAAGCAAAAAATCTAAAGAGGCTGGACAAATATCCCAGTCTCTTTTTTTAACAACATTTCTTGGCTATTATTTTAAATTATAATAATCAACCATGTTAATAAAGGAGATGTTTATGAGAAGTTTTGAAAATCCCGAAGTAATAAAGACATTCATGAACTGAGTATTAAAAATATATACATCAATCATGAATCCAGTTATTGCTTTAATAATAGTAGTTATTGTGGTGTCTTACATAATTTCTCTTGTAGTAAATACAAAATCAAAATTAACTGGTAAATTTAATATAAAAAACCTTAAAGAACATTTTAAGGTATGGAAAAAGGATATAAAAGAAAGATTTACAGAAGTACAGGTAGTAGAAATATCAAAAAATCGATTTTTGAAAATAAAGCCATACTTACGAAAATGTCGTTATTTTATTATTTGATATGTGCTATTAGGATGTGCTTGGTTTTTCGTTTCATTGGCATTACGATTGATAAATACAAAAATTCGATCACAACCATGAACTCAATGCCTTGAATGAGAAAACCAACTTTTGTGATTACGATCACTTTATTCTTTGCTATTTTTCTTGATAGCACCAATGTTTATTACATTTTGCTTCTGAAATAAATTTGTTCGCAATATAGGGGTGTTGATTTATATATTATGAATTATATTCATTTTGTTATGAGTATTTCTTAATCTTTGATGTCCTGCAATTTAGAAAATAATTACAAAAAATAAATAATGAGAATATCTTGAGTACAAAAAAGCACAACAATCGATTATCCATGAAAATTAGCATGCATAGTTTTCACATTATGATGTAATTTTCGCTGTCCATTTTGTCACAATCCTGAGACAGTTTTGCCTGAACAAATGCAGCTAATTTCAAATGATTTGATACCAGAAGAAGCTATTTTTAATTTCTTACAAGCAAGAGTTTGAAAATTGGACTGAGTGAGTATCTGCGGATGAGAACCAACTTTGCAACCTGATTTGTATGATTTCGCAAAAAGAGTAAAAGATATGTGATTTGCAGTAAAAGTAGATACGAACGGTCGTGATGCAGTATTAATAAAAAAAATGGTAAAAGATGGGGTTTTGGACTATGTGGCGGTAGATTTAAAGCATACAAAACAACAATACGATACTGCAGTTTGAATACAGCCAAGTAGTGAATTTTTTCAAAGCTATGAGGAATTAAAAGAATTTTTGCTCAATGAGGTAGTGGATTATGAATATAGGACGACAATAGTAAAATGAATGCACACACTTCAAGATATTGAAGAAATGGCAAATTATATCAAATGAGCCAGACATTATTATCTACAAAATTATGTTTGATGAAACACACTCAAACCAGATTTTTGAGGTGAGCCATTTGATGATGATGAATTAGAGACAATGAGTAGAGTGATTAGTAGATACGTACTCCACAGTGGAATCAGGAGATAATGTGATATTCTACTTTTTGAAAGAGTTTTCAGGCCAATAAATCGGTTCGAGGGGTACTTTTATTGTCCACTTTCCCACAAAAAACGCCTTGGTTCTCAGTAAGAGACAGAGTATTTTAAACTACTTTCATATCTGAAAGTTTTTTTAATTTTTTAAAATAAAAATGCACGGATTATTATAGTCACAAACCACTATTTCCACTTTTTTTAGCCACACATTTTCGCAATCCGTTTTTTTTCTTGATTTTTGAGGCAAGATTTGTAGAGTTGATTATGCCAAATTTATTATATTTTTGTTTTTTGAAATTTTTTTTTCTATTTAAGAGATAAAAAGGCGATTAGATCTGCCTTATTACTTTCTCTTAAATGGTAATATAATAAGTTTGGCGACTAGCGGGTTTAGTCGCCTTTTTAGTTAATAAAAAAATAGAAATGAAAAAAATCTTATACTCATTTGTTATAACATTTATATGTTTTGTTTGATTGTCATTTGCTGAAGATGGTGTTTTTTATGATACAGGGGCAAATGTAACTTATATCGACACAGAATGAAATCAATTCACTTGAATTTGAACAATAACATTCAGTATTTGAGATTATGCTACTACAATTTTGGATAGAAATTTATGAGCTGTAAGTGCTATACAACCTAGTCGATGCTCAGAATATTGATGTTGGTGAGATGTCGCTTTTTGATATTATTTTCAATGGTGAAATAATTATGGTTTTACTAGTGAATCTGCTAAGCTGCTCGCTACATCTACACAAGTTGATGCTTGAAATTATTCTTGGAGTAATCCATATGTGAATTGAGTGTTTGTATCTTGATATACTAATTGGGATAGAAATTGAACTCAGAATTTATGGGGATGAGAGTGGGATACAACACTTTTATGAACAGAATGATTTGATTTTGATTGGTTTACTGATACTACAGATATTTGATATACTATGCAATGACCGTGTCCAGAATGATATCATGTACCTAGTAAGTGAGAATGGTGAGAATTAATAAAAGCTTTTAGTTATTATTATAATTGATTAGAATATAAATCATGAGAGTTTGATTGAAATTTTCAGGTTGATGATGTTAATTTTAGGACGAAATTTGATTCATCATTTCTTTTGCCATATGCTGGATATTTAACAGAAAAAGGTATGTTAATAGATAATAATAACCGTTGATATTTATGGACAAACACACCAGAAGAATATTATTATGATAATGATTGACATGCGGCTTTATCGTTACGATTTTTTTGGAATCGGACTACTAATTATGTTAGTTGGAGTAAATCATTTGGGTTGCCAATTCGTTGTTTTAAAGATAAATGAAATACATGATTTGTACTTTCATATGATACAAGATGATGAAGCTTTATGCAATGACAAACAATACCTACAAGTTGATTAGCTCATGTACCATGATATGATCCTAAAAAAATATGACACCAATTTTTAGGATGGTATAGTGATGAGGATTTATCAAAACCTTTTGCTTTTTGATATATAGAATGAGCAGATCCTGAAATATTAACTTGAAATAAAACTATATATGCAAAATGGGATGATGATATAGTTATTACTTTTCTGGATTATGATTGACATAAATTAGATGTACAAATTGTTCATGAATGAGATTCTGCATTTACTGAGATCTATCCTATCAGAGATTGATATACTTTTGTAGGTTGGGATAAAAATTTAGACAATATTACTGGGGATGTGATTGTGACAGCAATATATAAAGAGAATAAAAAATCATATTGAGGATGATGAAGCAGTTTAAAAAAAGATAATTGTCCAGATGGAGATTATTCAGATAGTTATTACGATTGAATATGTTGAATGCCGGAGAATGATGCAGAGAATAGTAGAGAATCCTTATCCTGATCAAACAATAAAGATTCTTCGTTGCCAAGTTCCTTAGAATGACAGGAAATCCTCAGTCCTTCGGACAGCTCCTTTACAAAGGAGCAAAAAGAAGCATATGAACGAGCTTATGAAAACTGAATCACTACTATGGACACAATCCAAAAGGCTGATTTGAACGGAAACTTGACCAGAATTGTAATGGCAAAGATGTTGTCTCAATATGCAATCAATGTCCTATGAATGACTCCAGATGAAACGAGAATAAATAAATTTAATGATGTAAATGAAAATTTGGACTCAGAATATAATAGTTGAGTAAGTCTCGCATATCAGCTATGAATTATGTGAATCAATATGCCAGATGAAAGATTTAGGCCATTTGATTTAGTACCAAGATCTGAATTCGTTACAGCTTTATCAAGGATGAAGTATAGGACACCAGATGGAAAAGATGTGTATTATAGTACACATATGAAATTATTAAATAAATTGTGAATAGTAAAAGTAATGGATCCAACCATGTTGGAACTTCGTGGATATGTAATGCTGATGCTCATGAGGAGTGAAAAATAATGAAGTTAAAATATGAATTAAGCCACTCTAATGAGTGGTTCTTTTTATTTATAAATAAGTTTGCTAAATTTTTTTACCAAAAAATCTATTGAAATAAGACAAATTTAGTTTATTTATAAAGAGTCAATAATTATTAAATTTTAATTATTCCCCGCCTTGCGGGATTCCGTTTTACTTCAAATTCTTAGTTATGCAGAGAGATGAAAATTGTATATTTTGTAAAATTTTGGACTGAATAATCCCAAGTGTAAAAATTCGAGAAGATGATGATTTTGTTGCTATTTTGGATGCGTTTCCAAATCGTAAAGGGATGACACTCGTTATCACAAAAGACCATATGGATTCCGATATATTGGCAAAAGAAGATGATTTTATCGCAAAATATTTCCAAGCCGCAAAAAAAGTGGCAAATATGCTCAAAAAATGATTGAAAGTAGACAGAGTTTGATTGGCTGTAGAAGGATTAGAAGTAAATCATGCTCATATCAAATTGTATCCATTCTACGACTGAATTTGATTCGAAAATGGAATTTGATCTTGAGATCAAGCAAGCTTAGAAGAATTGCAAGCCGTCGCAGATGAAATAAAGAATAATCAATAAATTATAGAAATTTGCTTGAATTATTAGACTGTTTATTTATTTTTTAGTTAGAGTATTTTATTTATTTTATACAAAAGAAATGTTTAAAGGAATGATCCTTTCTGATGAATTAAAAAATCACATTTGAGAAGAAGTAGAAGTTCGTGGACTATTACATGTATTACGTGTCGTTTCTCCAAATTTAGCATTTTTAATTTTGAGAGACAGACATGGCTTATCTCAATCTGTTTTAGAAGATCCAGCAGAAATAGAGAAATTAGAATGATGTTTATTTGGAAGTGTAATATCTACCAAATGAACAGTAGCAGAAATGCCAAAATGAAAATTTCGCTGCGAAGTGCAAAAAGCTAAAGTAACTGTATATAGAAAAATCACATATCCAAGTCCAATAGATATATCAAAAGATGAAATCCATGCAGATGGAGAGACATTGCTTGAAAATAAAGTAGTTACATTGAGACATCCAAGACAGATGAATATATTCAAAGTCGCTTGAATTATCGAAAAATATATGAGAAGATTTTTTGAAGAAAATGATTTCACACAAATCAACACTCCAAAAATCATTGGATTCCCAACAGAATGAGGGTCTGAAGTTTTTGAAATAGATTATTTTGATCGTAAGGCATATTTGGCTCAAAGTCCACAATTTTATAAACAAATGATGATACCTGTATTTGAAAGAGTTTATGAAATTGGTAGGGCATATAGAGCAGAAAAAAGTAATACAAGTAGACACTTGACAGAGTTTTTGTGATTAGATATGGAGATGTGATTTATCGATAGTTTCGATGATATCATTGAGATGACAGAAAAGTTTGCAAACTATACTGTACAAAAGACACGAGAAGAATGAGAAAATTTATTATTAGCATTATGAGCTACGAAACCATTGCTACAAGGTAAATTTCCTCGTATCAGTGTGACAGAATTACACGAATTAATGTTTAAAGAAACATGAGAAGACCACCGTGGAGAAAGAGATTTAGCTCCATCAGAAGAAAAATTTATTTGTGAATATTCAGCAAAAAATTATTGATGTGATTTTGTTGTAGTAAATTGATTCCCATGGTCAGATGCAAAATTCTATCATCATCAAAATGAACAGGATCCAACAGTAGCAGATAGAGCAGATTTGTTGTTCAGATGAGTTGAAATTATTACACTAACTCAACGTGAAGTAAATTATGAAAAATTAGTCGCTCAAATCTCTGCACAATGACATGATCCAGAACAACCATGATTGAAATATTATTTGGATGCTTTTAAATACTGAATGCCAGATGAATGAGGATTCGGACTTTGAATTGAAAGATTTGTACAGAAAATGATTTGACTTGAAAATATCAAGGAAGCAGAATTATTTCCAAGAGATGTTCAAAGAATTGTTCCATAAAATCAATAAATTCAAAAATATAAAGACACCTGAATCGGTGTCTTTTTTAAAAAATATTCTAGAAAACAAAAATATTAATTCCTTAAATTAAAAAATAGTTTGAAATGTTGTGTTAAATTTATATAGTCATTGTTATCGTAATGAGATGATCTTTAAAAAAATTATTAATTAATTTAGGCTTAATGGACATTTTAGGTTGCTAAAATTGAGTAAAAGTATAGATAAGAATTA
>CALCYP010000070.1 GCA_937906635.1 uncultured bacterium | reverse complement strand
TTTATGATATTTGAGTTAGACTAGAAAAATATCATCCTGTTTTTGCATAAAAAACCTTAGAAACCATGCCTGAAATTCCAAATTGATTCTATAGAACAAGTGTAAAAGCTCTTATATTAGATGAAAATAAGAAATTTTTGCTGGTAAGAGAAGAAAAATGACGAGAATTACCATGAGGCTGACTCGATTTTTGAGAATTGCCACAAGAATGAATCAAAAGAGAATTACAAGAAGAAATGTGAATCAATGTAATATCAGTAGATGAAAATCCATCGTACTTCCAGACATGCCAAAAAGCAAACTGAACACGAATCGCAAATGTAATATACGAAACAAAAATCAATATCGATGATTTGAAAAACTTCACACCATCAGATGAATGTTTGGAAATCAAATTCTTCGATAAAGAAGAAGCTAAAAAAGAAAAATTATTCCCAAATGTAGAAAAGTTTATTGAACAATATAAAGCTTAACAAATGAGTCTAAAAAAGTAAAAAAAATTATGAATCCAAAAAAGTTTGAAGAAAAAATATAAATAGATAAATATAAAAAACATATTTTAATATAGAAAATAATTAAATGAAAAAAATTACAAAAACAATTATAGTATCACTAATAGTATTAGCATTATTAATAGTATGATTTAAATATTATTCAAAGAATTTCACAACAAAACACAATAACACAGACATTGTAATTAGTATAAAAACTACACAATCAAATCAAACATTAACAATTAATAAATACTTCTCAAATAAATATACAGTAAATTGGTGAGACTGAACAAAAAGACAAGAAATAATAGAAGATACAACACATACATATAAAAAAGCATGAAAATATAATGTAATATTATCATTAACACCATGATACAAAAGACGAACATTTGATAAAGAAACACGAAAAGCACTTATTCCAATAAATTATACAACAATTGCTGAAGCAAAAATTATTTCAATGCCAAGTTTAGCTGAATGATTTGGTGACAATAAAGAAGAACCTTGAGACAATTTCTTTGCATATTTTAATTTCAATTGAATTATAAACAGTCTACCTGAAGGATCGTTTGATACTTCACAAATAAAAAAAGCATGAAATAATTTTTTTGCATCATTCAATGAATATGAAAAAGAACGATATGACCGATGAATCGAACCACCACCAACATCATTTAAAAAATGATGATTAATAACAGAACTACCAAAATGATCATTCAATACAAAAAATATAACAACAGTATGAAATAACTTTTTTGCATACTTTAATTCAAACTGAAATCTAACAAGTTTACCAGAATGATCATTCAATACAAAAAATATAAGTTGAGTTGTTGGATATTATTTCTTTTCTTCATTCAATAATAATTGATTAATAACAAAACTACCTAAATGATCATTTAATACCACAAATATAACAACAGTATGAAATAACTTTTTTACATATTTCAATGCTAATTGAAATCTAACAAGTTTACCAGAATGATCATTCGATATTTCAAATATAACAACTATTTGAGACTATTTCTTTTATTCATTTAATTATAGCTGAAAAATAACAGAATTACCAAAATGATCTTTTGATATTTCAAACATAAGAAAAAAATGAAAAGGATTTTTTGAACATTTTAATTGATGAAATTGAAGCCAATGAGCAATGAAAAACGCCCCAGATTTCGAAAATATACGAAAAGAACAAATAGGAGAAAGAACATACGACAAAAACGATAAAAAAAACATAATAATAAATATACAAGTTACTAAAAGCAACCAAAAAATTAAAATTAACAAATACTTTTCAAATGAATATAATGTTGACTGGTGAGAAGGATTAGTTGAATGGCTTTTGGAAGATACTACACATACATACGAAAAAACATGAACATACAATATAATATTATCATTAGCTGAATGAGACAAAAGACGGAAATTCCAAGATAATGGTGTAGTATGAAAACCACTAATTCCTAAAAAATGAACAAACACTACAAATATAAAAATTATTTCAATGCCAAGTTTAGCAGAATGATTTGGTGAAAGTAAAGAAAAACCTGGAGACTATTTTTTTGAAGAATTCAACTACGACTGAGCAATAACAGAATTACCTGAAGGATCATTCGATACATCAAATATCGAAACAGTATGAAATAACTTTTTTGCTGAATTCAACAGATATTGAGAAATAACAGAATTACCAGAAGGATCATTTAATATTTCAAATATAAAAATAGTAGGAAATAGCTTTTTTAATTGGTTTAATGGCCGTTGAAAAATAACAAACTTGCCAAAATGATCATTCGATACGAGTAATATCACTACAGTAGGAGATTGTTTTTTCTGTAATTTTAATCATGCATGAGCCATAACAGAGTTACCAAAATGATCTTTTGATATTTCAAATATAAGAAAAAAAGGCGAAAACTTTTTCCTATATTTTAATTGAGCACCTTGCTGTCCATGAAATTTAACAGAAATACCAGACTTTATAAAATAATAATTTTATAAAAAATATTATAACTTCAAAAAAGTAAAATAATATTAATTCTTAACTAAACCCATGACATTAATTGATCAAACAAGAGAATTACAAAACTACATTCATGGCAATCCAGAGCCATCAAAAA
>CALCYP010000069.1 GCA_937906635.1 uncultured bacterium | reverse complement strand
TGAATCATGTTGATCAAGTTACTAGAATCGTTTTTCATTTATAGAAATTTTGCATTAGAACAATTTTATGTTATAAAATACATCAACCTAAAATTTATTAATTCGTTAACATATTTTCCTTAATTTCCTCTTCAGGTAAAAATGGATATAAATCTTCCAATGATGGAGAAATCATTGAACCATCTGGTAGTTTCTTGGCAGATAATTTTGGTGCAAATATATATCAAGGAGTCAACATAACTTCACATAATATAGGTCATTCTGTCTTTAATACTTTTTGAATCTGTTCATCCAAATTATTTTTAGAGTCAATTTTCATTGTTGGTAAACCAAAAGCTTCACCAACACGTATAAAATCTGGTAATGTTACTCAACTATCACGTGTACACGCTGTTTTACGACCCTCAAAGAAATTATTTTGCGTTTGTTGTATTGAAATATAACCATCATTATTCAAAACAAATAATTTTATTGGTAGATTATAATGTTTTATTGTTTGCAATTCTTGTAAATTCATCATTATAGAACCATCTCATGCTAAACAAATAGTGTCTTTACAATTATTAGCAAAACAAGCACCGATGGCTGCGGGCAAATCATATCCCATAGATGCATCACCACTATTCCAAATGTAACGTTGTCCTTGTTTTACTTGTCAAACTTGAAAAGGGAGTAAAAAGGCGGTACCATTACCTCAAACAATAACAGCATCTTTATCAAAATTCTTAATCAACGTTTCAATAAATGAATATGGTTCAATAGGATTGTCTTTAATACGAGGTGCTTCAGATACTGGAGGATATTTTAATTTAATATCACGAGTCCACTGATTCCATGAGTCTTTATTACGTGTCTCAATAGCTTGACATAAATTTACAATAAAATCTTTACAATCAGCATTAATTTTTAATTCTGGATTTAATGTAGGCTTATCTAATTCAGCAGCATCTATATCAATGCAAACTAATTTTGCATTTTTTGCATAATTTTCCCAATTATAAGATACCTGACGAATGTTATTACGAGATCCAACTGTTATAACCAAGTCAGCATTTTGTAATGTAAAATTACCTGCACGATTTGCTACCGTACCAATACGTGCTACAAAATTTGGATTATCTTCAGTGACAGTATCAAAACCATTCATAGTTGTCACAACGGGAATATTTGTTTTTGCAACCAATTCCTCAAATTCTTTTAAAGCACCGGATAATCTGATACCATGACCTGCAACAAACAGAGGTCTTTTTGCCTCTTTTATCATTTCTACCAATTGTTGAATTTCATTATCAATATTTGGTAATTGTAATTCGTCTTCACTTGGATCATATTCACGTAATTCATCTTCATTAATCATAGCTGCTTGTATATTCAGTGGGATATCAAGCCATGTTGGTCAAAAACGTCCATGTGTGGCTAAATAAACAGCTCTATCAAGGTGATATTTAATATCATTTGCATTACGTACCATTTCAGCATACTTTGTTAATGGTTTTACAACAGAGATAATATCAACTTCTTGATCTCCTAATTGACGCAAAGGTATATTTTTGCAAGAATCTAATGTTGTCGAGTATTTAACTTGTCCAGATAGATAGAGTACAGGAACGCTATCAGTCCATTCTCCCATTACACCATTCAAAGTATTTAGTCCACCGGGACCAGTTGTAACATTAACTACTGCTAATTTTTGATTTACACGAGCATAACCTTCTGCAGCAATCCCACATGCTTGTTCATTGTGATTACAAACATAATTCATATATTTACCAACACTATCATTTAAGTGCATCGCCCCACCTCAAGATACCATAAATACAGTATCTGCTCAATAAACATCACGTAATCTTTTCATAATATAATCAGAAACTTTAATCATTTTTATTTCTTGTTATAAAATAAATAATAAATCTTGTAACTCATTAACATTATTGCAAAAATAATCATTTACATCTCCATTCCTTATTAATATAGATTGAGAACCATACATTTCAGCCATTTGAATATCACTTTCATAAGTATCACCTATAACTAATATTTCTTCTGGAGACAAATTATACAATTTAGCAACCATATCTAACATCAAAATGTTTGGCTTACCCAGAATAACACCATCTGTACGATTAACTGTATGCATGAAAGCTGCCGATATTGCACCCGCACCTGGTGTGATTACACCATTATCACGTGGATAAGTACGTTCTGTGTTTGCAATAATAATTTTACATTTTGGTGTATAAACTTTTAAAACATCTTCTATGTCTGACAAAGTAAATTTTGGATTATATCAAATAACTATTCATTCTGGATGTTCGGATTTGGGCTCAATGCCATTAAGTTTTAATTCTTGGCATAAATTATCCGTACCAATACACCGAACTTGTTTTATCTGGTTTAGTATTAAATATCTAGATATCAAATAACTTGAATTTAAGACTTCATCTTCATCAATAAGAATGCTTAAGTTGCATAATCTTTCATATAATTGATGCCTTGTTAGTGCAGAATTATTTGTAATAAAACATACACGCCCAAATTTATTGCGCAAGAAATCTATGACTTTTTGTGCTCATCCAGCTAATTGTTTACTACCAAAATAGATTGTTCCATCTAAATCGAAAGCTACACATTTCAAAATTTCTAGATTAAGTTCGCTCATTATTATCACTTATTTATAAATCTAGATCTGATATCTTCCATACGACGATAATCTTCGTTTATCATGGTTTCATAGATTTTATCTTTAACCTCTAACAATAATAATTCGAAAGATAATGCCTGTGAAATAGCATTTTCAACATTTTCTAGATTTAAAACATCTGACTTAAAAATAATATTCCTAGTTTCTAACCCACTTAAATGAATCTTTTTTAAATCCCTAAAAAAATTGATAGATTCTGCATTGACATTACCACCAACAAAGAATTTTTTATTCGCTTGTTTGCATATACTAGCTAATTCAGATGCAATTTGAAACATTTCATCAGAATTAACAAATGACTTATCCTTTCACATAGACCCTACAAAATCTGAGCGACCCAATATAACTCCAGATAAATTTTGCGCCTGTGAAGAACTCAACATTGATTTAGCAGCTTTGAATCATGTTATTGTCTCAATATTAACTAAAAAATCTGTATCATTCATTTCATCTTCAACATAGATTTTTGATACTGCATTCATAAATTTTTTCAAAGCGTATTCACTTTCTACCATCGGCGCAACAACCTTATGAACTCATAAAATTCTCGCATCACGAATATCACGTTTTGCTTCAGCTCCACCAATTTTCATAGACACATCAACTCCAGCCTTATATGCGATAGAAGATATAGTTTGTGCCTGATCCATGTTCAATCATTCATCTTCAAATGATAGTTTAATCCCAGACAAACTATATTCTTCTTTCATTTCATGTAATGAGTCATACATACACCTTTCTAACGTATTCATATTTATTTATCAAATAATAAAGATTTTTTATCGATTGTGTTAAGATTTTTCTTATACCAACTATATAATTCAAGTATTGCTTCGTTAATAGATGTAAATTCCGCATCTTTATATTCATTTTTTAAACGTTCATTAGAACCATAATAATCTAATCAATATCAATCACTTGCTATTTTTACATCAGTACCACCAGCAATATTTGAAATGATATATGCAATATCATGTAATTCGACATAGCCATCTGGAACAATATTATAAGATTTATATTTCTGCTCATTTTCAATGAATCGCTCAATAATCGGCATTAAATCATCAATATACAAATAACTAAATCTACGATTTTGACGTAAAGTTATAGGTAATCAAAATAGAGATTTTGCAATTGCATTAGATATAAAACGAATGGAGTAATCTTCATACTTCCCAAATATTCAAAATATATTCAGATTAACAAAATTTGGTATTCCATCAATCTGTTTTTGTATGACGTATTTAGCAAAACTATGCTCATCAATCCCCATATTTTTATATATATCATTTTCGGAAACTTCAGAATTATTCTTTGCAATATCATATATAGCTCACGAGCCAAAATTTATAAGCTTTTCAAATCTGTGTTTATTACGTTCCAAATTTTCGAACATACGTAAATTGGTTCATAGTATATCAGTTCTATCAATTACTGCTCTATGACTTGGTTTTACAGCCGTATGTAAAACAATATCAAATTGTTTTGATTCAAAATATTCATCAACTAATTCTGTATCCGAAAAATCAATTTCTTTGTGCGTTGGTGCAACAATATCATATTTCTCAGATAAATATGATTCACGAATATTACGCCCAATAAAACCGCTCCCTCATGTAAGCAATATCTTTTTTTTCATAATCTTACACAATTATAAAACTACCAAACTTTTCGTTTAGCTTCTCAGTTATTCCATAAATTATTCAAATCATTTTTTTGCTTAATTGTGTCCATTGGGGACCAAAATCAACGATGTTTATATGCAATCAACTCTCCGCTACTAGCAAGATTCTCTAGTGGATCCATTTCAAATGGCATAGCATCTCAATCTATATAATCAATAACCTTCTTATTAAGAACCATAAATCATCAGTTCATCCAATTATCTTTATTATCCTTTTTTTCGGCAAATTCTGTAATCATATCTCAATCAACTGACAATTTTCAAAATTTTCATTCTGGTACAACTGCTGTTAATGTAGCTAATTTTTTATGTGAATGATGAAAATCAACTAATGCTTTAATATCTATATCACTTACTCAATCTCAGTAAGTTAGCATAAATTCATCTCAATTAATATAATCTTTCACTCTTTTTATCCTTCCTCATGTCATAGTGGCCTCTCATGTATCAACTAATGTAACTTTCCAATCTTCGCAATGCGAATTATGAACGTCAATTGAATTATCTTTTGTCGAGATTGTTACATCACTATTATGAAGAAAATAATTTGCGAACCATTCTTTGATGTAATATCATTTATATCCCAAACATACTATAAATTCATTATATCAATAATGAGAATATATTTTCATAATATGCCAAATGATTGGCTTTCATCAAATTTCTACCATTGGCTTTGGTTTAATAACCGTCTCTTCTGCAAGACGAGTTCAAAGTCATCATGCAAGGATTACTGTTTTCATTGAATTTAATCAAAAAAACTAAAGACAGACGAATCTTTAGTTATCAGTTGCTGCGATTCTGTCTGTATAATGATTTGGCTATATCACTATACAGAGATTTGGATGAATTGCAATATGAAATTTTTACTTTTTTAGGATTAATTAATCAAAACAATCATAGTGGAATTTTATTTCTAGATTGTATTCTATTATAACAGACTACAAATTGTTTAAATTCTATTTTAATAGAATATAGATAATTTATAATAATTCCATTAAAGAATTATGTGGAAAATTTTTAATTTTGAATTAACCAATCAGCAATATCTATAATCTTTATTCATTCGTATTGATAAGGTTGAAACCTTGTCCTTGCTATTAAGATTTTTGGATAAGCATCTCTTATTTGTAATAATGGAGACACCTCTCTCTGTAAAGTTTTTTCTTCACTAATATTATCAGATACTTGAATATATATTTTTTCACTATGTTTTAATGCTACAAAATCAATTTCTTTTTGATTTAATATACCAACATATACTTCATATCCTCTTCTTAAAAGTTCTATTGCTACAATACTTTCATAAACTCTTCAAAGATTTATATTTTTAGTTCACAATCTGGCAAATTTAAATCATTGATCTACAAGATAATATTTATTTTGCATAGATAAATATTTTTTTCATTGAATATCATACCTTTTTACTTGATAGAAAAGAAAAGCGTTACAAAGATAACTAATATATGCACTAATTGTTTTATGATCCACAGAAACTCATTTCGATTTAAATTCATTTGTTATTTTTCTAATACTTGTAATATTCGAAATGTTGTCCATTAAAAAATCACAAAGATTATCAAGCAAATCTGTATATTTGATTTTATATTTCGTTTTAATATCTCTTACAATTAAAGCATTATAAACTTCAAGAAGATAATTATCTTTTTGAATTTGAGTTTGATATTGATAAGCTCAAGCCATTCATCATTGACGAACAAATTCATCAAAAGCGCTTTGTTTATCTGTATATTGATAATATGTTAAAAATTCTTTAAAAGAAAAAGGGAATATCTTAATCTCATATGTTCTTCATGTAAAAAGAGTTGCTAAATCACTACTCAATAAAAAAGCATTCGATCAAGTGATATAAATATCATATTTTTTAGAAGCATGGAGACTGTTGATTGTTGTTTCAAAGTTATTACACATTTGAACTTCATCAATTAAAACAAAGTTCTTTTTACTTGGATTATATCTGCTCTCAATATATTCATTCAATTTTTTGTAATCTCTCAATTCATCAAAATCCAAAAGGTTAAAATTAATTTTTATTATATTACAATCCATAACATTTTCTATCAAATATGTTTCAAATTTTTCTAACAACTCTGACTTTCAACTACGCATTACCCCAGTGATTACTTTTATATCTGAAGTCCCAATAAGATTTACAACTTCTTGAAGGTACTCTCTTTTAATAAATTTCATAAATAATAACATTAAAAATAAATAATTATGACTTATAATATTTTTTCATTCCCCAAATTCAAGTTTTTTTGTTGTTTGGGGAGTGTTAATAATATAAGTTATTAACTGCTAATATTTACTATATCATTAAATGAGAAATTTTTTTTATTATAAAAGTACAATTATTTCAAAATATTGAGATAAAATGCTGAATGGATGATCAATCGATCTCATGGAGATTTACCATGGAGAGCTACTGAAAAGGAATGAGATATTATATCGTATTGATTATCAATGTATCGTGATGAAGTTTATGCTGTAAGTAACCGAGAAGATGACGACGATTAGAATTATAATGTGTGATGAGTTTACAAAAGACGCAAAACTTTCTAGTAAAGAGATTGGTTTGACTGATTGATATGAAATTGCAGTTTAATTAAGTCGGTATTTTACTTTTCCAAAAACCACTCATATAAACTCTTAATCCCATCAGCTAAACTAATCTGATATTTTCATAACTTATTCAACTTACATCTAATAATTTCTTATGGATGAGAAATTGTAATTACTATACCAATTTATTTTTTCCGATAGTCTTTTAATATTTTTCCAAAATTTCTATTATATTATCAGATAGTCATTCAAATTGATCTTTAGAAGTTTCTCGATTATCCAATGTTCACTGTATTGCTTTAAAATCTTCTCATGGAATAAGATTAAATATCGCTTTATTCGTCCTATGGCTATCAGAGGTCAATTCTCCGTAGTCTTTTATGTCCATTAGTGATTCATGCCAAGATTTTTCTACTAATCAGTTTTTACAATGCCTTTCCGATATATATTCTTTTATTGATTTAGTGATTCTCTCCATCCATTCGTTGTGTGATTTTATAGGTCTTTCAGCATATTGATTATATGAATTAATAATGTATCAGATAAATAATCATTCTCCATTTAATACCTGTTCATTTGGAATCGTATTGGCTAATGCTTTACCTGTATTTTTCCAGTTTTTTTTCCATTCTTCTAATGTGATTCAGAGATTTTCAACTCCTTGAAGAGAAAAAGCATCAGGCATCAAAGGAACAACGAAATAATCACTTCAGAGCAAGATAATTCTATTTAAAAGTCAGAGATTCGGTGAACAATCTATGATAAATAAATCAATCTCTTCATCCAATCATAACCTCGACAAATATCTATTAATTGCACTTGTTTGGAAATATCAGATCTGTTCTCAGGCGGCTGCTTGATTATAAGCCGTGATTAGCAAATTTTCATATCTTGATAATTTTAAACTTCATGGAATAATAGAAAGAGAATTAGAAATCTGAATAGGTTTTATATTTAGATTGATGTCTCAGCCTCATTCAATTATTCATCTCAAAACTCCATAAATATTGTTATCAAATCCACTGAATAGTGACTGTTCAAAAGCTTCTCAAAGAGCTAATCTAGAAAGATTGCACTGTGTATCTAAATCAACCAACACCGTATTGTATCATTTTTCAGCAAATTTTACTGCTGTATTATATGCAATAGTTGTTTTTCATACTCATCATTTATTATTGAAAAATACTAATTTTTTTGTTCTTGTAAATTTCATATTAAGAGATTCACAAATAAATTAACAAACTCAACACATCTATATGTAATTAATCAAAATATTTAGTCAAGTATATTTGATGATAAAAATATTATTTATTCTTCAAAAACCATTCATAAATATTTTTAATTCATTCATCTAAACTAATCTGATACCTCCATCATAATTCATTTAACTTACTTAAATTTAACAACTTCTTTGGAGTTCAATCCGGTTTGCTTGCTTTTTGCAGTATACTTTATTCCAAAAAAAACTTTTAGTTCGATTTGATCTGTATAATGATTTATACAGCTTCAGTGTAAGGATATGAATAATTTTGTCAAATAGAAAAAAGAGAGAAATAATAATTTAAATTTCTTCTTGCAATGTCATTTTATTTCACTAAATATACAAATAATGTGTATTTACAGAAATAAAACATAAATATGGAAAAAAATTTAAACAATGTAAATTATTTTACGAATTTTGATTTTTCAAAATTCATAAACAAAAAAAATGTTAATGTTTATATACAAAGATATAAGGAAAAACATCTTATTTTTCGTATTAAACAATGAATTTATACCTCAAAAGAAAGAGTTGATTATATAGATAAATTATGAAAGAGAAATGAATATATATGTTTTCTTGCAACAAATGTGATAAATAATTCTTGCTATATCTCTGGACCATATATATTATCAATCAATAATATATCAACGGAATCAGCATTTACAATGACACTTGTGACAACAAAAAAAACAACAAATATTAAAAACGATTTTTGAAATTTTATATATCAAAATATCAGCAAAGGCCTTTTTTGGTGATATGAAAGAGTAGAGGATTATTGATTTATTTATTATCGTGCATTACCAGAAAAAGCTCTATTAGATCGATTATGGTTAAAAAAAGATATTTTTTACTCATTAGATTATTTTAGAGAATTAAGGTTAAATCTAGAATTGTTGGATTTTAATCTCTTAGAAAAATTCGTAAATAAATACAATAAAACAAAAATTACAAAATGTTTTAAATATTTAAAACAACTTTCATGATTTTAGAAACATTAAAAGCTACACTTATTGAATATTCTTCAAAATCTATTGCAATACAAATGTGATATTTAAAAGAAAATATTCAGGCAGAAGTCCTTAGCTATCTTTATTCAAATAAAGATTATAGTGATTTGCTATTTTACTGATGAACAGCAATGAGATTTTTACTGTGATTAAATAGACTTTCAGAAGATTTGGATTTTGTAAAACCATGAGAATTTGAATACCAAAAACTTGCAAATGATTTAATGGAGTATTTTAACTGAATTTGATTAAAAATTGATACAAAAATTCAAAAGTTTAGAATTACCTTAAAATTTAGAAATTTATTAAAAGAATTATGAATTAAATATCAAAATTCTGATGACCTATATCTAAAAATTGAAGTATCTGATCATTTTTCATTTTGCAAAAATTTTAAAACACAGATTTACCCAATAAATTACAAAGAAAAAAGTATGTTTATTAAAAGTTTAGAACCACCCACCTTATTTTCCACAAAATTAAATGCTGTGTTATATAGAAAACGAGAAAAACAGACTCCTAATGGAGTTCTTTATATAAAATGAAGAGATTTTTATGATTTGTTTCGATATTTACAGAAAGGAATAAAACCAAATATTGACTGTATTCAAGGTATAGAATCAATGGAAGATTTAAAAAACAAATTAATTAAAGTTGTTAATTCTGTAGATTTTAATCTTGTATATTCTGATCTTATTTGATTTTTAGAAAACAACTCGGCTTTAGAATTTATAAAGACTAACTGAAAATCATACATAATAGAACAAATTGAAAAGCGATAAAATTCTATTTTTAGTTTTCCAAAAAGCCATTCATACACACTCCTAATCCCCTCATCTAAACTAATCTGATATCTCCATCATAACTCACTTAGCTTACTTACATCTAATAATTTTTTTGGAGTTCAATTTGGTTTACTTGTATCTCGTTCAATTTTTCATTCATATCATATTATTTTTTCATTTAAAATACAAAAAAACTAAAGACAGACAAAATCTTTAGTTCTTAGTTATCGAGATTCGGTCTGTATAATGATTTTACCAAATCCTTATGCAGAGATTTGGATGAATTGCAATATGAAATTATGGTAAAATTTAAAAAAAATCTGTCACCAATAATCTTAGAATTTGTCACCAAAATTTTATTATGTATACATTATGGTTTCTAATAAAAAATATAAATTTGTTGATAAAAAATGTCACCAAAAAATCTTGTTTTTGTCACCAATATTTTTATAACAATTACTGTTTAATAGTTGTTCTATAAAAAATGAAAAAAGAAGAAAGACAGAAAGTAATCTTTGATTTGATAGAATCTGAAAATAGGTTACAACTAAAAGATTTTTTTGAAAAATCTAATATCTTTAAAAAAAGGACATTAATAAGAGATTTGAATGAATTAATAGAAAAAAATTTAATTTCAAAAAATAATGATTGAAAAAATACATTTTATACTATAAGTATATATTATAAATTAAATAGAGAATACAATGTCGACCAGTATTTTTCAATAGAGTATCTACAAAGAGATATCATAGAATCTTTTAATTTTTGAGTATTTGAGTTATTAAAAAATAAGCTTTTTTCAGAGCAAGAACAAGAATATTTAACACAATTACACGCAAAATTTATCGAAAACATTTCAAAATACGACAGTCAAACTTTGATAAATAAGGAATACGAAAGGATAATGATTGAGTTTTCATGGAAATCATCTTCTATTGAATGAAATACTTATTCGCTTCTTAGCACAGAAGCATTATTAAAAAACAACATAAAAGATTTAGCAAAAACCCCAGAAGAGACACAAATGATTCTTAATCACAAAGATGCATTTAATGAAATAATCCAAAATAAAGATAGTTTCATAACTTTGTCACTTCAAAATATTGAATATATTCATTCAGTTCTTACAAAAAAAATATGAATAACGAAAAATATTAGGAAAAATCCTGTAAGAATCGCTTGAACAAAATATAAACCTTTAGATAATGAATTTCAGATCGAAGAAGCAATGCAAGATTTTATAAAACTATTAAACAACAAAAAATCATTTTTTGAAAAGTCCTTTTTAGCTCTTTTATTAACTTCTTATATACAACCATTTGAAGATGGAAACAAAAGAACAGCAAGAACTCTCTCAAATGCTATTTTACTAGCAAACAATTCAATTCCATTATCATATAGGGTAATAGATAATGTTGAATATATGAAAGCTACAATTCTTTTTTATGAACAAAATAATATTAGTTATTTTAAGAAATTATATATTACACAGGTTGAAGATGCGGTAAACAACTTCTTTTGCTAATAAATAATTTCTTAAGAAAATATTATATTACATGATAAATATATTATAATATGCAGTATGACTTTGTTTATACTTATTATATCAGTAATTTTATATACATAATCATTATTCCCCATACAACCACTCACCGTCCATGTCTTCATCTTCAATCAATCTCTTAATAATCTCTTTCGTATGTTCTACACCTTCTGTTTTGATTGAATTGACTCCGATAGTAAAAGGAGGGTAGTCATTTCATCCAGGGAAAACAGCATCTCAGATAAACAGAACATCGTCCAATTCAAATGGGAAATATTCTATCAATTTTTGTACTCAAAATGCTTTATCTACTCATTTCATCGTGATATCAATTGAAGTCGATCATCAGCTGTTGATAGAAAATTGTGGAATTCTCTTTTCTAATTCTGCTTGAATCACTTTTCTCTTCTCAAAATCCGGATCTCGAACTATTTTAGCTTCCAATGGTGCTTCTTGTCCCAGTGCCGAAAATGTGATTTGAGATCATCTGTCTTCTACCAGTTCTCACCAGGTTTTTTCTGGTCTTAAATTCAATAAATCCAATACTTCATCCATACTTTCCAATATAGATTTCTTTTCTTCATCAGAAAAATCTAGACTATATAATTTATTCCACTTTCAATCTTCGTATTTGTACATCTTAGTACCACATGTTGGACATGGAATAAATCTACTCAACAAATCTTCATTATCTGTAATATAATCAAAAATCTGCTTATGAAAACGATCTTCTCATCCTCATGTGATGACTGATACATGATATTTTCACAATAATTGATTAATTAATTCTGCCATCTCATCATCTAATCTCTGCTTGCTCGGAGCAAGTGTCCCATCCAAATCAAAACAAATAATTTTTTTCTTTTTCATCTGAAAAATTGAAAAATAAAAATTCACTACACCAAAATTATGATATTAAAAATCTTTTGATTTTCAATAATTTTCCTTCATAATAAATTTTTTATTGATTTTTTTTAAGAATATACTTATATACTATGATGACACTAATAGCTGAAATTTGAAACCAATCTGACCACACGGAATTTTGAGCCGAGATGCTATTTATTATTTTGATAACGAGCAGAGAGATGTTTTATCACAAATTCAATACAAATTAAATGATGTTTTGAAATAATTTATTTATCTTCCAAATAAGTAACTTTCCGAATATCAGAGATTAACAAGATTAAATCCGAATCAGCACTGCAATCCAGCAGGGTCTTTCCTTTACTAAAAAATCTCTTGCAAAATAAAAATTTTTGATTAACATAGCACCAGTTTTATTTAGGTGCTACAAATTAAAATGAATTTTGAAAAATACACACAGAAAGCTTGAGAAGCTATACAATATGCCAATGAATATGCAGTAAGTCAAAAAAATAGTCAGATTGACCTACCACATTTGTTCCTTGCAATGATAGAGCAGTCAGATTGATTTGTCTCTGTTATTTTGAGAAAATTGCAAAAAGATGAACACAAAATCAAAACCTATACACTCAATGAGATTTGAAAATTGCCAAAAGTTCAGTGAGAATACCAGATTTGAATTTCATCTGAACTAAATAGGACGCTCATTGATGCAGAGAAAATTATGACTGAGATGAAAGATTCCTACCTGACTACTGAGCATTTGCTTCTCGCTATCATGAAGTGAAAAAACAGAATTCAAGAAATTTTAGCATGAGAAAATATTACTTATGATTTACTTTTTAACACAATTTTAGAAATGAGAAACTGAGAAACAATACAATCACAAGATCCAGAAAACACAATGGATGCTTTGGAAAAATACTGAAAAGATATCACAAAATTGGCCCAAGAATGAAAGCTTGATCCAGTAATTTGAAGAGATGAGGAGACTAGGAGAGTTGTCCAAATTCTATCTCGTAGGACCAAAAACAATCCTGTTTTGATTTGAGATCCATGAGTCTGAAAGACTGCAATAATTGAGTTACTTGCACAGCAAATCATTAAATCAGAAGTGCCAGATATTTTGAAAAACAAGAGAATTATTGAACTTGATATGTGAAGTCTGATGGCTTGAAGCAAGTACAGATGAGATTTTGAAGAAAGGCTAAAAGCTATTCTCAAAGAAGTTGAAAAATCAGATTGAGAAATTATCCTTTTTATCGATGAATTACACAATGTCGTCTGAGCATGAAAAGCTGAATGATCCATGGATATGTGAAATATGCTAAAACCAGCACTTGCAAGATGACAAATCAGAGTGATTTGAGCAACAACGATAAATGAATATCGTAAATATATTGAAAAAGATGCAGCATTGGAAAGGAGATTTCAGCCAGTAATGGTAAACGAGCCAGACAAAGAGGATTCATTAGCAATTTTGAGATGAATCAAAAAAACATACGAAACTCACCACGGAGTGAAAATTTCTGATGATGCTATCGTAGCATGTGTTGACCTTTCTATGAGATATATCCCAGATCGTAGATTGCCTGACAAGGCTATTGATTTGCTCGATGAAGCTGCAGCTAGTACCAAAATGTGAATGACTAGCGTCCCAGAAAATATCGTAAAATTGGAGAAAAAAATCTCTCAATTAGAAATTGAAAAACAAGCGCTTTCAATTGAAAATAAAAAGAAGAACGAAGATAGAATCGCTGAAATCGACAAA
>CALCYP010000068.1 GCA_937906635.1 uncultured bacterium | reverse complement strand
TATTCACTCGTTCATTCATATTCTCAATCTGGAGTATTGTACAATAATCTCGATAGTGCAGTAGCAAATTCTGCTCTCGTCACATATCAATATGGTCTAAAGTTATTTCATGGCATATTGATTCACATGATTCATAATTGATATGCCAAAGTCACTCAATCATCGTATTTTGAATCTAATTTTTCTGATATATCATTGAATTTGTTTTGCCTCGTTGTGTCTGGTGTCTTTCATAATACATTGATAGCATATTGACTCAGCATTTTTGCCATTGCTATCCTTGTAAGATGTCAATTCATAGCAGCATCTCTAATATTGTTTTTTGTAGTAATTCAGTAGTGATAAGCAAATTGGTATGCTTGATTCATCTCATCAGAGTAATATGGATTAAATTTTAATGTATCAAATTCAAATTCATTCGCTGAATTATGTCATATTTTGTCATTCTCCACATCTCATTCTCTGTTATTCTCCGCATCATTCTCCGGCATTCAGCATATTCAATCGTAATAACTATCTGAATAATCTCCATCTGGACAATCGTCTTTCTTTAAACTACTTCATCATCCACCTCATCATCCACCTCATCATCCAGAACTTGGTCTTGGGTTCGCTGTCCATCTCGCTGTGATTGTGATATTCTCTGCTGGCATAGTTGTTGGAATCTCTCTGTCCCAACCTGCAAATGTATATCCATCTTTCGTAGGATTGGCTGGAGCTATAATCTCTAAACCAAAATCTGCTGTAATTGAATCTATTGCTGTTCATCAGTCTGTATCAAATGTTATTGTATACTCATTCACTGTCCATGTGGCAAAATATGTGAAGTCTCCTGTTACATTTTCTACTGCTGGATCTCGAGCGTTGAAGGTATATCCTGTCTTCTCTGGTATAGTTCAACTAAACTCTGGACTGACTCCATACTCAAACTCTCCAGACCAAACGAAGTTTCCTTCTCCGTCTTTTCGTGTGATGACGAAACTCTCTTCCTCATCTGCAATTCAGTTTTCGTTGGCATCTGTGTCTGGTGTCCATACTGCTCTCAAGCTGAGCCCTGTCGTGACTACATCTCATGTATTTCGTCGCACGTCTGCTTCGACATCTCGCCATCCACTCAGAGTGTAATACTGCTTCGAGTCACTCAATCACTCGACACAAGTCAACAAGCCTCATGATACTACTTCTCACGATAGCACTTCTCCACTACATGCTGGCTCACCCTCTACTTCTCCAGTCCAGAACGCTACCTGACTCGCTGCAGAGGGAAACCCTAGGTAGGAATCCTTGAAACAACGAAGCGAGTAGGCGTACGCACGACCGTAGCCGTCGCCATAGGCGCGTGCCCCATCCGGACCCAAGTAGAAGCGACGTGCGTCGTCATCACCTACGTAAGGCGAAGATGACCAGAGGTAGGCGTAATTCCCAATATCGTAGACCTTAGCATCGTAGTAGCTGCGGCTACCGGCGAAAGGTATCTTGAAGTCCTCTTTAAAGGCTCATGCAGCTGTACTATCGCTAAAATAATATAATGGAGCTGTTCAATATAAACTTATACTATTTCATGCTCATGTATAATTCGCTGCCCAATATTTTAATAGTGTTCATCGTTCTCAGACACTTGGTACATGATATCATGTATCACATGGTCACTGTCTATTTTCTACATTTGTTGCTACATTAGTTTCATCGAATCAATAATTATTTTCCGCTGTATCATTTTCTCATCATCGTAATCAATTATGATTTGATGGTGTATTATCACTCCAATAATCATATTTACTACTACTTGTTCATTTTATAAATATTGTTCAATTGTATCACACATGATTGTAGTCTGATGACCATGTTGCCAATGTACTCGTCGCTGAATTTGTGACAGCATCAGAACATCAATTAGTTTGACATCCTATCTCAAATCAATGGTTATTTCATCGTTGATAGTGGTATCAGTATGAACCTGTACTGGTGATATCGTTTGTGCTTGCTCACAAGTTCTTGTCCTGCATAGTTATACATTTGGTACTGTCATTTGGATCACAGATGGTGATTGTATCTACTCCATCTACTGTCGCATAGTGCATATAGTCACTTGTTGCACTTGTACTGTTTGTAAACATCACTCACACTATTCCAAGTCACAGCAATGTTCATTTAATTACGTTTTTTCTTTTCATTTGTTTTATTTGGTTAAAGTATAAAATACAAAAGTCGTCATTTCCTTTCTGTCCCCCTTTATTGAAAGGGAGCCGTTCGCCGTAGGCTAGAGGGATTTTTACACCTTCCTTCGTCATTTCGAACGTAGTGAGAAATCCACTCTCTTCGATTTTTTTCCAAGCGCTCTGGGAACAACCCCTCAGTCTCGCAATTCTGCGGGGCAGTCCCGATACATCGGGACGAATTTCTCCCCTGACAGGGGGAGTGCCCGAAGCTTGCTCAGCTACGCTGAGGCCGGGGGATTTTTTTTGGATTTCTCGTCGCTTCACTCCTCGAAATGACACTTTTTCTCGTCATTTCGAACCCGCAGTATTGCGGGGGAGAAATCCATTTCCTTTCTTTCCCCCTATTAGCCTCCCTTATTAAGGGAGGTGCCCCGATGAAATCGGGGTGGTGGGATTTTCCTTTCTGTCCCCCTTTATTGAAAGGGAGCATGTCCGGCTTCAGCAGGAGTGCCCGTAGGGCGGGGGATTTTTAGAAAAGTTGTGTAAAAATCCTCAGTCCCCCGATAAATCCTCCGGTGCGCCGAGAGTCCTCGACCCGGGACGGAATCGGGAGGGGTCCAGCTCCTTTAAATAAAGGAGCACATATTTCGTCATTTCGAACACAGTTGTTTTGTCCCCCTTTATTGAAAGGGGGCCGTTCGCCGTAGGCTAGAGGGATTTTTTTAATTTTTCCCTTTCCGAAATTAATCACACGATTTAATTATAACCAGAAATTTTTATTTGTCAAATTTTGGAGGACTTTTTTCGAAATTAGCTGATAGCTGATAACAAATAGCTAGTAACGAGTGGCATAAACTACGCTGATAGCTACTAGGATTCATCTGTTTCTTTAAATTAAAAATTCATCCCTAAATCTCGTCTTTTTCTCACTACTTCTTGAAAATCTTTTTCATCCAAAAAAGACAATGCAAACTCTGAAATATTGTCTTTGTCAGTCAAATCTAATTTACCCAATATTTTTTGTATCAAGCGATATTGCTTAAAATGCATAAGTAATCATATATAGGAATCCAGCGACTCGCGACATGGATGAAAGTCTGTATCTCTGAGTGTCCTATATATATTTCAAATTGTCCTTTTACTACGATAAATGCAATATGGTTTGATTATCGCACCGAGAAATTGTACTCCGTGTGAAATTGGCTGTATATAAATTTTCTTTGGATGTAATGTCAGTTTTTCATTTTCTTTTAAATAATCATGTATAATAGGTATGAGCGAAAGCAAATAATTTTTGTCATTGTGAATTAAAACAAAATCATCTACATATCTACCATAATATTTTATTTTCAATTCTTCTTTGACAAAATGGTCAAAATCATTTAAGTAAATATTTGAGAAAAGCTGGCTCGTGAGATTTCAGATTGGTAATCAACAATTTTCATTTGCCCAAAATAATGATTTTGTCTTTGGTAATCAAATATAATCCGATCTTTTTCATCTAAAAATTCAGTTTTCTGTCGGATCATTGTAAATAATATCATGGACAACTTTTATCAAATATTCTGGAATTTTGTCTGAAATCGGAGTCAAAATATAAAACGGATTTTTTGGTTTTATTCACGGTAAATTCTCTCGATTTTTCAATTTTTCATACACTTTATTTCGCAGTAAATCTCTATTTATAGACATAAAATATCACTGAATATCGAGCTTGAGTATTCGTCACTCATTTTGATAATTGTCACTACACGACCTCATAAACTTTGATATTCTCTTTATCCCAAAACTCGTTCATTTTCATTTACGGCAGGAATAACTATCATATATAAATTGTTTTTCTCGATATGGTGAAATTATATCAAAAATCAGGTGATGGACTATCCTATCACGGAAATTTCCTGCAAAAACTTCCCTCTGCACAGGATCTCTCTGTATAAAATATATACTTGGAGAAATTTCATAATTTCAATAAAAAATATCATCACATAATTTATCCAAATTTTTTTCTAAATCTTTGGCAAAATCTTGGTGACTCTGGGAATTTACTTTATGTCTCCTTGCCTCCAAATATGAATAATATAGGTATCTACGAAGCGTCTCTTTATCCATTTAGTTGAAATTACGATATTTATCGTCATTTCGATCCCGCTTTAGCTGGAGAGAAATCCATAAATCATAAATAGATTTCTCCTTACAGTCGAAATGACTAATAAAAAAAGCTCTTTTTACAAATTGATTTTATATTAATCATATAATTTCGCAAAATCTCTGTTAATACTAAAAATACTACACTAAAAAGAGCTTTTAAACTCAGATAGGAATGCTTGAAACAACGAAGCGAGTTTGCATTTGCACGATTGTTGTTGTTATTGGCGTTTGCTTCATTCGGATTCAAGTTGAAGTTACGTGCGTTGTCATTACCTACGTTAGGCGAAGATGACCAGAGGTTGGCGTTATTCCCCATATTGTAGACCTTAGCATCGTTGTTGTTGCGGTTACCGGCGAAAGGTATTTTGGTGATGACTCATTTGTGTACAGATATCCCTACCTATACATCTTTTAATACTATGCTGCAGTATCGCGGTACAGTGCATCACTGGATTCCTACTAGAGTTTCCCTCATGCCTCTTGCTACCAATTTATCACAATATATCAAAAGGCACGAAAACAATCTACAGTAAATCAATATTTGTATCAATATTTGATATATCTAAATCTGGTATATCTCAACCAATATTTGATGATAAGATATTTTGGCTCATTTTGTATTTTTTTATGATTTCATCCAAATCATCCAAAAGCTGATTAAATATTTTGAATTGAATTTCATTATTATTTTCTGGATTCACTCGATTATATTTCGATATTGTAAATTTTAGCTCATCTTTAAATTGCTTGAATGTATCCATAGACATCGTGATATCCAAATTTTTTGTTCAATCATTTTTGGCTATTGCTTTCCGATTTCCATCTCATTCAGCATCATGAACTACCACGAAAGAATATCCATTATCTTTTAATGCCGAAAAATATTTCTTCCCAGAATCTTTCGGAAATCAAGCATATTTCGTATCTCATTGTTGCCCTATCTTAAATCAAAACAGATAAGATAAAATTTCAGCATCTGACTCATACGCTCTATAAAATGGCTGACGTTTTACCGAAAAGAAAATAATATAATTTTTCATCCTTTGAACTGCTTTCCACGACCTCCAAATCTCCTCTACTTTCATTTTTATTTTTGTAAAATAAGTAAATGATAACTTTTTATAAATTTCAAATTCAGATTCAAGAAGTTTAAGATTATTTGTCAAATTTTTGGGGATTTGTTTACATCAGATTTTCTGTTTTAATAAAAAAGTTTTATTTACAATCAATAACTTTTAATTTACATAAATCAGATGAAATTTCAAAACAATACT
>CALCYP010000067.1 GCA_937906635.1 uncultured bacterium | reverse complement strand
TGATTTGGCGACAGAAATGTTCGCCTTTTTTGATTCTCGTAAATTTATCCCGCTTATTGTTTATATGAAAATTCTTTTTGTATTAGATCTATTCAAACCTCATGTTTGATGAGTAGAGATTTTGTTTGAAAATATTGCTAATAGATTAGTACAAAAATGACATAAAGTAAAAATACTTACTTCAAGGTATGATAGTAAATTGTTAGAGTATGAAAAATTAGAAAATGGAATTGAAATTTATAGGACATGATGATCAAGATATAGTTTTATGTTTGCATGTCTCAAAAAATGAATTGAATTAGCAAAGTGGGCTGATGTTATTCATTGAACGACATATAATTCAGCAATTCCTGCAAGTATTATTTGAAGATTTTCTAAAAAGAAAGTAATATTAACTTGTCATGAGATATTCGGAAAATTATGGTATAGGTTTATGTGATGGAAATGATTCTTTTTTAAGGCATTTGAATCATTTATATTTAAATTTCATTATGATAAAATAATTTGTGTTTCTAATTATACTAAAAATAGTCTTAGAATACATTTCTGAATAAAGGATGATAAATTAGTTACTATATATAATGGAGTAGATTACGATTGGTGGAATCGTAAGAATTTTTCAGAAAAGGATATTAAAGCAATTAGAGAGAAATATAATTTACAAAAGAATTATGTTTGAATATTCTTTGGAAGACCATGAATATCTAAATGATTGATATATTTTGTAAAGGCTATACCTGAAATAATTGAAAAAATACCAAATTTTAAGGCAATATTGAATGTATCAGAAAGTGTTAATAATAGAGCAGATGATGTAAGAAGATTTATAAATGATAATAGGTTAGAAGATCATATAGTGTGGCTTGGATGAGTAAAGTATAAAGAATTATGAAATTATATATTATCTGCAGATGTAGCAGTAGTACCTTCATTAGTGGAATGATTTTGATTTGCAGCTGCTGAGACTTGTGCTATAGAGCAGCAGTTAATATGTAGCAATGTAGCTGCATTAACTGAAGTTGTTAGTTGAAAGATTAATTTTGCTGAACCATGAAATCCTCATGCTATAGCTGAAGCTATGATAAATTTCCATAACTGAAAATATCAGAATATTACAAGAAAGGAGTTTTTATGGGAAGATAATATACAGAACACTTTAAATTGTTATGAAAAAGTATTATGAAAAAAAGTATTATGAATATAAATTAGAATCTTCTCACAAATTTAGTTATTATATCTAGTAATCCAATCTTAGCAATAAATATTTTAAAGTATCTAATTCATGGCAAACATGCAACAGCACTTAAAGTCCAATAAAAATTATTTTTATTACGAAGTTTTTTGAAATTCTTTCACAAATTGTACTCTTTAATCAAATAATTGTATACATAACATGAATCTTTGGAAATGGAGAATGTTGGAGTCCATCTAACCTTTTTGTCTAATTCAATATTCTGTTCCTTCAACATACCTCAGTCTAAATAATTGTTACAAACTAAAATAATTGGATTGGATACCTCGTTGAAAGTATTGCATAGTATATGTATAAAATTAAACTCATCAAAAAATTTGTTTCATTTTTCATTTATTATTTTCTCTCTTGCTTTAATGTAATATTGTTTTTTCACTATTCATACTGAAAAAACAGATAGTAAATACTCCAAGAATCAATCATAACTGGATTTGTCGTAATTGTATTGGTCTCAAAGGAAGTTCAGATATTCTTTCTGAGAATTAAATATAAAGATATTTTCATCTTCATGATAGTACTTATTTTTAAGCAGATTGATTTTATTATTATGTAAATATGTGTGCATAATAATATCTGGATGATATTTCATTATAATATGTTGCGTTTCTTTTAATCATCAATTAATAACTAAATCATCGCTTCACAATCACCAAAGATATTCTCAATTTCATAAAGTCATAACCTTTGAAATATTTTTCATTCATCAAATGTTTTCAGAATTTTTATAATATTTTACCATTTTATATTGTTTCTCAATCTCTTTCAACAAAAAATTTGTATTGTCTGTACTACAATTATCGGAGACAACAATATCAGCACTTATATTTTGAGTTTCTATTTGTTTAGTTAAACTTAGCACAACTTTATCAATTGAATATCATCTATTCCAAGTAGGGATACAAATACTTAATAATGGCTGATCCATAGACTAAGAATTATTAATATAAAATCTACTACTGTATCCGTTTTTTATAAAAATAGTAAATTTTCTTAAAAAATTTATTTGTTTTATAATTAACATGTAATTTTCATGTTATTAATCAAAGTATTATATTTTTAGTCCATCAAGATTTACAAATTTTTTTCAGATAATTCCAATCTGGATTACCATCCAATTTATTCTGAGATTCGATAAAATTCATACATTGATTAAAAGTTTTAATTAGCTTAACCGATCAAACATATCACTCATTTAATAATCTTCAAATTACGAAAGTATTATTTGGTATAATTATTCTTTTATTTACTAAATTATGGTATGTAACGATATCATGAGGAAAATCATTTCAATTTATATTACTTTGAAAATTTAATACTCCTGTCCTAAAATATTCTGTTTTTATTATTAATATCGAATAGAAAGAAAAGAAAGAAATTAGATTTTTATATCATTTGTAATTATTTTTTAAATAATTTAAATATTTAGAGATTCCATCAAATACATGGTATGTGTTTTTTCCCTTTTTTATTTCAATATTCATATTTTCAGATGAAACTGAGTTACAAAACATAACATCAAAATTTTCCTTATTAATTATTTCTAGAATATATCATAAAGAAAAATCTGTAACACAATCGTCATCACTCAACAACCAAATATACTTTCAATTTGCATATTCAGCAACTTTCATAATGTTCGCAAGTCATCAGATATTATGATTATTCCTATAATACCTGATATTATTATATTCTTTGGCTAGTTTTGTTACTAATTCTTTAGTATTATCTTTGCTATCATTATCAGATATTATGACTTCAATAAAATCTAATAATTCACTTGTAGTTAATTGATATAGCATTTTATTCAAGCTTTCTTCAAGCATTTTTGCCCTGTTGTATGTCGGTATGCAAATTGAAATCAAAGGTTTCTTATTTTCTTGCATTAACAAAATCTTTAATTTTTAAAACAATATAATATAACATCTCATTTGTTAATCATGGATATGTTCATAACCAGAATGTATTACTCACTATATAATCTGTATTTTTAAGTTCTCATTCAATTCTATATTCTTTAACATAATCTAAGAATGCTGGCTGTCTAGTAAAATTTCAAG
>CALCYP010000066.1 GCA_937906635.1 uncultured bacterium | reverse complement strand
GCTTTCAATTGAAAATAAAAAGAAGAACGAAGATAGAATCGCTGAAATCGACAAAAAATTAGCAGATGTAAAAGAAAAATATACTGCTCAAAAATCAGATTGGGAAGAAGATAGAAAAATGTTGGTCCAAATCAAAGAAATTAATGAAAAAATCAAACAGTTACATCACGAAGCAGATTTAGCAGAAAAACAGACGGATTACAACAAAACTGCTGAAATTAAATATTCACAGATTCCTGCTTTGGAAAAACAATTACAAGAAATTGAGTCAAAAATCCAGGAGTCAAAAGCTTCATGAAAAATTGTAATCAAAGATATGGTAGATGAAGAAGATATTGCTACCATTATCTCTAAATGGACTTGAATTCCTATCTCAAAATTAATCCAGACAGAAAAAGATAAATTAGCAAATCTTGAAGAATTTTTGTGATCAAAAGTTGTAGGTCAAGACTTAGCAGTTTCTGCTGTTTCCAGAGCGGTCCGCAGATCCAGAGCCTGACTCAAAGACCCAAATAGGCCAATCTGATCTTTTTTGTTCCTATGACCAACTTGAGTATGAAAGACAGAATTAGCAAAGCAATTAGCAATTTTACTATTCAACGATGAAAAAGCATTAATCAGACTCGATATGTCTGAATATCAGGAAAAATTCACAGTATCCAGATTAATCTGAGCCGCTCCATGATATGTCTGATACGAAGAATGATGAGAACTCACAGAAGCAGTAAGGAGAAAACCATATTCTGTAATACTTTTTGATGAAGTGGAAAAGGCTCATCCAGATGTATTCAATACATTACTTCAACTTTTGGATGACTGAAGACTTACAGATTCAAAATGAAGGACAGTCGATTTCAAAAATACAATCATCATCATGACCTCAAACATCTGAAGCAATGTAATCATGGAAAAATTATCTGAAAAGAAAATGTCCCCCTTTGTAAAGGGGGTGGCCGAAGGCCAGGGGATTTCAAAGAATAAAAAAAATCCTCAGTCCCGACTCCATCGGGACAGCTCCTTTAATAAAGGAGCACAACCTGTCATCGACCTTGAAAAAGACATTATGCCAATCTTACAGACATACTTTAGACCAGAATTTCTAAATAGGCTTGATGATATTATCCTGTTCAACCCAATCAATCAAGAGATGTTGGATAAAATCGTTGATATTCAGCTTGGTAGAGTAGTAGAGCATGTAAAACAAGAGAAAAATATTACATTGAAAATATCAGATGAAGTGAGAAATTACATCGCAAAGAGATGACTTGATCCAGTATTTTGAGCTAGGCCACTCAAAAGAGCAATCCAAAATATTCTCCTTGACGAATTAGCTATGGAAATTATTGAGTGAAGAGTAAATAATGATGATATCATTACGGCAGAACTTGACTGAGAAAAATTGAAGTTTGTAAAGTAATTTTTGAAATAATCGTGAAAAGGAGTCCTGTATAGGATTCTTTTTTCCACAAAGATTTTTTTTGATAAATTCAATTGATTTTTTGACAATTTTTGCTATAAAATATTTGATATTTTAGTTTTGGTAGTGAATATGGCGTATATTTATATGGATGAAAGCTGAGATTTGAGTAATATTGAAATATTGGGAAATACAAAATTTTTTAATATTACATTCTTATATTGTAATGATAAAAGGACACCTGACTCTATCATAAAAAAATTAAATCGTTGGATGTTAGGCAAATGAGTCAAAGTTGTATGAATGTTTCATGCTTGTCATGAAAAAGAATCTTCAATATTAAAAGCCTTAAAATTGATTTCTCAAAAAGATATCAAAGTTATGAATCTCAGAATAGATAAATCAAAAATTAATAGAAAAGAAGATATTCATAAACTTTATAATCAAGCTGTTGATGAGCTAATTAGATTTGTTTTTTCTTCAAAATTTATAAATAAAAGTGAGATTACTTTTTTTATAGCATCTCGTAGAGAAACAAACAAAGCTCTTAATGAAAAGTTTTTGGAGTTTTTAAAATATAAATATCAGAGAGAAAATATAATATTTCAGATATGCACTCCATTACAAGAAAAATGATTACAAGTTGTTGATATTATTTCTCACGCATTCTTTAGAAAATATGAATTTAATGACACAACTGAATATAATATTATTCAAGATAAAATTTTAATAGAAGAAAAAATTTAACAAAACAAAAACCCCATAGCACACTTTATGAGGGTTCTCCGAACCCCCGCACTATGGGGATTTACTTTGTTGATATTATTATACACAAAATTTTTCAAAATGCAAATCTTTTTCGCATTTGACAAAATTTTTTCGTTTGATTTTTTGGAAAATATTGATATAAAAAGAGAGCCACACAATACTTTCTGTTTTTTAGCAATTTTTTTTATGAATAAGGACGGTTTGCATTTTGCAACTTAGATCGTCCGTAAAAAGATTGTTTAAGCAGAAAGGTGTGGCAACCCGCGAAGTGTAAATCGTCCTTTTTTGTTTGGATTATTTACATGAAAGGGGTTGCTTTACACCTTTCATTTTTAGATTATGGATAAATTTATAATACTTTTCAATAAATCGGATTTGGCTCGAAACAAATTCTCTTGAATAAACGAAAGTTCTTCCAATGATGAAATATTAGAAGCTATAAAGAATTTTTATAAAAAAGAAAAAATTGATGTGGATATAGAAATAGATGGAAACACAATCAAAGTCAATATGTTATGAATAAATGGATGAGTCTCTCAAAAAGAAATAAACTGAATTGCAAAATTAGCTCAACAATGACAATTCGATAGAGCAAGAAAAAAATTAAAAGAATTATTAGAAAAATATCCTGCAGAATCTGATCTTTATAGATTATACTGACAAACATTATCAGATGAATGAGAAGTTGAAGAAGCAGAAAAACGATTAATTGATTGTTTAAAATATAATCCTGATAACAAACGGGGACTGGTAATGTTATGAAATATTTATAATCAACTATGAAAAAAAGATTTAGCAAAAAAATTATATAAAAGAGCTTTAGAAAAAGATAATAGAGATATCTACGCATTATCAAATTATTGAGCATTATGTTTGGAATTATGAGATAATGAAGAAGCAGAAAAAACTTTAACTAAAGCATTTGAAATAGATAAAGATTATTGGGTTACAAATTATTCATTATGAATACTATATTTTAATGAAAAAGAATACTTAAAAGCTTTTGATTTCACACTTATAGCACGGCATAATGTAGATAAAAATGATCCAAGGACTCAATCAGTAATGAAGATGCTTATTAAAATTTGCATAGCTTACGATAATGATTTTATGGTTGAAACTCTATATATTCCTTTAAAAGAAAAATTAGAAGGAGAACTATGAAAGAAAATTTTAT
Source organism: uncultured bacterium (assembly GCA_937906635.1). GTDB lineage: Bacteria > Patescibacteriota > Gracilibacteria > Absconditabacterales > Absconditicoccaceae > JALOAF01. Next base: position 197 of record CALCYP010000066.1, on the reverse strand, counting down.
TTAGAAAAGATGATTGAATATCTCAATGTGCAGTCATTAAAATAGCTGAATACTATTGAACAAATGAGCACATAGTGTTATTCAACCCTAAAAATCATTGATATAAATATTGTATAATGCATGAACTAACTCATTTGAAGATGATTTCTGAAGCGAGAAAAAAATGAACAAATTTAATCATGACATCATCATATGAA
>CALCYP010000065.1 GCA_937906635.1 uncultured bacterium | reverse complement strand
GGAATAGAATCTTCAATTAAAATTTCTGGTACTGTAAGTAAACATCCAAAAAAAGATGAATACGAAATTCAGACAGAATATTTTGAAGTAATAAGTTTAGCAAAAGATTATCCTCTTTGACAAAAAGACCACGGAGTAGAATTTTTGTTTGACAATAGACATTTGTATTTGAGATCTAAATCTCAATGGGCTATCCAGAGAGTTAGAGATGAAATAATCCATGCGACATATGATTGGATGCAGGAAAATGATTTCACAAAAATAGATTCTCCAATATTTACATCTACTTGTGCTGAAGATAGTACTTCTTTGTACGAGACTACCCATACAAACTGAGAAACTATGTACTTAAATCAGACATGACAGATGTATATAGAAGCAGCTATCGCTGCTCATAGAAATGTATATGATTTTTGACCAGTATTTAGAGCCGAAAGGAGTAAAACAAGGAGACATTTAAATGAACTTTGGATGATGGATGCAGAAGAGGCATTCACAGATAATGAATGAAATATGGAATATCAAGAAGATTTGATTTATTATATTGTTCAGAGAGTTTTGAAAAATAAGAGAGCAGAATTGGAAATTATTGGTAGAGATGTTTCAAAATTAGAGAAAATTCAAAAGCCATTTATCCGCAAAACTCATGCTGAAGTAGTAAAAGAATTACAAGCAATGTGATCAGATATTAAAGAATGAGATGATTTATGAGCAGATGATGAGACATTACTCATGAATAAATATGAGCAACCAGTATTTGTGACAAACTTTCCACTTGAGATAAAAGCATTTTATATGCCAGAAGATCCAAAACATCCTGGTACAGCAAAATGTGCAGATCTTTTGGCTCCAGAGTGATATGGAGAAATTATTTGATGATCAGAAAGAATTTGAGATTATGAGACTTTGAAAAAGAGAATATTAGATCACTGATATAAATTGGAAGATTATGAATGGTATTTGGATATCAGAAAATATTGATGAGTAACTACATCTGGATTTGGTTACTGATTAGAGAGATTGACTATGTGGATTTGTGGACTTCAACATATCCGTGAAGCTATTCCATTCCCAAGATATCATAATAGAATTAGACCGTAAAATAATTAAGAATTAATAATTAAGAATTAAAAATGTAGGGAATTCAGAAATTATTAATTCTTAATTTTTCGTTATTAATTAATAAAACTTTATACTTGTTTTTTTAGTTTTGTTTTTTATAAAGTATTTAGTTAAAAATAAAAAAATAACAAACAAATAAAAATTTTTAAAATTATGTCAAAAACAAAAGAAGAAAAAAAGATTTTTGTACTTGATACAAATGTCTTGATTATGGATCCTTTGGCTTTTCGCCATATGGGAGAGCATGATGTAGTTGTGCCATTGATTGTGTTTACAGAAGTTGATAAAATAAAAACAAAACAAACATCAGCTGCTGTATCTGCTCGTCAAGTTTCTGCTAATCTTGATTCTTATTTCTGCTCTGATTTGTACAAAGATGGTGTATCTCTCGGAGAAGGAAAAGGAAAACTCTCAATTTATATTGTGAGAGAATTACATCCAGAAGTAAAAAAAATATTTAATGAAGATTCCCCAGATAATCGAATTATCTCTGCGGCTTTGTACATTAAGGAAAAAACTGATCAAGCAGAAAAAAATCATAAAAAGTATTCCAAAAGTGGAGATTTATCAACATCAGTTGTTTTTGTTACTAATGATATTAATTTGCGTTTTAAGGCTGGAGCACTTGGTCTTAAAGTGGAAAAATATCGAAACAATACATTTCAAGATGTTGACTCTATCTACACTGGAATAAAAAATATCGAGTTAAGCAAGGAACTTGAGATGAAATTTAAAAAAAATGAAGGAGTCCTGGAATATTCTCTATTCAGTAAAAACATTACCGTAGAGACAAATCCAAATCCTTATGAGTTTTTTCTTCTCCATGCTAGAAATGAACAAGTTTTTTTAACTTATTACTTGGATGGTTTTTTACACGAGATTCAAGACTGTGAAAAAATTTATAATACTGTCATGGTCAGAAATGATGAACAAAAGTTAGGAATGAGTGTTTTACTTAATCCTGATGTAACTTTGGTGACTCTGTCTGGTCCTGCTGGTACCGGAAAAACTTTGTTAGCAATTGGTTCTGCTTTTAGACAATATAAAAAGTATGATCAAATTTTGATTGCTAAACCAATTGTCGCACTTTCAGAGAAAGAAAATGGTTTTCTCCCTGGAAATGCAGTAGACAAGATTCGTCCATACATGAAATCTCTGTATGATAATATCGATTTTTTGAAGTCTTCATTTAAAAATCCAGATGATAATCAAGTGGTTATGTTATTAAAATCACAAAAAGTGGTTGTAGAGCCGTTAGCATATATCCGTGGTAGGACTTATGCAAACACAATTCTCATCGTAGATGAAGCTCAAAATTTAGATCCATCTGAGGTAAAAACTATCGTTACTCGTATGGGTGAAAATTCAAAAGTCATTTTTACGGGTGATATCTATCAGATAGACAATAAATATCTGGATTCTTCCAATAATGGTTTAACCTATTTGATTGAAAAATCAAAATCCTATCGACATTCTGCTCATGTTAATTTGATTAAGGGTGAACGCTCTGAATTAGCTGAGTGGGGTGGATTATTTTTGTGAATATGTGTAGCTCCCTATTTTTATTGGGGAGCTTTTTTAGAATTAATTAAAAATTAGTGAAAAAAACAAATTCTTATCTATACTTTTACTTAATTTTAGCAACCTAAAATGTCCATTAAGCCAAAAATTAAGAATGAGTAGATATTTCGACAAAGTTTTTAATTATTAGTTTTTTGTTCTTAATTTTTATATATTTTTTGCGATAATTCATTTCAAATCTTCCAATCAAATTTCATCACGAACTGAAATGAAAATAGGATTTTGGTCTTTATAGGTATTTTTTAATTCGTTTAATTTATCTTGATCTATCAAATCAATTTTGTTGAAGATCATAATTCTTGGTTGATTTGCTCAGATGTCATCTAATATTTCATTTACTACATTTATCCTTTCGGATACAAAAGGGTCTGAAGCATCTATGATATGTAATAGAAATTTGCTTTCGATACTGTCTTCCAAAGTACTAGAAAAAGCATCGATTAATTTTGGTGGTAAGTCGCGAATAAATCAGATTGTATCGTTTAAAAGAACCTCTTTTCAAATTCATTTTTCTGGATCTGTGAAGACATACATTTTTCCTACATTCGTTCCAAGTGTAGCAAAAAGTTTATTTTCAGCGAGGACTCATTTTTTTGTCATAGCATTCAAAAGTGAAGATTTACCAGCATTTGTGTATCATACAATTCAAATTACAGGCAATCATTTTTTTATCCTACTTTGTCTATGAAGGTCTCTCATTTTCTCAAATTCTTTGAGTTTATCTTTGATTTTTTGCTGTTTGTCTTTTAAATGTCTTTTCATCCTTTCTGTATTTGTTTCTCCGAGTCACCTTGTGGCTCCGCTTCATCATCCACTATTTCATCATTGTCTACTTAATTCCATTCACATACCAAAAATTCTTGGTCCCATATGCTTGATTGCTGCAAGTTCTATCTGTAGTTTTGCTTCAACACTATCTGCATGTTTATCAAAAATTTTCAAAATCAAATCGATTCTGTCCCAAGCTTTTATGTGTTCTTTTAGTCATACTTTTTCGCTTTCTGTACGCAGATATTCATTTATTTCAAAGATTTGCCCAGGCTTCAAAACATTTCATATAATTAAAAGATTTGCTCAAGTCCTAATCATTTCTTTTGTGATTTCTTCCAATTTTCCTGATCAAATGTATGTTTTTGTGTCTGGTTGATCTTTTTTCTGCAATTTCGTTAAAATTACTATTCATCAAAAAGTCTCTACTAAATTTTCCAATTCGTTCATTCTATCTTCCAAAATCTCTTTTGGCAGATTTTTGGGTGCAATATCAGCGAGAAAGACTTTGAGTTCTTGTGATTCTTCTTGAAGTGAGTCCAATGAATCCATGGAATTAATTAATAATTAAAAATTAATAATTAAGAATTAAGGATTTTTTAATATTATTCAATGAGTTTTTGATTATTTTGTCCACATTTACAAAGGTGGTGTCGGTGCTGTACCCTGTTTTAGTAGGTGTGGAGAATTTTTGGACAAGTGAAAGAAATTTTGGCTCATTCGAGCCGTTTTTTATAGAAAAAAATACAGCTCAATATTTAAGCTGTATTCTCATCCTTTTGAGTTTGCATGTTTTACAAGATTCCTGAGTGTTGCAATGCTTTTCAACATCCATTACATAATCAATATCATCATGACGGCGATCAATCAGCATTTGAGCACATTCAGATTTGAAATGTGATTTGATATTGTTGAATAAAAATTCGATTGATTTGAAATAATGTTTTCTTTTTTTTCTGGACAATTTATCTACATTTTTTATTTCAAAAGTATCAGCACCACATTCTTTTAAAATTTCAACTAAATCTGCGTTGTTATTTTTCTTTAAATTTTTTAGAATTTTGTTGTCGGTATACATTCTATTGAAATTCCAATTTAATGTATTTGCCCAATAGTACAAACTCAAAAGCGTTGCCATGATAAAGGTTAACCAAAATGTTGCCATAATTTGTTATTTTTTATTGTGTTTCTATCTTATATGGTTTTATTTCTTAAAATCAAATATTGATTGTTAAAAAATTTTTTGGCTTATTCGAGCCGTTTTCTTTGTGTTTATTCAAATAAACTTGAAAAGATAAAATCTTTGATTATGTATATAATGCTTTTATATCTTTTGCTATGCTTACAATGATATTGGAATACATACTTTCATTTTTGTTTATTTTATTGATTTTTGCTATCGGTTGGTATTATTTTAAAAAATGGAAAGTGCTGGATAGACCGGGAGCTGATTTGAAATGAGTGAGGTGACCAGTGCCAACTTTGATGGGAATTTTTGCATATTTGAGTTTTGTTTTAGTTGTTTTTGTGTTGTTCCCTGAAACATTTTCAAACAAAGTTTTTTTAGGTCTAATTTTGTGAGTTTTGCCGATAATTTTAGTTGAGTTTGTGGAAGAATTGGGTTACATGTGAAAGATAAATTTTAGAGTTCCGCAGATTGTCAGGCTTTTGGCACATATTTGATGAGCTATTTTAGCGGTGTATATCTGAAATATCTGAGTATGACAAGAATTTGTTTACTGAGATTTTGTTTGGAAGATTCCACAATGGATTTTCGTGATATTTTTTGTAATTTGGTCGATGCTTTGTATCAATGCAATCAACCGAATAGATGGAATAAATGGGCAAGCAAGTGGAGTTTCAGCAATTTGATTTCTGACAATATTTTTGCTGATAAAATTTGTGGTGATGAGAGTTTATACTACATTCACAAACCGAGATATGCTTGTACTAGTATCAAATCTTTCGTTAATTTTGTTCTTTATATCACTGATTTCTACGATAATAGAGTTTAAGCCATTTGGACTTTTGAGAGATGTAGGAATTATGTTTTTTGGTTTTGCACTTGCTTATTTATCAGTTGTTTGATGAGCAAAAATAGGGACATTAGTTGTCTCTTTGTCGCTTGTGATTTTTGATGCTATTTGGGTCTGATTGTACAGAATTTTTGTGTTGAAAAAAAATCCTATGAAATGAGATTATACTCATATACATCATAGACTTATGTGACTTGGTCGAAGTAGATGAGAAGTGAGAGCATTTGTACGAATTCGATCGTTAGTTATGATGATTTTGATGCTTATGCAATCTGGAAATAGACTAAACAAACTTATAATTTTCGTGATGATGGCCTTGATTTTCTTTGGAGTGAATGCCTATGTTTTTTTGGTAAAAAAGAAACCATGCTGATTGCAAGGTCTCAGGAAAGATTAGTTGTTTTGATTACTTCAAATAGCGGTCATCACTCGAGTTGAGTAAAGGACTCATCATTTTTCTTTTCGTACAATTCACAATCATATATTTTCAATGGATTCTTCGAGTAATAATTTATTGTGATCTTTAGAATTTTTTAAAGCATCAAAGGCTTTTTTTATTGTCATTTGTCATGCACATAAATTTTCTCCTCATGATGTACACTCAATTCAAAAATTAATCAATCTGTTTTGTAAATTATCTGTTCATTCTCCGTGTTCTAAACTGGAGTTATCAAATAAATATTGTGCACGATTTTGGGAAAATATTTTCAATCTTCCATCTATTTTTAGTGGCTTTTTTCAATTTTCTACTCTGTATTTATTTAATTCAATCAAAAAATGTTTGTTAATTAATTCAAGACATTCTTGTCTGCTATAAATTTTTTCTAATTCAAATAGATTTGTTTTTATAAATTCTTCGTGATTTTCTATTTTTTCTGGTAAAAATTCTTTATTTCTGACAAAAGTTTCATTTGGCTTTAGGACTTGTGCAATGTCTTGTGATTTAGAATCAAATTGTCTTTGTGCTTGTGTTTCATTTATTCAAGAAATGGCGAGGGATCCGGCTAATACTAATCAAAATTTATTTAATTTCATGAAAAATTTTTTGTAGTAAAGTAAAAATAATTATATAAATTATTTTATATAAGTCAAGGTTAATTTAATAAATCATTGTTGATATTTATTCTTATTTTTTTATTGTGTTTTGTGCTCATTTTATGAGAAGTTGTTAATTAAAAGATTATAGCTTTGTAAACAGTAACCCTTAATAAATTATAAACCTATAAAAATTAATTGCTTTATGTTAAAATCTGTATTAATGTGGTGTATGGCAATGGTTGTTGCTGTAACCTTAGCTTCTTGTGAAAAAAGTCAGCAAGAGTTTGCACATGAGGAATCTCCTTTTGTTACTGAATCTGTTGATTTTGAACTTCCTATCGAGTTTGATACCCGTATAAATTATGATCCATGGGGTAGCTATACCTTTATTTCAAGTACAGGGTATAGTCAAGATCATTTTGATCCCGGATATTATGCTGTGAAAATTTCAAGATCGTGGTATAATCAAAACTCATTAACTTTTCATTTAGTGGTTGGTAATTATTCTACCAATTCTAATGCTTATGCTTGGGCTTTTAAATATAATGCAGATGGTAGTACTGCATATGTGTCTGGGATGCAGACAATATCTCCTGGTGATGGAGGTTATGCATTTCCCAACATTACCATTTCTGGGTCGGAGTATATTGTATATGTATTTCGGGTTGTTAGTGCCGCTGATTATATCTTTTGGTATTCAACTTTGTAATCTAAATAATTAACAAAATGCGGCATTATAATTAATATTGCCGCTTTTTTATTTAATTATAATTTAGTTCCATGAAAAGAAAATCAAAAATTTGTTTGTATATTGTTTTAGTTTTTATTTTAATTGTTTTTTTGTTTGTATATTTTTCTAGGAGGATTATGTCAAAACCATATTCTTGATTGTCAGATGTAAGTGAAATTAGTTGAAATATTTATGAGGTAGAGAATACAACATGATACATTTCCAGAGTTTTTATTCCTATGACGAATTCTGTTTTTAAGTTAAATGTTAAGTGATGAAATTTTGTTGTCTTTTTTGTATATAAGTTTTTTGGTAAACCAGAATATAAACTTTTGAGTAAAAGTTTTGGTTTTACAGGTGATGTTTTTGAAGTAAAAGAGTGAGAAAAATTATATTTTACTTATGATTGAAAAGGTTGAATATCATCGTTTCCAATGGTAATTAGAAACACATTTTTGGATAGGTGATGAAAATTTTTATGAATAATTGTTCAAATATTTCATTGAGTATGAGAAAATATTTATTTGGAAGTGGTAGAATAATAGAGATATAAAATTATTTTTATTTAAAAATGGAGTTTGAATAAAATTATTATTAAGTAAAAATACTCTGTTTGTATAATGGATTTCTCACGAAAAATGTTCTCCTCTTGAAATTAAAAATGAATTTCTTATATTGTTGTCAAGTATCGATTTTATGTATTTCTTTATATGTTAATTTTAACCCATGTGGCATTTTTGAAAAATGTTTTTTATTCTTAAAAAAAATAATCATGAAATTACACAATGATTCGTTACAGATGGTTAAGTTTTATGAGAAATTGGGATTCTCAAAAGAGCAAAGTATTGTACTTTGAGAGTTTCATTACAATGATTCTGAGCTTGAGAGTGCAATCAATGTTTATAATCAGAGCTCATTAAAGCTTAAGTGAATAAGTTTCTGTAAAAGTGTAGCTGATTTTATAGAGTTTATTGAGTATTGAGAAGATGAAGAAGTTTCTCATAATTTTTGGTGATTGTATAAATTTAAATTGTCACTATGAAGTAAAAATGATTGAATCACTAAAAGTGAACTAATTAAAAAGTTTGCAAGTGAATGTCCTGCAGTGAGTGTTGACGATATTAGACCAAATACTCGTATTTCCTGAAGTCAATATTCTAAGTCATATATATCATTTGGTGGTGATTGTCGTAGTGTGGAATGTAAAGCATGCTGTGATAAAGTAGTTGTAGATGATGAATATGAGGATGAAGGTGATGATATTGAAAATGGTGATGAAATAGCGTTCTCAAATAGTGAAATGGTCCAAATACAGTGATATTTCTCAAAAGCATTAAATAATGATAGGAAAGTAGATAATATTTTAGAAAAAACGAGATATGATAAATATCAACAGATTGATGAAAAATGATTTATGAAAGTATTAAGTAATCCAACTTCGACAATTAGGACAAACTGTAATACTGCATCTATGAATATCATAAGAGAAAATATCCGTCAATGATATAGTGTGGATATATCAATGGTAAGAGCAGAAGAATTATTAAACTATTTTAATTACGATTTGAATGAACCAGAAAAAAATAAAAAGTTTTGAGTTACTGTAAAGTTGTGAGACAAACCAAATAGTGATAATAAAATGATGTTGGTCTGAATTCAATGAGAAAAAGTTTTACCATCAAGGCAAAACATTGTTGCGTTATTGGATGTTTCATGAAGTATGGGTAGAAGGGAAGTACAGATGCAAGGAACTATTATGACATTAATTTCAAAATTAAATGATGGGGATAAGTTTAGTTTAATTACTTATTCTTCAAATGATGAAATTATAATTGATGATGTTACGTTTAAAAAAGATATAGTAGATGATTTAATTGAAAAAGTATTATCTATTAACATATATTGATGTACTAATTGATCTTGAGCATTAAATCAAGCTTATGATTTGATAGCAAATAATAAGATTGAAGACTGAGTTAATAGAGTGGTAATTATGACTGATTGAGATTTTAATTTCTGAGATTGTAGTATTGATAAAGTAAAGAAGCTTATTTTAGAAAAGAAAGAGACATGAGCTTATTTATCAGTTGTCTGAACATGAACATATAATACTAATGATGAGCTTATGGAAACATTAGCAAAGAATTGAAACTGAAATTATTGTGTCGTTAATAATTTATGAGATGTAGAGGAAAATATTTACAATAAATACAATAAGTTAATGTTTACTATAGCGACAGATGTTAAAGCTCAAATTGAATTCAATCCTAAATTCATAAAAAGTTATAGATTAATTTGATATGAAAACAGGACATTAAGTCATAATGAATTCAGAGATGACACGGTAATTGCAGAACCTTTTGGCTGCTGAAATTATTGTATGGCTTTATATGAAGTAGAGATGAGTGATAATAAATCTGTTGATTCTGATTTAAAATATCAAAAGTCTGAGGTATTAGATTCAGATGATCTTTGTACATTGCATATCAGATACAAAAATCTATGAGAAGAAGAGTCTGCAGAAGAGACAACATCTGTATTATACAAAGATGTTTTAGTTGAAAATGATGCTGATATTGATATGGCTTACGTTATATATATTGTCGCTGAGAGATTAAGAGATTCTGAATATCTTAATACTGAAGATATTTCAGAAGCTAAAAGAATTTTGAAAAAATTAGAATGAGATAAAGAATATACAATTAATGATGATAAAATTGGAGTTGTAAAAGAGTTGATTTGATAATTATTGGAGTATATTAAAAAAGGATCCATATTAATTATGGGTTCTTTTTTTGTAAACAAATTTTTTTTGTATAAGAGTGTTGTACGATAAAAGCTATCATTATTTAATGAACGCTCAAAATAGTAAAAAAATTATTATTTCTTGAAAAAAAGCAATAAATCAATACTTTTTTAATTGCCCATATTATCTAAAAAGGAACAACTAAAATTGTTGGATTCACTTTTTTTGAGATTTTAAAGAGAAAACTAAGCACCTTAGTTAGTCTGGTTTAATCTCTTTGAAATCTTGGCAATCCAACTTTTTAGATGATTATGGGCACCCCAGCGATTAGGGTGCTTTTTTAAATTCAGAAAAAATATGACCAAATATCATGCTAAGTTTTATTCAAACTTTCTAACTCTTCAAAATCCAAATATAGGAACAGAAAGGTTATGAAAAACATTATTAAATGCAACCATAGACTTAAACCCGCATCAGGTACAATGAGCATTATTTTTCTTTAAAAACCCATTAAACAAATGAGTAATATTAGCTGATGAAGTATGATTATGAAAGACTATTGAAGCATGATTAGTTATTTGTCAGTTGTGGTCAGAATATAAAAGACATATTTTATTAATCGTACCAGCCTCTTTAAGAAAACAATGGAAAGCTGAATTAGAAGAAAAATTTTTCTTGGATAGTAAAATATTAGATTGAAAAACTTGGAAAGAATTTAAAAAGAAATGAATTAAAAATCCTTTCGATCAAAATGCTATAATCATTTGTTCATATGAGTTTGCTAGCAAAAATTCAGTCTATTTGGTAAAAGTACCACGAAATGTTGTTGTCTTGGACGAAGCTCATAAATTAAGAAATGTATACAGAGATAAAAATAATTCTACAAGAGCATGAAAATTACATTCAGTCATCAAAGATTATAAAAAAATATTATTAACTGCAACCCCTATGCAGAACTCTTTAATGGAATTGTATTGATTAACGACTTATATTGATGAATATGCTTTCTGAAATGTAGAAAGTTTTAGAGCACAATTTTCAAAACCAGATAGATTTGCTTTTGAAGAATTAAAAAAAAGATTAACTCCACTTGTAAATAGGACTTTGAGGAAACAAGTGAGAGAATACATAAAATTCACTAATAGAATTTCAATAACCCAAAATTTTGATCCTACAGATGTTGAAATGGAATTATATAATAAAGTTAGTGATTTTTTACAAAGAGAAGACTTAATCTCAATCAATTCAAAAACAAAACATCTGATTACACTTGTCCTAAGAAAGCTATTAGCTTCATCATCAAGTGCTATTGCTTGAACACTCACAACTATGATTACAAGATTAAAAGATAAAAAAGACTTTTCAGAATTCACAGATGAAGAAGATATCTTAGATGAATACGATGAAAATATTGATGACAAAGATGAGCAAGATGAACTATCTGCACAAGTTCAAAAATTAGAAAGCGAAATATTAGAATTAGAATCATTTCGCAATTTAGCTAATAGTATACATATAGATACAAAAGCTTCAGCATTACTAACTGCGTTATCATCATCATTTAAAAAGCTACAAGAATTATGATGAAATAGAAAAGCTTTGATTTTCACAGAATCAAGGAGAACTCAAAATTATTTGAAAGATTTCTTGGAATCAAATTGATATGAATGAAAAATTGTACTATTCAATGGATCAAACAATGATAAACAAAGTAAAGAAATTTATAAGAATCGGCTTAAAAAATATGAATGAACTTGAAAAATAAGTTGATCTAAAGATTCAGACACAAGAGCCGCTTTAGTAGAGTATTTCAAAAACGATGCTGAAATAATGATTGCTACAGAGAGTGCATCAGAATGAGTAAATTTACAATTTTGTAGTTTATTAATAAATTATGATTTACCTTGGAATCCTCAGAGAATCGAACAAAGAATTTGAAGATGTCATAGATATTGACAAAAATCGGATGTTTTGGTTGTAAATTTTTTGAATACTAAAAATTATGCAGATAAAAGAGTTTATGAATTACTATCTGAAAAATTTAATTTGTTTGATTGAGTATTTTGAGCTAGTGATGAAATATTATGAGCACTAGATGATTGATCTAATTTCGAACAAAGGATCCTTGCTGTATACCAAAACTGTAGATCAAATGAAGAAATAGACAAAGAGTTTAAAAAGATAGAAGAAGAATATAAAGAAATTATAGAATCAAAAAAATCAAATGCAAAAAGGCAAGTAATAGAAAATTTTGATGAGGAAGTATTAAAGAGATTAAAAGATATAGAACAATCTTGATTAAATCAATTAGATATTTTTCAGAGATATTTCCGATATTTAACAAAATTTATATTAAAAGATAACGCTGAATTTGATAATAATTCGTTAAGTTTTGTTTTAAAAAATGTACCGTTTGTGGCTCCTATAAATAAATGAAAATATACACTAAAAAAATCAGATATTGATAATGCATATTTCTATAGATTAGAAAGTAATCTTTGACAAGAAATTATTAAAAAAGCAAACGAACTAGACACAAATAAAGTATGAGATATTGAATTTAATTATAATGATACAAATCCTAGAGTAACATGATTTAGAGATTATATATGAAAGACATGATGGTTAAAAGTTGATAAACTAACTATAACAAGTTTTGAAAAGGAAGAATATTTATTGGTCTCTGCTATTGATGAAGAATGAAAGATATTACACCATGAACTGGCTCAGACAATATTTCATATGCCTTGAAAATATTTATGAGAAGTTACTCCAAGTAATGATATAATAAATAAGTTAAAATCTGAATCAGATAAGTTGATAACTTCAACATATAACGATTCGATAGATCGTAATAGTGAATCCTTTCAAGATGAAATAATGAAATTAGATGCTCGAGAAGAAGATCAAAAGAAAAATCTCATGAATGCTATTGATGATATTAAAAAAGAGATGGAAGAAAAGAGAAGGGAATCACTGAGATCTACAGATAATGCAATAAAAATTCAACTAAGAAACGAATCATTAAAACTAGAAGAAAAACATAGGAAAATGTTAGAAGATTATTTTAAGCAATCAAAAGAGATTGAAGATAGGAAACGAGAATTACTACATGATATAGAAGACAGAATGCAAGCAGGAAAAGAGATCCAAAATTTATTTACAATTAGACGAACCATATCATAATTTTAAATAATAATCAATTATTATGGCAAACTTAAACGAATTAAAGTCAAATCTCATCGAAAAAATTGATGATTTATTTTGATTTAATATTCAAAACAAAACAGATGGAATCAGCTATGACTTCGGACAATACAGATTAAACAAACTGTACAAGCCACTTGTAAAATATTTTATTGATCAATTTATGGAATCTCTTTGAGATTATTCAAATCAAGATGCAAAAAAAATCATCTGACTATTTACTGATTTTTTTTCACTTTATTACAATAATTGAGATTTTTGATATTTAAAAAACAAATTTAGTAGTTATGAATATAGGATACCTTACTCATGAAAAGATACAGAATTTCGATGGGCAACAAAAGATTGTTATTATGTAAAAACTTCTGATGTGGTTGATAATATGAATGTAAATATTTGATGATTACTAGAAAATAAAGAAGTACAAATCAAAATGTACAAAAAAACAGAGTCAATTGAAACAGATACTGGAGATATAAAATACAATTTTGATATTAGAATCGATGATATATATGATGAAGATGAGAATATTATTTGATATAATTTATATTTTATAAATGCTGATGAAACAAAAACAGCAGCAAGCTCATCTATATTTCAAAATAAAATTTCTGAAGTATTAAACGAAAAATGAATTGACTATAAAAATTCAAATCCTCTGCTAAAAAAATCGGTTGAAGATTTTATGAAAAAACGATGAAGAGATTATTTCATCCACAAAAGATTAAAAGATTTTCTTACTGAAGAACTGGAATGGTATTTCTTCCAGATGCTAAAAAATGATATTCAATCAAAAACATGAATTCTCGATATACAAAATAAAATAGAAGAGATTAAAGTTAAATATAGTGATGATCCAGATGTAGTTGAATTTAAAATCTGACAACTTATGAAAGAATCTAATCCAGAATTTAAATGAAATGTATATCAAGAAGCATATTTATGGATTAAAAATTATATAAATATTATAGCAGATCTTGAGGAATTTAAAGCTAAAATTTGGAATAAAAAGAGAAAAATTGTGGAACAAAACTATTGTATAAGTTTATGAAAAATCAAGAAACTAGAATCTCTTAATCCAAGAAGAGAAGAAATATTAAAATACATATTCAATAATGAAAAACAAATTCAGGAATGGAAAGATTTATGAATGTCTGATAATCCATCAGTTGATGATGATTCATTGGTTGTAGATACAAAGAATTTTGAATGAGAACAAAGAGAAAATTTAATTAATTTAGTTAAAGAAGATAGTATCATTTGAAGGCTTTATAATTCGGATAATTTTCAAGCATTAAATTTTATAAAAAAAGATTTTGAAAATAGTATCGACAGTATCTATATTGATCCTCCATATAATACATGAAATGATGGCTTCGTATATAAAGATTGATACAATGATTCGTCATGGAATACAATGATGATGGAAAGATTGTTGGAATCACAATCTATATTAAAAGACAATTGAACAATGTTTATATCAATTGATGACAAAGAACAGGTTAATTTAACTCAAATTTGCAATAGCATATTTTGACCAGAAAATAAGTTATGATGAGAAAAATGAGCTTGAGAAATTATTCGGTTAAAATGAAATTCTGATAAAGAATCAGACAATTTATCAAAGAATCATGAATTTATTATCGCATATAAAAATTCAAATCAGGTATTATTGACAATTGAAAAAAATAAAGAAACTGAAGTTGTTGAGGAAAATTGAAAGTACTTTGTAGATAAATGAGAAATTTCAGCATTTTGAATGTTATATTTAAATATTCGTCCTGAATTATGATATTCCATATACTATAACCCAAAAACTTGAGACTTTATTTGAATAGATGATTATGATCATAAAAAAGCAACATTTAGTAATAATTTTGAAGATATATATCTTGATGATAAAGAAAAACTTCAAATTTGATACATTATAATTCGTCCAGTAAAATCAAAATGAAAAATAAAATGTCGATGAGTATCTTTAGATAAATTCAATAATAATAAAGAAAATTTTTATATAAAGAAAAATAATATTTGAAGATATGAAATCCATAAGAGAGAATTTGTTGATAAAAGTAAGCTTACGGAAAAAAATTGAAAAATTTATTTAACTATACAAAAAAAGGAACCACTCGAAAGTATAATTAAAGTAAGCAGTTGAGATGGTACCAAAATATTTAAAGATATGTTTTGATGAACTTGAGAATTTTCTAATCCAAAACCAATCAATTTAATAAAATATGTACTTTCGCCTATAAATAAAAATTCCTATATTTTAGATTTCTTTGCTTGATCATGAACTACATGACATACTGTTATGAACCTAAATAAAGAAGATTGATGAAATAGAAAATTTATAGAAGTAGAGTTGTGAAAATACTTTGATGATATAACTTTAGTTAGAACTAAAAAAGTACAATACTCTCAGAATTGGAAAGACTGAAAAGCAATAGATAATGACGGAACTCAATGAATTGTAGAATATACAAAGCTCAATCAATATGAGGATTGGTTTAACGATTGAGGTTATCTAGATAAAATTGAATGAGATATATCTGAGCTAAGCAATAAAACTATAGATTCAGAAAATGATATAAAAGAAATATTATATCCATTAAATGATTTAAAACATAGAATTTATAATTTGGATGACGAAATTATTAAATAATTTATCTATATAAAAACCTTATTAATGGCTAAAATTATTCAGAAATATTTTTGAGATAGTATATTGTATACTTACATGCTAAGATATGTGTTAGAATATGATAAGATTGAAGAATTCCGTTGAAATTATTTAAAAGGATTAAGTAACAATGACTTAAATCAATCTTTAGATGCTATAAATTTTTTTAAAGAAAATATCGATTTATATATAAGTGAAGACTATAGATTTATAGATACAAAACCATTTATTGAAACTATAGAACACATTGAAAATTATTATAGAGGAATTATGCCAGATGAATTTGATAGTTTTAGATGGTATCAATACAGTTGTTTGTTTTTCTCCTATATATTCTTTTCATTACAACATAATGATGAATTTAAAAGCCGTTACTTGTTCTATTTAGATAATGAAATACTAGAAAATAAATGATCTGCAATGTTAAATCCTGATATGGATTTTTGATTCAACAGATTAGGATATTGGATGGCTACATGATGTGGAAAAACATTATTGATGTACGCTATAGTTTACATGTATTGTAAGTTGTTTGCGACCGATACAAAAACATTATATATAGTCGTACCTACAGATGAATTAAGAAAGCAACATAAAATGTTTTTATCTCTTTTTGCTGAGAATCACTATTGATCGATAAATGATAAAGGTACTGTCGTTGATTTTGACCACATTCCATTTTTCTGAGACCATTCATTTTCGTGAAAACTATCAACACTTAAATGATTTGAGGGTGCTGAGCTAAGTAATAACTCAATATTTTTGATGGACGAAGCTCATAAATGAGCAAGTAATGATACTTGAGCAATGGAATGATTAAAGAATAAATATATTGATAAAGACAACACCATGCTTTTTGAGTTCTCTGCGACATTTCAAGAAGCATTTAAAAATGAAAAAGAAGTAAATCTAAATGAAAATATATTTGATTATTATCACTTTTCTTCTATTTATAAATACAATTTATTTGATTTTAATTCAGATTGATTTGGGAAAGATTACATTGTAAGTCAAGTAAAAAAAACGACAGACACAGAAGCTGAAGATAAAAAAGACTTAATTTGTAATTCATTAGTGGGTTATGCATTACAATTAAAATGATATAGGACATTAAAAAGAAGATCTGAGTGAATAAATGCATTATGGATAGAAAAAGAAAGTTATCTTGAATGTCAACATTGATTACAAAAATGATTAAGAATGTATAAACCATTATTTCTCTGATTATCATGGAAACTTGATGACAGCTGAAAAGAATGAGAATGAAGTGAAACAACTCTAGTTAAAATATTAGAGCATTTTTCTTATATTTTTTCTCATTTAGAAGAATATAGAGCGCAAATTGAACAACAACAAATACAACTTGAAGAATTCTATAACTTGCTAACATGATTAGAATATAAAAAATGAGATTGTTTATGATTACAAATTCGATATGATAAACAAAATGATGAAATAAAATTATGGTTATGAAAAAATATAATGCTAATTAATACTTGAAAGAATGCAGCTATTGCAGAAAAATTAAAAACAATTGTAGAATGATTTTCATACCAAGACTTCGGAATAGCATCACAAAAACAATTTAATAATGTAGATAAAAACTGAGATATCTTATTCCTATTTTGATCAAGAAAGTTTATTGAATGATGGGACAGTAAAAGGCCATCAACTATTTTACTATTTAAAATGGGGTCATCATCTACAGTACTAGCAACTCAAATTTTGTGAAGATGACTGAGATTGTATTGAATAAAATGAGATTGATATAGACATTTGAACTATTCAACTAAAGCTTTTAGAGATAGAAATTTGGAACCATTAGAACAAGTTCGCATGTATTGATATGATATTGATCAATTTAATAAATTTATTGAAGATTTAGCTGGTAATGGATATAGAGTTTCTGTTATTAAGAAAAGAGAATATTCCGATAGTTTCAAAACATTTCTATTAAAGAATGATATTGAAGTAACAGATGATAATCAAATTGGAAAACTATTTGAGAAAAAATTCAAGCATTTAGATGATATTTTAAATGAATGAGAAGAAATTAATATTCAAGTAGAGAAATTGGAAATAGAAATACAAAAGTGAAAATTATATTTTGTATATCTAGATAACGAAAGATGAATCAAAAAAAGAATGTGAGAATTAAGATCTCAGTACGAAGACCTATCTGAATTTACAAAAAAGTCAATGGAAAAAGGTATGATAACAGATACCAAAACATCATATACTCCTGATGTATTCGATAAAACATATTGAGAAATATTTTGAAAAGACAATACACATAAACTTGTTAACAAGTTATTATCTGAACAAAAATTATATAAGTTAAGCACAGAAGATATCGAAAATGTAGCTAATTTTGTAGAGACAATAACAATAAAAACAGATAAATTATTAAAGAATCCCGATTCAAAAGAACAATTATTCGAAATTACAAAACAGAATAAGATTATAAATTATTTTATAGAGAACCTACAACAAGAGTTCGTTGCAATATGAAACAGAATCAAAAACTATAAAGTTAAATGAATTACTACCGAACAATCATTCCTTAAACTAACGAATTTAATCAGTGAAATAAGATTGGAATTTCCTATAGATAAAAATGATGATAATTGAAAATCACTAATCGCATTATTCTTTAGAGATTCTTCAAAATTTTCAATTGAGGAGAACTATGAAGATTTAGATTGATGACAAAGAAGGGCAATCTCTGAATTGTTTCACCAAAAAAATGATGATTTACATATTTACGATAGGTTATACTATATTTCACCAGACAACGATAACTCTCTACATGATATAAAAAATTTTGATATACATGTAAAAACTCCTAAATTTTTACCAAATGATTTAAACATAAATTGTAATGAAGAAGATAAGATTGAGAATATGTTGAAAAGAATTCAAAATAATAAGGAACTTTCTGAAAAATATGATATATTCTATTTAAGAAATTTAGTATGAAAGCAATGAATAAAGTTAAAATATGAAGATGTTAATTGAGAATTTTCAAATTTCTTTCCTGATTTTTTAGTACGATTCATCAGTAAAACTGATGAAAATGATATCACTGTAGTTTACCTAGAACCAAAATGAGATTGAATTGATAAAAATTGGGAAAGAAAATCAGAAAGATTGAGAGAGATAACATCTTTGGATGTTGATCAAAAAATCAAAAATGTATTTTGAATTCCAGAATCCGAAAATTGAGATCAGAAATATACATGATTAAAAGTATTATGAGTAATGCAGTTTCAAAATTAAAAGTTCACTTTTAATTAATTAGTTTTCTACATATCCCTTTCATCACTCAAATTCGAGTATCTTTTTTAGATTTTACTTTTTCCATAGTATCTCAATCAAAACCATACA
>CALCYP010000064.1 GCA_937906635.1 uncultured bacterium | reverse complement strand
TGTTTACGTACGATTTTCGGCCCTGGATCCTCTTTGGAATCTCTCGCCATCATACCCTCAAAATACTTAAAAACTCAAATATTTACGATGTATGATGGCATACAATTATTTCAAAATTAAAAGATCTGGAATTTTGGCTGTCTTGTAAGTGCTTTGAATTATAGAAGAAATTGATTGTATAGAAAATCAATTATTTTTCATTTTATCTACAAGTGGCAATATCGTGTCTATTATAAATCTATTTTCATCAAATCAAGTCTTATTTTTGAAACAAATTAAAATAATTTTCAGAAATTTATCTCCGGATTTACATCAAATTTTTTTCTTCAATTTAGAATTTGTGACTGATTTTTCCGTTGTGATACCGTAATATTCTGAGAGTAAATTTTTGTACAATCTAAAACTTGGATTATGCAAACAGAATCATCACATTCGGACATACAAATATTTTTTTATGATTGATTTTTTGGTTGAAAATCTAGGAACTTTTGTCGGATTTCAGCCACCAGATTCATAGATATTTGGATGCCATCCTGCGAATCCAAGCAGAGAATGTGGGCTCATTTCATAAATATCTTGCCCCAACTCTCACAAAAAAAGTCCAAGCTCGATTCATGAAACTCATTTCAATTTTGGTATAAAAAATCCACAATTTTGTAATTTATTCAATATTTTTGCTACTGTATTTTCCAAATTTTCCATCTCTTGGACTACGAAATCATATTCTTGAAATTTTATACGAATACTTTCTAAAATATAATCGTTGTCATCAATTCATACCATTATATCGAGCTCTGAGTGTATAGTTTTAATTCATCTTTTTTGCACTTCCAAAAAGAATTCTTTCAATTTATTGGTCAGATTTCCAAGTAGTGATTTTTGTCCGAATTTACTTTTGTATATTCCCTTAAATTCTTCAAAATTCATGGCTAAAATTTGATCTCTGGTAAATAGATTTATCAAATTTTTTTTAGTTTTTGAACGGCACTCAAAAATGGAATCCAATTCTGGGAAAATTCTGTACTGCAGATTTCATATACTTGTGACAATTTCTGATTTTTTTGTTCTTAATTCTGCTATCATACGGAAAAGATGTCTGAGAGAGCACATCTCTTTTCAAAAAGATCTACGAATGAAACCAATTCAGACTTTATCATTGCTGTACGGATTTGCCAAACATTCCAATTTTCATTTTTTGTGCAAATCATTTAGTGTCAGAGCGACGATGGCCGAATCCAAAAGATCTGTTTTAAAATCTGCTTTGGCATAATATTTTCTGGCTTGGAAAGTCAGAGATGATTTCAAAATATATGTATTTGGCAATCTACTATCAAAATAATCCATACAATCATGAGTATAAAGTCCTGTGTTTTCACAAGCAAAAAAAATATTATTTTCATCAATTCATATTCACACAAGTTTTAGCACGAAACTTTCAATTTCCTTGAATCATGAAATATTGTTTTCGATAGTCCCTAAATATTCTTGTATTTCACTATCTCAAATTACTACAGAGATATCCAATACATTTTTTCACACATCAGCTCAAATATAGACAAACTTTTTTCCCACATTACGCTGTCTTTTTAAAAAGTTTATTAAAAATTTTTCAGATTTTTTGTTGAGAAATAATTCCATTTTTTTAATATATAAAAAATAAAAAACAAAATTATAATCCTATTTTTTATTTTTTGCAAAAAATTTTTTTCATTGATTTTTGTATCTGTAATTATATTAATATCATAGATTTATCAATGTTTTGATACAGATGAAAAAAAATATTATAAATAGAATCATATCTTTATTCTCAAAAGATAAAGTTTTGGTCCTTTCTGGATGATGATTTAGGTGATTTTACACAATTTGAGTTTTGAAGTGATTTGAAGAACTGGGGATAGACAAAGAAATCAAAACAATTTTTTGAGTCAGCATTTGAGCTATAGTTTGATCACTTTGGGCATGATGAAAAAAAGCAGATGAAATATACGATTTACTAGCAGCTATGACAATATGAAAATTTTATAGCAATGATATTTTTAAAAAGACATGATGACTGCTTTCAAACAAAAAAATTGAAGTTCTAATACAGCAGCACATAAAAAAATCTTATTCAGAATTGGGTAAAAAAATGTATGTCTGAGCTGTAGATACAAGGACAGCACAATATATTCTTTTTGATAAATGAGATTTGCAGCAGACTGTGCTATGAAGTATGTCAATCCCATGAATATTTCCACCTGTGAAGTACAAAAATTATTGTTTAGTCGATGGTTGAGTTTTAAACAATTTTCCTGTGGATTTAGCAAAAGAAAAATATCCATATGCCAAAATTATTTGAATCGCATTAAATTGGTTTGAAAAAAATCAAGAGATAAAGACTGTAAAAGATAATTTACTTTTGAATTTTGAAATAATTTTGAGATCAAGACTTTTAGAAAATACCAAGTTGGCTGATACATTATTTTATAGAGAAATACCAATTCCAGTACTATCTCTGGACAAGGAAAAAATGAAAATAGCATACGAAATGTGATACAAGGATTGTATTAAAAATTTTACAAAGTAAAATTTTTAGTCACTAGTCGCTTGTCTCCAGTCTCTAGCTTTTCTATCAACTATAGACTAAAGACTGGAGACTAACAACTACTTTCTTCACTTTATCTGAATCTGAAATGTTTTCAAAATTTTTTCCAAAAATTTTTAAAGGATACAGAAAATGTAACCTTGATCATATTCATCAGACACAGTTTGCAAACAAGTTAATACTATCTTTCAAACTATGTTTTGTCCAGTCATAAATTTCTAAATCTGGGATATTTTTTCTCACAGCAATGAATAATTCTTTATCAATATTTATATCCGCTGGAAAAAATATTTTTTTGCCATCAGAACCGTATTTTCAGACAAAATTTTTTATCTTTTCAATATTGTTTTGGTTAAAATATTTTGGAGAAATATTGATTAAAATTGTGTTTTGTCATTGTGAATTTATGCCGTTAGCGGTACGTAGCGAAGAATCTTTATTAACATTTATATATTCTTTCCCGCCTTGCGAGGACTCTCTCCCGTTTCACGAGGACTCTCGGCTTGCCTGAGGACTAGTCGGAGCACTTCACTTTGTTTCGTTCAGAATGACCCCAACGTGTCATTCTGAGGAGCTTTGCGACGAAGAATCTTTAAATATTTCTTTCGAAAAATCTTCATAACTTATCGCATTTTTTCATCAATGTGAAACAGCTCTTTCATACGATATTTTCTCTCTACAAATTATTTTTTGTGCTCTATGTAGGATATATTTGAACAACTTTTTTGTCCTAAATTTCTCATAAGTTCAAATTCATCACACCAAAATAAATTTTCATTTTCTGATACTATAATTGTGGAGTAATGCAAGATTCCATCAGTCGTGTGGAAATTTCCTACTTTCATCCAAGACTTCTCATCATCAGAAAACTTTGAAATATTTTTTATATTTATTTATACCAAAAAATGACAAAATTTGTCTAAATCTTTTGCTTATTTCCTTATTCTCCACAAATTCTAATTTATCTATGATTCAATTTTGCAGATATTCTTTATTTTTATTCAATCGATTTTGAATCCGTTCAATATCTCATACTTCCACTACAATTTCATCTGGATTGTACTCATTTTGCAAATAATTTAGCAATCAAAAAAGGATTACTTCATCTCAAAAATTTTTGTATCCATAAAATCATTTCAAATAAATTTTCATTATTTTTGATACTAAATGAATGAATTTATTGTAGAAATAACAAAAAAAAATGCAAGAAAATATTTAGTCGACAGACACTAGTCTCTAGTCGGCAGCTATATAATTAGTTATATTCTGTGACCATAGACTGATGACTGTCGACTGCTGACCAATTTATTTCTTGCTTTTTACTATTTCAGCTAATTTATCTACAAATTCATTTAATTTCAAAGTATATTGCTCTTTTGAGACAAATTCTCTCACTGAAACTGTATTTGCTCAAACTTCTTTTTCTCAAACAATCAAAATATATGGGATTTTCAAAAGTTCTGCATTTCTAATTTTCTTATTGAAACTATCGCTTCATTCATCTACTGATACTCTGAAATTGTGAGATTTTAATTCTTCACACACTTTGTTTGCATAATCATTGAAGGCATCTGCTACTGGAATAATTTTTACTTGTTCTGGAGCTAATCGAGTAGGGAAAACTCATTTTGTTTCTTCGATAATATAAGCAAAAAATCTTCCAATTGCTCATAAAATTGCCCTATGTAAAACTATTGGAGTTTTCTTTTCTCCATCTTTGTCTGTATATTTCAAATCAAATTTAGCAGGTAGACAGAAATCAAGCTGACAAGTTGAGAGTGTATATTCGTTTCAGATAGCTGGCTTTACATTTACGTCTAATTTTGGTCCGTAGAATGCAGCTTCTCAAATTTCTTCTGTATACTCAAGTCCCATCTCATTCAATACTTCTCTCAATGAATTTTCAGCTTTTTCTCGCATAGCATCATCTGGATGATATTTTACTTTATCTTCGGGATCTCTAAGAGATAGTACACACCTATAATTTTCAATTCCAAAATCCTTATAAACATCAAAAATCAAATTCACAACCTTTTTAAATTCGTCTTTCATCTGTTCTGGAGTCACAAAAAGGTGAGCATCATTTTGACAGAAATGTCTAGATCTCTCGATTCATTTCAATGTACCAGAAGATTCAAATCTGAAATCATGAGCAATTTCTCCGATTCTGATTGGTAAATCTTTGTATGAATGTAATTGATTTGCATATATCATCATATGATGAGGGCAGTTCATAGGCCTCAAAACAAATTCTTCTCATTCTCTCTCCATGATTGGGAACATGCCATCTTGATAATGATCCAAGTGTCCAGAAGTCCTATACAAATCTACATTTCAAAGACATGGTGTCATGACATGATAGTATCATAATTTTGTCTCTTTTTCTCTGATATACTCTTCCAATAGATGATAAACTATATATCCACGAGGCAAATACATCGGAAGTCATTTTCCAGTCAAATCGTCAAAAAAGAATAAGTCCAAATCTTTTCACAATTTTCTATGATCCCTTTTCTTTGCTTCTTCCATCATCTCAGCGTATTCTCTCAATTCCTCTTTGTTTGAGAAAGCCCAAACGTAAATTCTGGTCATCATCACATTATTGCTATTTCATCTCCAGTATGCTCAAGCCAATTTGTCTATTTTAAAAGATTTTGGATCAATTTCTTTTGTACTTTCTACATGTGGTCATTCACACATGTCCAAAAATGTAGCAAATTTTCCAGTGAATTTATCTGGATATTTGGTTTGAAGATATTCAGTGATTCATTCATAATATTTGATGTAGTTTTCATCTACTCATTGCAAGACTCTATCTTTTGCGGCTTCTACGATAGTATTTACATAAAAAGAAATAGTCTCTCCTGCAGCCAAAAATTCTCTCCTCATCTCATCTTTGTATTTCTGTTTCATGAGAGTATTGACTAAATAATCTGATTCTTCTGCTGGTACATCGATACGGATTAATTCTTGTCATTCTTTTACGATTTTTTCCATCTGATCTTGTACTTTTTTCAAATCATCTTCTCAAATCTGTTTTTCTGGACTAAATAAAAAGTCATAATACAATCAATTGTCGATTGCAGGTCCAATAGCAACTTCTACATCTCGTTGTTGGACTCTCTGTACAGCTTCAGCCAATACGTGTGCAAGCGTGTGGCGCTGTCTAAATAATAATGAATCTTCATGCTCTGACATCTTCATAATAGTTATTTGATAAAAAAACCTACCTGTTTGGTAGGAATATTTGATTTGAACAATACAAAACTCCTACCAATTTTAACTGGTTACTGTAGTAGTTGTTGTATTAGTTCCAAGATGCATCATATTTCACTTGATAGAGAGTAAAATTCCTCTGTCCTCCTTTTTAAAGGAGGGGGACCACGAAGTGGTGGAGGATTTCTATAATCCACTTAACTCATATATTTTCTCAATTTAACCATTTTCTCACCAAAATCAAGGCTAAAAATTTGACAAATTTAAAAAAATATCTAAAATATTTATGGTATAATTTTATTTCTTTATTTATACAAAATGGTAGGAATTAATAAAATTGACAAACTAAACACTACTCCATTTTTAGATCTAAGAGAATGATGGAAAAAAATTAGTAAAAAAAATGTAGAACACATAATCAATAGCAAAGATATGTGAAAATATTGGTGGTTTAATGAAGATAAAACTATAATTACGACTATAGAAAACGGGGAAATCACCAATTATGAAGTTAATGAAACAGATATTATATTCAAAAGGAACACAGAAATAACAAAAAAAGTCACACAAGCAACTTGACCAGAGCTATTAGAAGATTTATTTCTTGATCCGACTTGTGAAGTAAAAAGTGCATTAGAGGCAAAAGATAGAGCAAGATATTCAGATAATAAAAAATTCTGGTTGCAAAAAGGTAATATAGTGACGATAATAGATTATTCTTATTGAGATAAGCCAAGGATAAAGCACTATCCATTAGATAAATATGATATCAAGCAGAAAATTGTAGAAATTTAGTTTAATATAGTAAGATTCAAATTAAATTAACTTAACTTTATCTTGACAAAAGTGGACAAAAAAATTATAAGCGATTATTTATCCTTATCACGACTGATAAATGATGAAAAAAATAATGTCTATTTTTATGTTGCTATTGGTGATTTCCAGTAACTTTTTTTATTATAGTTTTTCTAATAATGAAGAATTTATAGATGACTATGAAACTAGTTCTTTAGATGAAAATGAGTTAAGAAAGGACTCAGTAGATATTAATCCAGATTTTTCATTGGGTACAAACGATAGTATAATTTCGGAGTGAGAAAATGATGAGATTAATGAAAATCCTGAATTCACTATTACTGCGAATGAAACAAATCTTGGAGAGTCATCAGGAACTAGAGTAGAATCTTGAAATTCTTTAGTAAATGGATTAGTGAGTAATGATGAAACTGAGAATTTTTTAGATTTTTCGGCTGATATTCTAGGATGAGGAATGGATATATGACAAGAATATATTGAAGAGCAAGAAGAAAAGAAACAAAAAATTGAAGATAATTTACAGATAGAAAACGAAAATTTTCGTTATGTATATGATGATTGTGAGATTTGCGATTATTGCTATGATGATGAAGATTGTACATTGTTTTGTGCAAATCAATGTGTTTTAATTGACTGAGAGTGGACAGGAAATACAGAAGATATAGGAGAATTAGAATTACCAAATTTAGTTATTTCAGAAGTGTTTTTTTGATGAAATAACGAACGAATTGAAATCTACAATGCATGAGATGATTTTGAGTGAAACTTAGAATTCTCTTGAGCTGCTAGATGAATTAGGACAATTTCAAACATCTATATTCCAGCAGAAACTGTAATAATAATTTGAAACGCTTGAGCAAATAATGTAGTATCGTGAATTCCCGTAATGTCGCTAGATTCCAGCAGTTTTTCAATAGCTGACGATAAAGAATTTCAGATTAGATTGATTTATTCTTGAGAAATTGTTGATACATTCCAAGCTTTAGCAAGTAAAAAGAAAAATACTGTATCTTTTCAGAGATTTATCGATACCAAAAATATTTTTGAAACCGATAGCGATTTTGTGCAAAATGTATATGAATGATTTACAGCAAATCCTGGAGTGGTTTACAACGAACCTGATGAATGAGATGATCCAGAAGAACCAGAATTAACTTGAGACATTGTCGAGACTCCCAAATTGAAAATT
>CALCYP010000063.1 GCA_937906635.1 uncultured bacterium | reverse complement strand
AAGAAGAAATGCTACAAGCATATAGTGATACAATGACAATTAGCGAAAAGAGAGAACAAGCACAGAAGAAAGAAGAATATGTTAAAAAAGAATTATGAGATGATGACTTTTGGGAGAGAGTAAAAGCAATGGATACAAAGGCTATGTTGCAAAAAATAAGTTGAACTAGCATGGTATCATATGAAACATTTGACTTTAAAAGGAATTCAAACTGAACAGAGCAGATAATTGTTAACTGAAAGGCTACATGAAGCCGAATAGATAAGAATTGAAAGATAGGGAGTACAGATAAATGATGACCACATCGAACAAACCGAGTATTCCGATATGGTAGAGTTGATGGTAAAGAGTTGTATCAGTGGATAGCAAAGGAATTTCCAATGATGATACCAGAAAGAAAGCCACAAAAGAAAATTGAGAGAGTTGGAAAGGTGCAAGATGTTGTTGATATTCCACAGTATGAATACGATAGTACATCAGTTGCATATAAACTAGCAGATAAGATATTTGATGAGTTAGGTTGTATGTATAAATGAGATGTAGCAACATTGATAGCACAATGAAACAGTTGAAAAACCACATTTGCACTAGATATTGTAAGAAGAAATGAGGCAGAATGACATAAATGTTTTTATCTGAATTTAGAGTTTGCATTAGAGACCACATTTGAAAGTAGGTGGCAAAGCCAACATTGACTAGATAAGATAGCATTTACAGAAATATCAAAAGAAGATAAAGTGGCAATGAAAGCATATGTTGATAATGAACTATCTAAGATACATCATGAAACAATTAAATTAATAACACTAAACGAATTACTTAAAAAGTTATTAGAGTTAAAACAAGAATGATACGAGTTAGTGGTTATTGATACATTTAGCAAGATAGAGTGAAACACATGAGGTAATTCATGGCAATGCCAAAACAAGTGTATGATAGAACTAGAACATTTTGCACAACAGACTTGAATGGTATTATTGCTATTACACCACACAAACAAACTATGAAAGTTTAGTGGAAGTCAAAAGATATACGACTTATCAAAAGTAGTATATGCAATAACAAGAATTGAATGAGAATGACTTGAATGATGGAGAGACTACACTTGTCTAAAAGATAAGTATGGTTGTATGTGAAAGACCATTAGAGCAGGTTATGAGCAATGAAAATATGTATTAGATGAAGAACCATTTTAAATTATAAAATATCAAAATGTACGAACGAAGAATTAACACAGTAGACTGACTAGAATTCTATGCAGGTACAAAGACACCAAACGAAGAAGAAATTTATGGTAAAGACCGTATATGGTGTTCTTCTGACTATGATGAATGGTTTAATGTTGTGGCTGTAAATACAAAGTACATTACATCAGCCAAAATAATTTGAGAGGACAGCGATAGAATAGATATTATAACATATCGTTGAAACCGATATTAGCCCCTTTTTATTTACTAAATAAACAAACAATGATGAAAATTACAAACTGAAAAGTTATCTACGATGGAGTAGATATTACAGACAGACCAATTTACAATTACATTGGAATGTCCAGAAAATGAAGTTTTAAATTAAAGCCAACCTATGCAGAAAGGAGAGCGAATTGAAACCGAATAGATACGATAGATGATGGCGATAGGTTATTATATGAAGTATGGCACGACTTTGAGTTAGATAGTATTCATTGAAATAGGGAAAAAGCAGAGAAATGTTTAGAGGAGTTGATATTAGCAGACGACTATTACAACTGAAATGAGAAAGACTATTGAGAATTTGAGTTTTAGATACTAAAAGATGGAAATGTTTTGTTATCACATATTTACAGATGGCAGAAAGTTTGACTACAAGCCAAGCTATTGAGTAGATGACTTTATCAGAAACAATGACCTATCAGACTTGGAGATAAACGATATGTCACGAATTAAAAATGTTATGGTAGAGTTATATAAGACTTGGTTAGATGAAAACTTTTCAGATAATTATTTAAATAATAACTAAAATGAAAAATGACAACAACAGACAGACAACTAAAAGACAAAGCTATCAAATTCAAAGGTAGCGACTATGTCCAAGTAAAAGACAGAATACAGTATTTGGCTGAAAACTATGAATGACAATACATGATAGAGACAAGTTATAATTATTTCCCAGACGAGAAAATGCGAGTAGTAAAAGCAACACTGACTATCGGTACTTGCAGATATACTGGACTTGCACAAGAGATAGAATGACAATGATACATAAACAAAACAAGTGCACTGGAAAATGCAGAAACAAGTGCAGTATGAAGAGCTTGTGCAATGGCTGGAATATGAGTAATAGATAGCATAGCAAGTATGGACGAGATAAACAAAGCAAACAATAGGAGAAATAAACCTAAATTTACAGAAGAAGACTTACAAAGGTTTATTGAGAAAAAGAAAGATGAATTCAAAAATTATCAAGAAGCAAAAGCATATATCGAACAATACTTTACTTTGTGAAAAGACTTGTATGGTAAAGTTATGGACTTATATGGTAGCCCAGAAGATGAAAGCCAAGAGTTGATGTTTTAGTTAGATAATACAGAAAATGACAGAGACAGACTTATTAGTAAAAAGCCAACAATTATTAAAGACTTGAACAGAAAAAGATATTAAAGAGTTTCTCCCAGAGTTGATAATATGATATGAGAAATTAGACTTTGATACAGCAGTCACAGAACAGCAATATGATCTATACAAAATTGAGAGATATGAACATTACAAGAAAATGAAATGAGAGTGAAAGATAAAATGGACAGAGAAAGAGATAGAGATAGAGAGTAAAAAAGATGCTTTAAAGAAATATTGAGACCAGTTGCTATGGAAGAAGATAGCACAGCATTACAAACTAAATATAGACCAGTTGAGCCAAAGGAAAATAGATATAGCGACAGAAAATAAGAATTTGAGGCAAAGCTGACTTTAAATAATAAAATTAACAAAATGTTTGATGTAGACTTAGCGACATGAGAGCAATACGAATATGCATTTATGAAAACACTATTGAAGCCATGAGTAGTAGGTATTCATAAACCACCAAAAGAGGAAAGGAAAGACCGAGACATAAAAGTTGACTATGAAGACTGAACAAGCAAGACTTACGAAGTAAAAGGTTGTCCAAAAGCAAAAGAGTATGGTAGTATTCCAGTTGAGTATGAGTATGACTGAAAACCAAGTGGAGTATTCGCAAGCAAAGCAGACTATATTGTTTACTATATAGGCAACCAATTCTATACACAAGATAGATGAGTGTTTTTAACAGAGTTGGTATGAGTAAACAAATATGCTACTACTTGATGAGACAATTGAAAGTCAAAGATGTTTATCGTCAATTTAGAGACAGCAAAAACTTGTTTATTTAAATAATTATTAAAACAATGAAATTCAAAAAAGCAGACATAGAGTTATTAGAACTGAAATTAAACGAGTTTAACCAAATATTGTTAGAATATGCTAAAAAATGAGAGGTTGATGAACAATTGGTGAAAGATAGCCAAAAGAAAAGCAAAGAGATAAACGACTTGTTTAGGAAATATAAACTACTTAGATAAACCGAACACAACCGACTATGTTGTAAAACTGGCTACAAGGTCGTTTTTGAG
>CALCYP010000062.1 GCA_937906635.1 uncultured bacterium | reverse complement strand
AGTTTGTAATTTTCATCATTGTTTGTTTATTTAGTAAATAAAAAGTGACTTAGTCTTTGTTTGGTAATTTCTTCATTAAAGTTATTCTATCAACATTAACCAATATCTTATCAAACCGTGGCTCATCTTTTGAATAACACCGCATATATTTTCATCTCACTGTTGCCTTATCTATATCTGGTGTTCATTCAAACATGCGATATAATTTCAAGCCTTCAATTGTTTGTATCTCTCGTTCTGCTAACATTTTCGTAAATTATAATTTAAAATGGTTCTGTTGTATTTTCATACTTTCATGCATTATATCTTGCTGTCAACCATTTACCTGCACATCAGTATTTATCTTTTGTACATTCATATTTTCTTTCATCTGGACATCAGTCAATTGTACTTATAACATAGAATACTTTTGATAAGTCATATATCTTTTGGCTTCCACTAAACTTTTTAAGTTTGTTTGTATGGTGCAATAATAATATAACAAGTCATGTCTTCTGTGCTAAATTCTCTAACTTACTCATACACTCGTTTTGATGTCCCCATGAACCATCTGACATGTTTCATGCTATCTTACTGAATGTATCTATAACAACTAATTCGTATCAATTTGCTTTAAGTTCTATCAATATTTTTAACAAGTCATTTAACTTAACATTTTCCTCACACATATAGTTTATATCAGCCAATTGTTTATCAACATATTGTCTCATATCTTCTCTTTGTGTGTCTGTAATTGTGGTCAATGCTATTTTATCAAGTCCATGTAGTTGTTGCCATCTACTTTGGAATGTCGTTCTAATATCAAATTCCAAATTGATATAATAACATTTATGTCATTCTGCTTGGTTTCTTCTACACGTGTCTAGTGCAAATGTAGTCTTTCAACTATTTCATTCTGCTACTATTGTTGCCAAGTCTCATTTATACATACACCCCAATTCATCAAATATTGGGTCTGCTAGTTTATATGCAACTGATGTACTATCGTACTCATATTCTGGAATTTCAATTTCTTCTTTAACATTCTCTTTCTTCTTAGGCTCAACTCCATAATTACTTTTAAAAAACTCCAATGTTTTTTTAGTATCTTCATTTGCATATTCATAGTACACTAATTTGTATGGTGTAAATGACCTAATATCTTTTCTTCTTATTAAACTACTTCATCAATTTATTATCATGTTCATTGACCTCCATACAAACGCTCACATGTTCTTGTGGGTTTCTCTTAGTGTTGTAATGTCTCACTTTGTGGGTCATATGCTAACACCATCCCATACTCTGCATGCCAACTCTCATATATCTATGTTATTTATATCTTCCCAGTCGCTTTGACTTTTCTTTGATAACCTTGCTTCTTCATATATTTTCTTTTGTTCTTCTACTTTTCTATTTTGTTCCTCTGCTAATTCAGGTAAACTCGATACCATATGCGACCATGTTCATGGTCTATATTTTACAAATTCACATTCATAGTCTCACAAGTCCCATAGCACTTTACCTCAATGTTCCTTGTGTCTATGGTTTATTGTTCATGGTAGTCTCATAATTCTTGCTATGTTCTTGACTGCCATATCACATTCATACGGTGCAATAATTTCATTCAACATTCATTGCAAGTATTCTACTCACTTTGAGTAAGTATCTCTATCTATCTGAATTTCATCTCACACGTAGTACAAATGCAAACCATTTCAACTGTTAACTGCGTACGAATATCAACTAAACTCTGATGTATTCTCAACCTTATCTAATATCTCTTGTATCACTTTGTCCATTTGCTCCGCTGTCATAATTTCTCATGTCCTTTCATAGTGGTCTAACCTAATATCAATGTCAAATGGTATGTATTTCTTTTTAGTGAAGTCATTGTCTGAACATCTACCATTTGCTTTATCATATCAACAACAGAAGTAAATGTTTGGCTTTCATAATGCTTCATTGAATTTCACAATAGAGTTTAAATTGTTTATCTCTACCTTTCATGTTCAAGCAAGGTCTTTTAAGAAGTCTATTATTTTTTGTTTATCAACCATTGCTTTAATTTACCCAATTAAAAGATATTGACTGTGCTGTTGCTCTTGCTACTTGTCTAAACAATTCTTCTCAAAACATTTCTTTCATAAACTCATAGCATTTATTTTTTTCTTCTGCATTGGTTATCTTATCAACTTCTCTCTTTGCTTCTTTTAATTTTTCTAACTCATTTGTTGGTGGCTCATATCATTCCATCCACCTATCCATTCTTTGAACATATTTCCATCATGTCATATTACGTAGCCTTATGAGTTTTGCTCAGAATACTAAGTTGCTTTTCTTTTCATCTGAATATTCATTTCGTATCTTAAATATCTTTTCCTTTACTCATCAATTCTGTGGATATATCTTTCGTAAAGTTTCAAAGTTCTCTGTGTATTCAACTTTCTTTCTTTTCTTTTTTTCGCAACTTTTTTCTTTTCTTTCTTCTAAGAGTGCATTTTCTCATTGTGTCTGAATTTGAGTTTCGACATTATTTAAATAATTTATATACTTGTATTTATCTATTATATTTATATCTGGACAATTTTGTCCATAGGTATGGACAATTTTGTCCATAGGTATAGACAATTTTGGGGATAGGGTCAAAACCCTTCTATTACCATTGTTTTTGTCAATTTGACTATGAATATATCACTTATCAACTAATTCATTTATTGACCTACTCACTGTCTTTTCAGATACTCACATAACATTCGCTACATATTCATTACTTGCTCGACAGTATCACTTTTCAGAACACAAACTACTAACAACAACAAAGATACTCTTTGCAAACCATTTAAGGTCTTTATCGAATAACACCTTGTTTGGCATTATTCAATATCACTGTTCTAATAATTCCATGTTTACATTGGTTTTTGTTAAAAAATAAAAATAAATAGATGTTATATATCGCATATCACTACCGATAATATCTATTTATTTTCTTATACTCTTATCATGAGTGCGACATAATGTCTTTGAAAAAAAACAGACACCATAGGTTGTGCGATAGAAGGTTGTCTAGTGCCTATCGCACTACCTATAACATCTGTTTTTTAGACAACCTTCGAACAAATGATAGGGGGTTTGGAACACTCTTGTGAAAGACAAAAGAAAAACCCCGTGATATTCTCTATCACGGAGTTTTCCATTTTCTAAATTAAATATTTAATTTAGGCGTGGAGGGGTTCGAACCCTCGACCTTATCCTTAAGAGGGGGTCGAGTTATCTCACCAACACCATGATACAAAATATCGTATCACAATTGTTCGTTGGCTATTATAATCAGAATTTTAAAAATTGCAACACTTTTTAACATATTTTTTATTTTTAAAAATAAAAATGTAGGTATAACCTACATTTGTAAAAATTTATATTATTTACTTTTTGTATAAAAATTTTATAATTATATAAAAATTTCATTTACTTTTTGTTTCAAATTACTTTGTAATACATGACAATAGTGTTCTGTTGTTTGTATATCGCTATGTCCCAATAGTTCTTGTATTTCTCTAATATTCATTCATGCTTCTAATAGTCTTGTAGCATAACTATGCCTCAAACAATGTGCAGTTATTCTTTTATCTATTATTCATTGTTCGTTCATTTCATCACTATATTTTTTAATAATTGCACAAAAAGTTTCTTTTCTGATGATGTTTCAATAGTCATATCATGAATTATGGCTAATAAAAGCATTGTTTGAATAACTTTCTTTGTATCATGTCCGTGGTATTGGTTGCTCTCTCTCATACATATACTCTTTTAATAATGCTTGACTGCTTTTTGTGAAAAATACTCGCCTTGGTTTGTTTCATTTTCAGGTTATCCTTGCTTCTCAATTTTCTATGTCGCTTGCTTTCAAACTCAATATCTCTGATATTCTTAAACCGCTCGTATATCATATGTTTATAAACAATTGTGATCTCAATGAATTTATTTTGTATTTTTCTTTTTCACCTATTCGTTTGAAAAAAGTGTTAAACTCTTCTTGTGTTATTGTCTCAATATAATTGCTTGTATATTTTTTTGTCTCTATTTTTTTATAGTCTATTCATTCATCATAGATAATATTCAAAAATTTTAGAAAATTTTTAATTGCAATTATTTTTGTTTGAATTGTAGATGGAGAAAGTGTAGGTTGTTTTGTATAATAAATTGAATTACGAGGTGTTTTTGTTTGTAGCTGGACAGTTTTTCGGTTCTCAATTTCTTTCATTGTTATTTCGTTTTCTGATACAACACCAAGCCCATTTTTGTTTTTTATAAAAATTAGAAACTTTTCTATGTCTCATGTATAGTTTTGGATGGTGTTTGTAGAAAAGTTTTTGTTAATTAGTCGGTTTTTGTATTCTCGTAGAATTTCATTTGTTATTTTCATTTTTTGAAATTATAAAAATAAAAAAGACCAATAGAATTATACTCTTTTTGGTCTTTTGTTTTAGTTTTTTTGAATTTTTTAATAATATTCAACAACAAGTTTTCTTCATGTTCTTTGGTTGAATATATGCTTTATTTCATCAAGTCTAATTCGTTTTATGACATATGTTTTTGTATATCACCTTTTACCACTTCTCATTCTATATATTGTACTATCTATTCTAACAGGTAAAAAACGTGGGTCATTCTTTATATATTGTGCATCTTTTCATTCAAGCAAAGCTAATTGCCTTAATTCATAGCATTTAATTAAGCTATCACTTGTATTATATACATGGTCTATAATTTCTCTTTTTTTTATATCGCTTATTTTAATTTTTGCCATAATGACTTATCATTTCTAAAAATTATTTTTCATCCATATTTTTCTATTACTCTTTCAATGTCTTTTAGTCTTATATACTTTATTGAATAAGGCTTTTTCTGATATCATTGTTTACATTGCATTTTTGCTTTACTGTTTTCAAACCTTACTTTTATGTAATTTCTCTTAATGCTTCATTTTTTAATTGTTGGGATGGTCGTATTGTCTTTTTTACATAATTCAGTCAATGTATAGCTTCTTATTTCATCGTTATTTACTACTTTTTTTTCATCCATTTTTTCAAAATAATAATATAAAATAAAAATTACTTGCTTTTTATTTTTATTTTTTTATATTTCAACTGTTTGTATTTTTTCATCATTTACAAACGGATAAGTAATAAAAAGGAACAGACCGCAGTAATGCGGTCTATTTCTCTTTAACAATAACTTTGTATTTTTGCAAGTTTTTCTAATATATATCCTTTTTCTATAATTTCTTTATCTTCTATATAGTCGTAAAGTTCAGCTATTTCATCATATGCTATTTCTCTATTGTCTTCCATATCTTCATTTTCTTTTTGCATTTTTTCTGAAAATTCTATACCTTCTCGGATCGCATCCATTGCATCTTGGTAAATATCAAAATATCATTTGTTTATACTTTTCAATAGTTCTTCTATTGTATAATATGCTGTTTTTTCATCCATTTTTTATAAGTTTATAATATAAAAAGTTTATAAAACATTTACTAATTTTTTCAAATTATCATAATTTTCAAGTTGTGTTATTCAGTCAATTCAATTTACTTGCCAGTCAATTTGTGAAATTAAACTTTCAAGCTCTTTTTTTGTGATGTTTTTATCTCTTTTTTGATGGTTATAAATATACAATAAACCTCGAATAAGGTCTAATTTTTCAAATATAGTTTTTAAGTCTTTCATCTTTATTTAATTTTAAAATATAAAAAAGTTGCTCAATTTTGCCCTTTTACTTCAAACAAATAGTTTGGATACATAACAAGGGCTTGGAGCTGCTGTTGTAAGTTTTTGCAGAAAACTTGCAAAACGTTGTTTTTAAGTTGTTTGGTTTTCATCATTTATAAATAAGTAAGTAAAAAGTAAGTTTAAGGGGTCAAATTCGACCCCTTTTGTTTTTAGTATTCAATTCTGTCTTTAATTTCATCAATAGCACATTGCAGGTCGTCTTGTCTAATTTCTTCAAGGTTTCAATATGCGTTTATCCTTATGTATTCGTTTCAATAAGGTTTTACATTTCACATTGCATAATAAAGCCTTTCAATTCCTCATTTTTCTAATTCATGCTTCAAAAATTCTGTCGCTGTGTCTTTGTCAATAAAGTCTTGTAAAACTTCATAATACTTGTCATCTTCATTTGAAATTTCAAACAAAGTGGATAGACATTCATCATAATAATACTTGTCACAATAGTTTTGTGCTTCTTCAAGTTTTTTTAAAATTGTTTTTTTCATTTTAATTTTTTAAGATATAAAATTTTTAGTATAATTTATTTTCGTTGTAAAATTCTTTTAATTGTTCATCTAATTCATCCAAATCAATGTCGTAATAGTCTATAAAGTCAATTATTCACTGTGTGTCGCCATTAATGTCCATAAGAGCCCCCAAAACTTCCAACTTCATTTGGTCTTGGTCTAATAAATCATAAAAATAATTATAAACGTCTCTTGTATCCATTTTTTATTGGTTAAAAG
Source organism: uncultured bacterium (assembly GCA_937906635.1). Taxonomy (GTDB): domain Bacteria; phylum Patescibacteriota; class Gracilibacteria; order Absconditabacterales; family Absconditicoccaceae; genus JALOAF01. Next base: position 10,827 of record CALCYP010000062.1, on the reverse strand, counting down.
ATAAAATTAGTAATAAATACTAAAATTTCAGTTTTTAATTTCTGAAATTTTACTTTGTAATTTTTCAATTGTTTTTCTATTCATTTTTTTAATTTTTTAAGATATAAATATTTTTTTCAAAAACGCGTATGCGTTTTTACAAGTTAGCAAGTAAAAGTTTTTTCTCAATTTCCAACTCCTCATAAATTTCTGATTTTTTCAACATTTTCCAAGCTAATTTATAGTCGTTGGTCGTTTTGTACATTTTTAGCATTTCATCATATTTTTTCTCATAGATATAATCATTTACAAGTGTATATCGTGCTGTTTTATCAGGGTTTTCATCGTTATCTCGTCGTTTTGACGTCCAATTTCATGTTTTTTTGTTTGTAATTGTATAAAAGTTTAGTCAATTTTTTGTTTTGTAATATTCACAAGTAAAATGTTTTAGTGTTTGTTGTTTCATCATTTTAATAAGATAAGTAAGTAAAAAGGACATTATTAAATAGTCCATATTATAAGTTTGCTGGTGTAGTTCTTTATTGTTGCTGGTGTAGTTGCAACGTAAAAACATTATATGGTATTGAGAAAATAAAACATTGCACAGCACAACAAAGACAACAAACTTATAATATTGACTATTTACAACCCTTTATTTTGTGTTAAATATCTCCTTCATTCATTTTGACGTTATCATTATAATCAAAAAAAATAAAAAATCAAGAGAATTTTCAAAAAAAGTACATAATTTGAAAATATAAAATAAGAAAAAGCAGTTTATAACTACAAAATACAAAAAATAAATAAATTGACAAAATACAAAAAAATGATAGAAAAATACAAAAATTTTGATAATTTTGGAAATATCAGACAATTCTATTTTGATAACAATAACAGATCACAGAATAATACAATTTAAACAAAACAACATGAAACAATAAAAGAGAAATACAACACAATACAACAAAATACAGCAAAATACAACAGATCACAAAATACTCCATTTTAAAAATCAGACTGACACAATTTACACAGCATCACAGAATTACTTCATTTTGATAAGATAATACTTATATATAATACTATTCTATTATACGAATATGTAATAAACACAAACGATAAATTATAATTTGTAAAAAATATATAATACCCAAAAACGAAGAAATACCAGTCAATAACTATTATAACTTTACACAATTTTTTTATTCTACTTTGCACAATATAACTTGTGCAAAGTAAAGTATGTAGGTATTACCTGGAATTTTCAATTTTCACTTTTAAAAAGTAAAAAAGTTAGACAAAAGTAGACAAAAAACAAGGTTAAAACAAGGAAAAAGAAAGACCCCCACCCCCCGAAAACAGAAAATAAAAAAAATTTATAATATCTCACTCGCTATTTTTTGGAGAATATCACCGTAGCATTTTTACTACGTTCCATTAAAAAAGGTATTGTATTCCGTAGTGTTTTTACTACAATAGTAGGTGATAATTGTGAAAGGCAAAAGGAAAAACCATTAAAGCATGAGTTAGAAATGGTTTTTTATTTTGTAAAAAGTTATAGAATGGAGTTAAGAGTTTATGGGACAGTGTGAGGGTTGTTGGAGAGTGAAGGGAAGAATGTAGAGGACAGAAGTTTATTTGCCAGGATGAAGAACAGGGGTGAAGTATTTGAGGTAGAGTTAGTAGTAGATGGAGAGGAGAGAGGGAAAACATATATGAAAGCGAAGGACATAGAGGAGATGTATATAATGAGTTTGGCGGAGTGAGTGGAGAGGTTAAAATTATGTATTGAAGCGATGAGGGTTGAATATGAAAAGAGGTGCATGGAGAAGAAGGAGTTATTGGAACAGATAAAATGGAATGGTGCAAATGGAGTTAAAAAGGAGAAAGCTGTGAGTTTGTATGATGATAATAGGGAGAGTAAGATAGCTGTATGAGAATAAAAGGTATTATATAACATCAAATTAGAGAATATTCTCTAAAAAGTGTTTGTATCATAAAAAAATAAACTTGCAATTTATATTTTTTTCATTAATTAGTAGTTGAAAGGCAAAAGAACATCTATTTTTAGGTGAGGAACACTCGTAATTTTAATTTACGAGTTTTTTTTATGTTAAAAACAAAGGAGAGTATAGAGTTGAAATGGAACAAGAAATGGGAGATGTTGAAAAAGAGCACACAATTTAGGTATGATGTATTATTAAACAAGTATAGGGCGAAATTAGATGGAGATATAGAGAAAAGGAGGTTGAAGCATGAGAGGAAGATAAATGCATATCTAAATAAGAAGAAATTGGAGTATCAAAGGAAGATGAAGAATGAAATAAGAGAGATGGAGAACAGACCACCTATTATTTATAAAAAAAGAGTAAGTCCTGTAAAAAAACCATTGCAGTTTGCTATGGAGATAGCACAGGAGAATGCGAAGTTGAGAGACACAAATGCAGATGGAGTCGGGAAATGTATTAGTTGTCATCAGATAAAAGAATGGAAAGAGTTAGCATGATGACATAGATATACAAGGAGATATAGCACAATGTGTCTAATGAAGGAGAACATAAATGCACAATGTCATACATGTAACTATATAACATGACCTATGGGAAGTGTAAAGAAGAAAGTAGAAACGAATAATGAATATGATAAGAGTTTATTAGAGAAATATGGAGAGGAAGGGTTGCAGAAATTAAAGACAGCGGTGCATAATTATTTTCATAATAAAGCAAAGAAATACGACTTATTTAAAGAAGTGCCAAAACTCATTAAAGAGAATGAGGAGCTATGGAATACAAAGAATTTTTATACTCCTAAAAGGAAATGGAGAGAATTGTGGGCTATACATGAAGAAGTCCACGAAAACCAGATAAATAAATTGAAGAAAGGAGAAAACACAAAATAATTTGTGTAATTTTATATTAAACAGAAAAATATGGTTAAACGAGATGACATAACACTGGATGATGATAATTTCATGAAAGAACCAAAAGAAAAGACATTGGCGACAAGATGAGTAGGAAATTTAGTGCCTAAATTTAAGAAAAGAAGTGTAATAGAAGATAGTTTAGACACATTAGAGCAAGCATTTAGGCTCGATGCTACTGTAGATGAAGCTTGTGTATTAGCAGGGATAAGTCCAGCGACGTATTATAGTTATATGAGTAGACCAGAGAATGAAGAAGCAAAATTGAGGATGGAGCAAGCGAGAAGTCGGACAAAATTGATAGCAAGAGCTGCAGTATCTAATGAGATATGAAAATGAAATGCAAAGGTAGCATTAGAATTTCTGAAAATGAGAGATAAGAGATACGCAAACAATGAATTAGCAGATGATATAGTAGATAATAGTAAAGTTGTCCAATTTATATCAGTAAACACAAACAAAGAATGAGATGGAACAAACAGCCAATGACCGACTGACACAGAGCAAAAATTGTCCTCTGAATGATATGTGAATACTTGAGAGAATGAAGTTGAGACGAAAATGACTTGATGGGACAATGAGAAAGAAATGTTGAAGAGGTTAAACTCGTAGAATTCCAGCAATGGATATGAAGAAAGATACCATCAGAAGAGGAAGAAGAATATGCCAAACCTTTTTCTACCAATAAGAATACACTAAAAAGTAGGAGAAGGAGAGCCAACAAGAAAAGAAAAGAATACGAGGACTATTTAAGGGAACTAAAAGAAATGAGAATAAAAAAATAAATTTTTGATTTTTATTTTGCACCCCCAAAAATTATTATGCCGAATATAGAGATAAAACTAACAGAGAACCAACAGAAAGCATTTAATGTATTATTGGACAATGTACATACTGCCATCTGATATGGATGATGAGCCTGATGATGAAAGACTTATCTATGAATTATATGGCTATGGAGAATGTGTAACCAATATCCATGAGTAAGATATGCTTTGGTAAGGGACACGATCAAGAACATCAAACAGACATCGGTAATATCATTGGAGAAGTTTTATAGGGACTATAATATACCTTATGAAATGAGGTGACAGCTGAACAATGTATCTAATGTCATTACGTTTAAGAATGGTAGTCAGATATTGCTGAGAGAATGATGTTATCTGCCACAAGACCCTTTATATAATAGGTTTGGTTCATTAGAATTAACTGGTGCATTTGTAGAAGAAAGTGCAGAATGTCCATTGGACTGAATAGAAATATTACAAACTCGTGTATGAAGGTTTAAGAATACAGAGTATGGGATACTGGGAAAAGTACTGGAAACATTTAACCCAAACCCATGACATGTATATGAAAGATATTATCTATGAAAGCACAAAGACAAAGAAAGAGCTGTATTTATACCATCATTAGTCTACTCCAATAACTTCATAGACAAATGATATATAGAGAATTTGGAGAGAGCGAACCCAGCAATAAGAAATAGACTATTGTATGGAAAGCGAGACTTTGATGATAATAGTCGGCTATTGTTTAAGCAGATGGATATAGATAGGCTAAAGACAAATGAAAGTCATGGAGATGTCTATTATCTGATATGTGATGTAGCAAGGTTTGGAAAAGATACGACGAGAATATCTTTACGAAAAGGGAATACACGAACAAGAGTATGGACATATGCAAAAAGCAGTGTAGAAGAGATAAAGATAGCAATTAAGTTGATACAGTCGCAATACGATATAGAGCCAAGAAACATCGTAATAGATGCAGATGGTGTATGATGATGAGTAGTAGACTGAATAGAATATTCTACTGGGTTTGTAAACAATAGCAAGCCAATAGAAACTGGAGCAAAGAGTAATTATGCTAATTTGAAAAGCCAATGTGCATTTTTACTGCAAGAGAAGGTACAAAAAGGAGAAATTGCTATCAAATGGGAACATTTAACAGCTGATAAGGACTGGGAGATACTGACTCAAGAGATGTTGAACCTATATATAGATGAAAAAAGTATAGATGGTAAGACAAGAATTGAGCCAAAAGAGAAAATGAAAGAGAGAATATGAAGGAGTCCAGACTTATTAGATACACTAATAATGAGAATGTATCCATATTTAAGATGGAACGAAACAGAAATAACTTGATATTTAGCTTCTATTGAAAGATAGATGATAAAACTAACAGATGAATTATATCAAAAAATAATGTGAGAGTATAAACATGGGTTTGATGCTAATAGGAGCAAAAACTCACATTTTATGTCACAAAAAGACATATATTCAACTAAAAGAAATGATGAACTACTAAGAAGTCAGATATTTTGGAGCTGTGCAAGGACAATGCAAGCAACTTGTATAGTAAATGAGCCAGATGTATCGTGGGAAGATGAAAATGTATTATTCCAAATGGAAGCAAGAAATTTCACAGATATGTTTAAGACCGACTATGCAAACGAACACTGGGACTTTGATAGATATATGGGGCTGGAAGATGTATGTAAATATGGTAAAGCAGTATTTCTCTTTGCTTGATACAACAAGAAAAAGAATGTGCCTATCGTACAAAGAATAGACCCAAGGTTTGTCTATCCATACAATGATGGTAGCCTACTGGTAGATGAATATCCATTTTTTGGTTTTGATAGAGTGATAACAAGGAAAGAACTGGAAGAATTGCCAATATCAGCACACAAAGACTTCAGAGAAATGATACTGGGACACTATGACATATATATCAACTGACTGGAAACACAAGACGCATTTTTGAGAAGTATCGCTACTTGTTATAACCCAAGTACATGACACTATACCATCCACTATCACTATACCTATATATATGATGAAGAAAGTGGAGAAAACAAATTGTATTTGGTGCTAATGTTGTCAGACCAGATACTTGATATATATGATGTGCCAGAGACAAACAATATGATACCTGTGGCTGTATATGGTTTCGCATATGATGCAGCAGACTGGCGAGGAATAAGTCTATGTGATATAATAGAAGACTGACATAGGACAGAGCAACTATTATTAAACTTGTATAAAATAAAAGTAACTCGTGAAGCTATGTGATGAAATATTTTCATAGATGAGCAAGTATTCCTAAACAATATCAACACTCTAAAAAACCAAAGCATAAAGAATAGGTGGTATCCAGTAAAAATGAGAGACCTAACAAAACCTATAAGTAGTATGGTATATGAATTACCACAGACACAGATAAGCACAGACCTATATAATAGTCTGTGAATGATAAAAAATAAAGCATTAGCAGAGAGTTTCACAAATGCTACTGCACAATGACTCGGTCTATCATCTAATAGTGACCCTAATACAGCAACAGCAAGTAAGATACAAAAAATAAATGCTAATATGATCACAAGTCTACAGAATAGTATATTGGCATATGGAACAAAGCAATTTGCTGAACTGTATAGGGACTATATGCTATACTATCGGAGGAATAGTGGTAAAAAAGTGATAAGGAGAGTAAATAATTGACTATCTGGAACATATAAGAAAGTAAATAAGAAAGATATTCAATGAGACTTCTCAATAATGATAGTAGACCCAATACTGAGAGATATCATCTATCAAGAGAAAAAGTCAGCATATGTAGAGCAATATAATATGCTGGTGTCTGACCCAAAGACTCCTCCATTTTTGTTAAACAATATAAGAAAAGCTATAGCATACTATAATGGTCTGGATGAGAGCGAGATAGATAGTGTAACAGAACTAAATATGGAAGAGTATCAATGTAAAATGGATGTACTGCTACTCAACCAAAATGTATCTATCTATATACCACAAAATGCAAACATCCAAATGAGACTATGGTACTATAACAGAGCAGAAGATACAGATGCTAAACAAAGAGCTATCCAAGCACTGCAATATATGGTACAGCAAGGTCTGTGAACAGAGCAAATGAATATGGCAAGCCAGCCAAAAGTAACAGACTTTAAAATGGCTGGAATGGAATGACTGGAAGATAGTATAAACTATGACACAGTAAATAATTTGGATAGTGGAACAGGAATGAGTGAATGAAGTAGAGCTAATTGGAGTAGCCAATGAGAAAGACTACCAGTATCTGGAATGCAAAGTCTGGATGTATCAAACTGAATATGATAATTTATCTATTAAAAAATAATAATGACATTTAAAAAATGACAAAAACCACCAAAAAAATGACAGAAATTATCAGAATTGGAGGTTAAACAAGAGGAAAATGTAGGTACTACCGTTGTGGAAAATGAAATAAACAACGAGATAGAAAATGAGCTGACAAATATTCAGCAAGAAACAGAAAATGAGCAAAACTGAAACAAGAAAAATGTAAAAAATGATGTAGTATGAACAGTCGGATGAACGAATGTCCATATGCAAGCAAGATGAATAAGGTTTCAGAAATTCAATGCACCAGTGCCTATGTTTATGATAAAAGATGAGGAATTGAGAAACTATTTGGTAACAAAAGGTTTCTGAACTAATGTATATCAGGAAGACAAGGAATGGCTGGAGAGCCATGGAGCTGATATGGAAATGATAGAAAGGCTAAAAAGATATGTAACTGGATGTTAATTTAATTCATAAAAGAAGTCATGCAACGACAAGTAATGAAAGACCTAAACGATATGATAAAAGCAGAGCCAAGAAAGAGCGAACCCGACTTGGATGGTCTGAAAAGGAGTATGACAAAAAGGAGAAAAGCAGAAAGGTTTAGAGAAATGATATATCAATATCTAAGGAAGTATGACAAACCTATCTGAATGCTATCAAAGGAAGACATAGCCATAATGACAGAGTGAATGAATACTCTGGATGTAAGTATGTTTATGGATGAAGTAAAGAAATGTCTGGAAGTCAATTGGTGAAAGCCAATTAAACGAGTAATACAAAATAAGAAGTCTATTTTATTTGATAACTAACTATAATGGCTTTAGAAGAAGAATTGATGGAAAAGGAGGAAAATATTGAGGTAGAAGTAAAGGAAAAGAACTATAACGACCTTACAGATGAGGAAGTGGATGCTGTAAAGGAATTGAAAGCATCAGCTGGATGGGAGGTACTAAAGAAATGTATAGAGAAAAGAAAAGATGCAGAAGAAAAAAGTATCTTGCACCAAATAGAAGATGGTTTCATAAACCCATCATCTCAAGGTTTCACAGTATTTAATGTGCTATGAGGTTTCATCCAATGAATGTGAATGACAGAGAGAATGGTCGATGTCATAACACAAGACCCAGAGGAAGTAAAAAAAGCACAAGAAGCTATGGAGAAAGCAGAAGCAATTATGAGATGAGAAAAGGTTGAATGAGTTGAGTAGCAGAGCTAACAATTCATTAGAATGAGTTGAATAGAACTCTCAAATATTCAAAGACCGAAGTTGCAAGTCTATAAACTAATCAATTGTAGTCCAGTCGATGACTTAAAACTCAATTCGTGTTTGTAGAATAGCACGACTTTATATTCTATATATTATCAGATGACTGATATGGAAGAAATTGATAACACAGAGCAAGAGCAAAAAAAGTCTGGGTATGCTGCATTGAGAGAAAAGCACGCCGAGGAAATAAATGCTCTTAAAGCAGAAATTGAAGAATTGAAAGCTGGAAGGATGGCTGACAAAAAACTTTATTTTGAAAACACAATGAAAAGTAGGGGTTATGAGTGAAATTTCGAAGAATTTACTAATAAATACTCTGCTCTCGACATAAATGATATGGTTTCATTGTATGAGTGACAGAATTGAAAAGTGACAAAGTCTGAACCTGTCCAGACAGAAACAAATTCAGAAGTTTGAGCTAAAAGTGTTATCGCTTGAGCCAACCCAACAACAGAGGTAAGTGCTAAAAAATTGAGCGATATGACACCACAAGAAATTATTGCTTATGCAAAAACACAACCTCGATATAAGTAAAATGCTTTAGTTGGAGTGGCTGACATTTTATTTTGAAAATTTATTAGAAAATGGCAACTACTTTAGTTTGAACAGCTGCAGACAACACTGCACCTATAAATGTCAGTGCAATTGACAATGGAAACAACTCGCAGTCTGTATTAGTAACTTTACTTAAAAATTCATTCTTGAAGAATGGAGAACCTTCTACTGTATTTATGAGGTTTGGACAACCTGCTGTATCACAAGATGGATACAAGTCAGTAACTCGACCAAGACTCAACCCTATGAAAACTACATTGTCACAAGCAATGATAGCATATGAAGGTAACACACCAGACCCACACGACAATACAATAACAACTATTGTCGCTGAACCTGTACAATTAGGAGACTGGACAATGATAACAGACCTATTGAATATGGAGACATTATTACCAATTATCTCTGCACAAGGAGAAGAGATGGGAAATAATGCAGGAAGAATTATAGATGAATATATTCAGTCTGTATTGGAGAGTGATAATACTATCTGAGAAATTTTGGCTGGAAGTGCTGCATCAAGAGATGCTTTAACAGCATCAGATACTATGGACTTTGACCTATTGTTAAAAGCTATCACATTCTTGACAGCACAAGGACAAGGAGGAGAAAAGTTTAAAGTAATTATGCACCCTAATACATTTAGAGACTTCTGTGCAAGTTCTTCAACAAATACTTGGTTGAACAAGCTCATTTACGAAGACTATAAATGAATAAAAGATGGTTTCGTTACTTCAATGGAAAATTTTGATATTTATATCTCTGCTAATGTAAAGTCTTTCACTGTGACACCTGCAAGCCCATGAACACCTTTCAAAGTATACCCAACATATGCTTTTAGAAGTGGTGCTTATGGAGTTTCAAGTTTAGATACATTAGAAATGATATATAAACCATATGGAAGTGCTGGAACAGCAGACCCATTGAACCAAAGAGCAACTATCTGATGGAAGTGTGCTTATGGATGTGCTGTATTGAACCCATTCTTTATCGTTAGAATGGTATCAAGGTCTTCTACGAACTACGAATGGCAAACATCAATATAGTCCCTTAGGACAGTCTACTTATATATTTCCAACAGGGGTACATTTTGTACCCTCGTTGGAAGCAATAAGTAAATTGTATTTATTTCATAAAGACAGTAGATGGCAACAGTACAAACAAGGTTGAACAATTGGGCACTGGAAGAATTGAGATGAGCAACACAAGTAAACAATAATGTATTATTAGCTCGATATAATAAAGGTCTGCAGATATTCCAAAAGACAATACTGGAATATGTAAGTGGTATGCAGAATGTTTCATCTATAATTAAAGATATAGATAAAGATATAGCAGACTATAATTTACCTATGTGAGATGCTGGAATACCAGACTTTTATAGTATAATACAATTGAGAGTAGCATATCATTGTGATAAGAATGAAACACCCATATATAGAGTATGTAAACCTATCAATTTATCGGACTATAACATCAACCCTACTAATAATATATATGACGCTAATAATAATTTAATTGGACAATGAGGAAGACAGAAAGGAAGTCCTATCATATGGTGAAAAATAAGCGAATTAGAGCCAAGATATATGTTTATTGGTAAAAATTCAATTAAGATATTCCCGACACCAACAGAAGACATAACAAACTGACTATCATTAAATTACAATTTCATAGAACAGCCAGTAGGTTTGAGTACAGATGAAAGCTCGCTGAATTTACCACGATATTTTTTTGATGCAATAGAAGACTATATGACATTTAGACTATATCAAGCAGAGAACCCAGAGATGGCACAATGGTATTATCAACAATTTCAGCAGACATTAAACGATAATATATATGGACTAAATAAAGATAAAAGACCAGTAGAGGAAGGTTTCGCAAACACAACATATTTTAGTCATTATTAGAAAAAATAAATGGCAGTATGAGAAAAGAGAACAAATTGAGTAATAAGCCAAGTAAGTCGGACA
>CALCYP010000061.1 GCA_937906635.1 uncultured bacterium | reverse complement strand
GTGAGGGGGTTAACCCCCGCCACCGCAAGCGGTTCCCCTCCCCGTCGGGGAGGAAATTTTTGCCAAATATTCTGCCTCAAGGACGAAGTCGGGGGATTTCTATAGATTTCTCGTCACTACGTTCCTCAAAATGACACATTTCCTCATCATTTCGAACCTAATTCCCTCTCTGACCTTAGTGTTAGGTCGAAAAAACCTGCCAAGGTGATAGGTGAAGCTTTGATAAAAAAAGACGACCGATATTTTAGATATTGCTTTTTGAAAAAATTCATATATTATCAATATATATTTATATTGATAACTACTAAATACTATGACTGACTTAAAAGACAAAAAAAGTATCGTAATTTACTTTTCCAGAGCTGATGAAAATTATGCGGTAGGATATATAGGAAAATGAAACACGGAAGTTGTTGCTGAATATATCCAGGAATTAACTTGAGCAGATTTATTCAAAGTGGAGAGGAAAGTACCTTATTCAAACAATTATCAGATTTGTTGTGACGAGGCTCAAAAAGAAATTTATAATGATGAAAGACCTGAAATAGTAAATACTTTGGAAAATATTGACGACTATGAAGTGATTTATGTTTGAGGACCAATCTATTGGTGACAATTACCTCAGCCAATGGTTACTCAATTAGAAAAGTTGAATCGAGAATGAAAGATTGTTAGACCATTTACTACTCACGAAGGTTCTGGTTTGGCTTGAGTTCCTAATCAATTGAAAAATCTCTGTAAATGAGCTGAAGTTTTGGATTGAGTAGCTATCCGTGGAAGTGGAGTTTATGAAGCTAAAGAAACGATTGAAAATTGGTTGTAAAATCATAAATACAATGTATTTATAAAATAATTTATCCACATGAAAAAATTAAAAACAATTTTATTTGCAGTTTGAATATTATTTGTTGCAGCATCATTGACTTGATGTAAGAATACTACGAATAATGAAAACGGTTGATCAAATTACAAATGAGAACTAATAATTCAATGAGTTTGACCTGAGATAAGTATGGAGCCTACAGTTGAGGAATGAACTTTGGTTTTGAGATGATATTTTGAAGATCATACTGACCATATATTTCTCAAAGCATGAAAATGGGAAAAGTTTTTTGAATCTGAAAACGAATATCTACCTTGAACTAAAGTAAAATTTGAATGATATGTATTGCCATTGGATGCTGCTGCTGGAAATCATTATTATGATGTAGTAAATGTAGAAAGTCTATCTTTCAAAGATTATCCAAATGAAGATGAAGTTAAAGAAATATTAGATAGTTACAATTACTGTGAATCTGATGAAGATTGTATATACGTTACATGAGAATGTCCATTTGGATGCTTTATACCTTTATACAAGGATTTTTGAGATATTGCACAAAAAACAATGGAGAATTATTTTGAAATAAACTGAAAATCTTGCGTATATAGTTGTATGTATGCAGACAAAGTTATATGTGAAAATTACAAATGTATTATGACAAAATTTAACCAATAATATTAAAAAATGTCTGTTTATGATTTCAAAGTAAAAAAAAGAGATTGATCTGATTTGGATTTAGGATCTCTAAAATGAAAAGTCATAATAATTGTGAATACAGCGACTTGATGTGGATTTACACCACAGTATGAATGACTGGAAAATCTTTATAAAAAGTACCATGATAAATGATTAGAAATTTTGGATTTCCCTTGTAATCAATTTGGTCATCAAGCACCTTGAACGGATGATGAAATTCATCAATTTTGTACTGCTAAATACGACACATCTTTTGATCAATTAGCAAAAATTGAGGTGAATTGAGAAAATGAAGATCCATTATACACTCACTTAAAATCTCAAATACAAAAAGATGAAATTAAGTGATTAAAGGACAAAGCAGCAATGTTCGCTGTGAAAAAAATTAGCAACACTTGCAAAAAAAATGGAGACATCGTTTGGAATTTCACGAAATTCCTAGTAAATAAAGATTGAAATGTAGTAAATAGGTACAGCCCAATATTCAATCCTGCAAATATGGAAAATGATATTTTGAATTTATTGAAATAGGTAGAATATGCCAAAAAACGACATTCCAAAATTAAGCAATTACGATGTTAAAAGCAATCAACTCTTAATTTTATATTTTTTTCATATCAGTTAATAATTTTTGCTTAATTTCGGTTGAAACTCATGACTGTTTCAACACTAATTTCAGTTTAGTCTGCAAATGCTCCAATGCAAACTTTTTGATGAGGTGTATTCTTTTTTCATCTCCAGATAATGCTGTCAATTCTTTTTCCCATCGTAATTGCAATTCATCAAGCTGCAATTTTTCTTGAGGATCAAAGGAATCTTTTTTGAAAAACACTTTATTTAATAAATCTCATTCAAGATTTTCAGCAATATTTTTTGCAAAATCAAATAAATTAGCATATAGACTTGGATCTGAAATATACTTTTGAAACAAATCATCTCGGAATAAGGAAAGAAAAATCATTTCTCTATCTGGTTGCCAAGATGGTTTTTGATCTTCTCTTTCTTTTTTTGCTAATTCAAATTTTCAATCTGTTTTCAGATATTTTTTGAATTGGACAGCTAAAACTTCATATGGCAATCAGACCTTTTCAGCTAATAATTGCTTGTAATGCTCTTGAATTGTATAATTATCTACACAAGCAATCAGACCAAACATTTCATTAAATAATCTCTGCTTATCAATTGGTGATGTCATATCGTATTTTTGTCTGAGCAAGTCGTATATTTGCAAAAATGCATCCTTAGCATTTTTGATACATCAATCAAAGATTTCTTTTCAATTTGGATCATTTGCGATATCGTCAGTATCTTTGAAACCATCAGGCAAAATTATCATTTTTGGAAAAATATTTTCTCTGTATGCTATTTTCAAAGCTCTGACTGTGGCGTTCTTTCAGGCATCATCATTGTCAAATAGTATATACACATTTTCTGTATATCTTTTCAAAAGCTTGAAATGTTGCTCTGTCACTGCCGTACCACAAGTTGCTACTCAAATTGGAGTCCCAAGTCTTGCCAATCAAATTACATCCATCTGTCACTCAACCAAAACTATCATATCCAACATTTTCACATTATTTTTGGCAAAATTCAATCAATACAAAATCTTAGATTTTTCGAAAATTGCTTGTTCACTACTATTGAGATATTTCGGCTGATCCTCTGGGTTTATTACTCTGGCACTAAATCAAACTATATTATTTCTGGCATCAAAAATCGGAAAAGTAATCCTATTTCTAAAAAAAGAAAAATAATCAGATTGTCATTTTTTCACAAGAGATGCTTGTGCCAAATCTTGTTCATTAAATCATTTTTCTCTCAAATACTGGATTATTGAATAGCTTGAATCTGGAGCGTATCAAATCCCAAAATCTGAGATAATATTGTCTGGAAGTTTCCTATTTTCATGCAAATAATTCATCGCTTTATCTGATTTTTTTAGGCTATCCACAAAAAATTCCTGAGCCAATTTGTGAATTCTTTTGAGTTTCTCTCTATCATCTGCATACTCTTTGTTTTTTTCTGAATTTCATATAAACTCTGAAATATCTAATCTCTGCTCATCTGCTATGAGTTTGATAGCATCCATGTAATCCAGCTTTTCATACTCCATGACAAAAGTAATCACATTCCCTCAAATTCATGAGCTGAAATCTTTGAAAATTTGTTTTTGTGGAGATACCATAAAAGATGGAGTCTTTTCATGCTGAAATGGAGATAAACCAGAAAAATTACTTCCAGCTCTCTTTAGTTGCACTCTCCTGGAAATTATATCGACAATGTCCACATTTTCTACTATATATTCACTGAGTTTATTCATAAATTCTATTTATTGATTATAATCAATTATCATTATAATGAATCATCGTCAAAAAAAAAGTTAAAATTAAAAAAAACGACAAAACCAATAAAACATAAAGTTCTGCCGTTTTATCTATAATATGTTTTTACTCAACTATTTCTTCGATGAATTAAAAAATCCTGTAACTAATAAGATTCATACAACAATCAAAATCAACGGTATTATTAAAGCTCTTATACTTTTGAAAAAAAGTCATAAAATGATAAGCACGATTCACAAAATCTTACAAATTTTTTCTGCTGTATCAGATTTTTTCCATCGTCATCAAATTTCTCCAGCAACTTCTTTACTTTTTTCTCATACTTTCCCAGCTGTATCCACCAAAGAATCTTTTGCTTCTCACATCTTTTTTTCAAAATCTGTCTTTTTTTCTTTTTTTTCTGGCATTTTAAATAATATTATATTATAAAAATTTTTTAACTATCCATTGTACTCTATCTCCAAATCAATCTGATCTGGGACTATCGCTTTTGGGACAACTACTTGCAAAATACTATCAGATGTCAATTTACTATGAATCCTATCGAAATAGGATTGAGGTGGTAAATCTATAAGTAAATTGATTTCTCACCAATAGCAATCTTCCTTTAACGGTATAAAATCATCTCTCAAGGTTATTTTTTCTCTAAGTCAATGTATGACAAGTCTATAGTCCTGTATTTTTAATTCAAGAGATTCCTTTTTTACTCATCATAATGGCATTACAATTACCACTTCATTTGGTGATTCATAAATATCATACGGTATGTCAATTTTATCAGTCATAATCTTTTTTATTCCAAATAAATTATACTTCACTACCATCATTCAAATCCGACAATAACTTCTGGATACGATTACTATAATATTCTGGACGATACACATATCTAAATTCCACTTCTCCAGGATTATTTCCATCTTCCTTTACATTATTTCCAGCAGATCACTCAGTCAAAACAATAATACTTCCATTATTAAAGACACTATTTATAAATCACGATTTTTTTACATACACAGATCTAATATGCTTTAAATCTATCGCTTTCGTCGATCTTTTAAAAAATCATGTTTGGTTATACATCACAAAAGTTTTTGGAGTAACGACTGCGAAATCCATCTCATAATCCAAAAAATATTTTAATATTTTATATCCAGGAACTGCAAATGATCATACGAATATTACACATAATGTGATTTTTAGCCACGTCCATGGTATATACAGTATAGCACAAGTAATCAATGTAACAAGTACAGAGAACCACAAAATAAAAGGCAATAATATCTTTACACACAAAAAAAGATGACTTTTTTTTATAAGTATCACATTTTTTTCTCCATATTCTTGATTGCTTTTTTCCAAAAGCTGTTTTTTAAACTTTGGATCAAATGTGGATATTATACCCATTGCAAAGCATACTATATAAAACTACTTTCCATAAAAGTCTGTACCAAAATTTGGAAACACTCTAAATAAAACTTTTCAAATCATATCTTTATCCAAAACTTCATATGTGGCTCAATCATAGCAACCTAATCCAAAGCAACACAAAGAATCAGTACTTGCTCACCTATTGTCTCACATCACAAAATATCATTTTTCTATTTTAAATTCAGTGATTCCGCATCTTGTCTTTGTCTCCAATCATTCAGGTAAATAGGATTCTTGTAATCTTTCACAGTTATCTCATTCTCAATCACAAATCCAAACTCATCATTCTTTGATTTTTACAGTCTCTCATGGTAATCATATAATTCTCTTTATATACGGTATTGATTTCCCTTGTGGTACAAAAACTATCACATCTCATCTTTTTAAATTTCAAACTTTCTGAGAAACCTTATCTACGATAATAAAATCTTTTTCAATAAATGTAGGTGCCATACTTGATCACACTACTGTATACGGATTGGCAATAAAAAATCTGATAAACAAGACAATTCATAGTACCAATACCAAAAACGAAATCATATCAAAAAGATCTAACAAAAAATTTTCAAATCTTATCCTCGTTTTCACAGACAATCACATTACGAAATTTTATTTATCTACTAAAACAAAAACAAATTATTGTTTCATATTTTTATATTATACAACACGTCACACTACTAATTAAAATGGAACTTCTTCATCTTCTGGAGCGACCATTTCTTCTGGCATTGGATCAACAAAATCATCTTCTCATTCAGCACCTGCTCATTTAGAATCCAAGAAAATGAAATTATCAACGATAACTTCTGTAGAGTATCTATCTCTACCTTCTGTGTCTTGTCGTTTCCTTGTCCTCAATCTTCCTTCTACATAAATTCTCTTTCATTTTGTGACATATTGACCGAGAACTTCTGCTCATTTTCCATAAGCGACACATCTATGATACTCAGCCTCCTCTACTACATTACCATCTCTGTTTTTAAATTTCCTGTTTGTAACGATAGTAAAGTTTACTACAGATGTACCACTACTTTCGATAGTCTTTACCTCCAAATTGTTGGTAGCTCTTCCAATCAATTGTACTTTGTTCAAATCCATTTTCTAAATTTATAGTCTAAAAAGTTTGATGAAAAATTTATTCATCATAAAAACTATTATCAAAAAAAAACAAAAAATCAATTGATTTTTATAACAAAATTTCTATAAGAGTTTTCGCTGAAGATATTTTACTTCTAAAAAACAAAAAATGATTTCTGAATTTATGGCATTTTTGGAGACTTATAATGTAATTTGAGTCACCATCGGATTGATAATTGCTACAAAAGTAGCAGATGTAACTAAATCATTGGTTGAAGATTTGATTACTCCAGCTATATTTGCTCCATTGCTAAAAAAGTTAAAAATCGATAAATTAGAAGATTTATCTTTCAGATGAATTTTGTATGGAAAAGTTTTGGCGAGAATTATAGACTTTATCATCGTTGCATTCTGTATATTCTTGGTTGTAAAATACCTAAATCTCCAGACACAATAATACAAGGAATTGCGTCATTTCGAGGAGTGAAGCAACGAGAAATCCAGTATTTGTTTATGTCATTTCGAACAGATGCGAGAAATTCACTAACTCATTGTATAGATTTCTCACCACTCACTTTGTTCGGGTTCGAAATGACAAGGAATTGCGTCATTTCGAGGAGTGAAACGACGAGAAATCCACTAACTCATTGTATAGATGCCCAGATGATGGAATTGGTAGACATGCTAGACTCAAAATCTGGTGGCTGCAAGGCCGTGAGGGTTCAAGTCCCTCTCTGGGTACCAAGTGAAATTACCTCAAATTGGTAATTTTTTTTATACAGTGCTGTCCGGTAAAATATAAAATTAAATCTATATTTTGCAAGATAGCAAAAAATACTAGCTATTGGCTAGTGTTTTTATATTTTACTAATTTTTTTCCCGGACACTACTGATTTTGATTTATTTTTTATTGAAAAATGTGTAAAATTGACTTAAAATCATACTGAAAAATGTGTACCGATACATAGTTTTATTAGTTTAATAGCTGTTTTTATTCAATAGTATTAAATAAAATATCTAATGTTTACCTTTTTGTTTAATGGAATTAATACTTATTGGTATTGAATCCAACATCTTCAGGCTTGGAATTTGGAAATAATATACAGATAAATCTGACTTTTACCCTTTTTCAATTTTTCCCTCTATTATTTCTTAAAAAACAATAAGTAAAAAATTTTTACATGTTTCAATAACGTGTAAAAAAAATCGCAAAACTTTTACATGTTATCATTATTTCTTGCAATTTGGATATATTTGGTTATATTTGGTTATACAATTTTATATCCAATTAATATCAAAATGGATAGATTAACCAAAAGATTAAATTTTAAATTCGAAGATATGAATTATGTTTTTTCATTAATTAACGAAATTGATAAACTAAATACTGAATTTTCATTAGATAATAAACTATCACCTCAATGAATAAAAAGATTAACTCAATCTATTGTTATTACTTCATCTTGAGCCTCAAATCGTATTGAATGAAATAGGTTAACAAATGAAGAGATCGAATCATTATACAAAAATATGAGAATTAAGAAATTTAAAACAAGAGATCAGCAAGAAGTAGCATGATATATCGAAGTTCTGGAAACTATATTTGATTCATATAATTGAATGATTTTTAACAAATGATTAATTCTTCAATTACACTGAATGATGCTAAAATATACAGAAAAAGATGAATGACACAGATGACATTATAAGTTCTGACCAAATAGAGTGGAAGCAAGAGATAGTCTATGAAACTTGGTAAAAGTGATATTTAACCCAACAGAGCCAGCATTAACTCCGATTGAAATGCATGATTTAATTGAACGAATAGAAAAATCTTTAAATGAGAAAAAGATTCATCCATTAATTATTGTTGCTAATTTTCTTTTTGAGTTCTTGGCAATTCATCCATTTCAAGATTGAAATTGAAGAATGAGTAGACTTTTAACAAATCTTTTATTATTACAGCAATGATATAAATTTATGCCATATATTTCACATGAGACTTTGATAGAATCTCAAAAAGCTGACTATTATATCGCTTTGTGAAAATCTCAACAAACATGGAAAACTGAAAATGAAAATGTATTTCCTCGAATTAAATTTTTCTTAGAAATAATTAAGAAACAGGCAGAACAATCTATTGGTTTAGCAAATTGAGAGAATATAAATTTATACTTATCAGATAGACAAAACATAGTATGGAATTATGTTTTTACAAATCATCCATGCAGTCGTAAAGAAATAGTCAAATCAACATGATTAGCTGAATGAACAGTTAAACAAGCAATAAATAAATTAATTGGTATGTGAAAAATTGTTAGATTATGAGAAACAAGAGGAATAAAGTATGATATTTTATAAGAGAACAACATTTTATCACTTTTTCAGCTACCTTTTTCTACAATCCATAAATTTTGGGATTAAATAATTGACGACAATTCTGTATCTCAGACTAGGGAAAGGCTTCATAATAAAATTAAAAATCTTACTCAATGTGATCTTTACCTGATAGGTATTTTTTGATTCTATCTCTATTTTCTACTTCTTTATCGGCTTTAGCATAAATTTTTTGATAATTGTTTTAATTCTTTATCAAATTCACTGCAATTTATGTATTTAATCTTCGTATTCGTCATTATCATATTTTTTTACTGAATAATTCATATCACGATATGTGGCTAATTGTGGTAATATACGATCTCAAATTTTTTCTGTAGCTTTATACGGCATATCTCAGTGAGACCATTCGCTTAATTTGTCTGCATTCCAATCTGAATATTTTTGAATAATATCATTTATTTCTTCTATTTCAGAAAGAGAGAATACTGATAAATCTGGTCTCCTAGTTGGTATTAGTTTAATCTGTTTGTAGTTATGATAGTTAATATTTACTATTTTTATATCTCAGTATCTTTCCATTTCGTTTAAAATATCTTCCATATTCTCAGGTACTGGTCCCATTGGTAGTTTTATGTAGTTTACATTTGTGATTGTAGAAATATGGTTTTCATAGTAGTTAAAATCAGCAAAATATAGTAACTTATTTATCACTGTTTTACCTACATTTGGTTTCTGAGCACATTTATTGAGAATATATAGCAAAGTTTCTTTAAACTTATAGTTTTTATCGTTATCTTTGTTTAATCATTTTTTTACTTTCTTTGATTCTGGTTTTAGTAGATCATCTATATCTATTTCAAATATTTTGGATAGTTTTAATAATTCAGTTTGTTTTAATTCTCTTTCTCACTGTTCTATTTGGCGATATGTAATCCTACTAATTCACAAAATATCCGCTAATTCTGACTGAGATAGATGATTTTTTAGTCTTAATTGCAATACTTTTTTTGCTATTGTTTGTGAAGTCATGATTGTTTTATTTTAATAAATATTTTTGACAGTATATGAAAATTTTTTAATAATGCAAGAGATTCTTTAAAAGAATTATTTTTTGTATAAATTTATTACATATTTTCAATTTTATATATAAAATAGTATACAAAAAATCAAATTTTATTGAATTTATAGTAATTATAATTCAGTGCTGTCCGGAAAAAATTTTTAGAAGTCAGAAAATAAGAGAATTTGTGACAAAGCTACAGTTTTCGGTAAATTTATAGCTATTTTGATTAATCAATCCCAAAAAGTAAAAAATTGTCTTGAAATTAATTTCATTCTCTATATAGTGAAGTTGCCAAATCATTTATTAGATATCCTGCGAATTTATTTTCGTTGGATTTTTTGTTTAGAATAAAGAAATCCAAGTTGTTAAATTATTATACAGACCGAATCTGAACTAAAGATTTTGTCTGCTTTTAGTTTTTCTTTGGATTAATTTTTATGGCTAAAGATGTGTTGATAATTTGAGATTGATCATATTTGGCAGAATGATTAGATGAAAAATTGTTGCCAATGAATGTAGAAAGAATTCACTACGTTGAAGATAAGGATCCTAATTATTTCAAGAATTTTGGCACGGTAATAAATTTTTGAATTCAACCAGATTTTTCAAAAAGAATATTAGATGTAAATGAGCTAATTGATTTCCAACTAGCAAATGTCTTGCAATGAACAGATACTGAATTAATTAAACAAGATGTAACACGAACTATGAATGTGTGATCTTGATTCGCTATACCTCTAAAAGAATTACTTAGTCACATATGTTGAGAAGAGAATTTGGTGTTCGCCGAAGACTTGCCAGAGCCTCGCGATCAATTTATTTTGGATAATAAAAAGCTTTTGCAGTATGTAAAAGGAGTTTACCTATGATGAGTTAATAAAAAAGTGTGAAGAAAATAGAAAAATAATAACTAAATGGGAATAATTTTAATTCGTAAAAATGTATAAATGATAAAACCAAAATGATGATATTCAGAATATTTCAGAGTATTATGAAGAATGATGAAAAAATTCTTTTACGATGTTCCACATTTTGGAATAAAAATTGCCCACTATAATTTTTGGTGAGAGTTTGCTAACTCAAATTTATTACCATTTGGGCTAAGTAAAAAGGTAAAACTGAAAAGACATAAGTTAATATTTAGCTTTTTGAACAACAAATATTGAGATTTTATAAATGAATATAAAAATAAGAAAATAGAAACATGAACAAATACAAGAAAAATTTGGGTATTACGACGACAATGAAAAGAGAATGCTCCAGATTTGGTGAAAATATGTATAAATAGCATTGAAAAACATAATTGTTGATATGAAGTTATATTATTAAACAAATATAATTATAAAAATTATGTTAAATTACCCAACTTTATACTGAAAAAGGTTAGTGAGAAAAAAATCACTATAACTCATCTATCAGACATAATAAGAATGGCTTTATTAAAAGAATACTGAGGGATATGGATTGATGCCACAATGTATATTTGCAACGATGTTTTACAAGAATTTGATAGTATTAATTTAAATACCAATTATCCTATTAAATTTGTACAGGAACATTGATGATTTGAAAAATGGTGTGGCTTTTTCATTTGATGAAAATCAAATAGGTTATTTTCATTTGTTTATGATTTTTTTATACAATATCACAGGGATTATTCAGATTTAATAAATTATTTTTTAATAGATTATACTATTTGATTAGCTTATAATCATTTTGAGGATTGTAAGAAAGATATTGATAATACTACTTTAAGAAATAATGAAATATTTACATTACAACAAATTTTTAATGAAAAATATGAGAAAGAAAAATATTATGAGCTGATGAAAAACTGATTTTTTAAATTAAGTCATAAGCTTGAATTTAATAAATATGATAAAGATGGAGATTTAACTAATTATGGCTATTTTATTAAAGAATATCAATGAAAATAGATTTTTATTTTGTAATGTTATAAAAATGATAAAATGGAAAGCTAAGTTAATTCATTCATTCATTAAAGAACATGATAATATTCTTGATATTGGCTGTGCTACATGAAAGTTTTGTGAAGATATGCATATTATATCAAATCTAAACTATTATGGACTAGAATATAATCAAGAAATGATTAAGATATGTAGGAAGAAGTGATTGAATGTTATTTCTCACGATTTAAATACTTGAACATTACCATTTGAAGACAAAAAATTTGATGTCATTTACTGTTCGCATGTTATAGAACATTTTCCAACAACGACGCAAATAAAATTATTTCAAGAATTTAATAGAATCTTAAAAGATGATTGAAGAATTATTATTTTTACACCCACATGATATCATTTTTCATTTATTGATGATGAAACTCATGTAAGGTGACATTCTCATATTTCATTACCTGCATTGGCGAACAATACTGGATTTAAAACCATTGAATGCAAATATTCTTTTACAAGAATGTTTTCTCAAAAAATGCAATGATTTTTTAGATGGTATCCTATACCATTCTATCTAACAGAAATTTACTTGGTTTGACAAAAATCTTGAGAAAATACATTTTCAAAAGTATATGACTAAAACTGATTTTTACAATTATAAAGCCGAAAATAAACTTTCAATTGTATTAATATACGTATATTTTTCTCTAACTTTTTTAAATGCCTTTTTAGTATATTCATCCACTTTTCTATCTTTAATTACTCTTTCAGCTTTCTCCATCATTTTTCAAATGTTTCTGTCACATATAATTTCATCTTCATCAAATAAGCGGTAAACTCGTGGATTATTTGATACTCATAACACAGATAAAGACATATTAATAAATAATCTATCAGGTATATATCCATCATCGGCTTGGACTCATTGAACAGCTGGGGCAATGTATGCCTCTTTTGTTTTTTTAACCAGCTCATCATATGATAAATATTTATGACGAAATAGTGGTTCGCGTAAAATGAAATGCTTTCAATATTGATGATATTTTAATCAATGAGTAATACAGTACCATCTCAATTTTTCTAGTTGCATAAAGTTGTTACTCCACCAAGAGCCACAAAAAACAACATCTTTTGTGTTTTTATAGTGGTATGGCTCTCGTTTCATTTCATCTGGAAGTAATTCACATCCCCAAAAAACTTGAATCTGTCTTTCTTCAAATAAGTATTTTTCTGTAGACATAACGGGGTAATTCCGTTCAGTTATATATTGTCAAATCTTCTTTTCAGTAAATTTCATCCTATTAAATCTGTTTACATTAAAAAGATATACATTTCTTTTATTCATTTCATATTTTTGGAAATCTTCAACTGAACATCAATGAGCAAATATTATCCAAGATTTATCATAATTCTCAAACAAAGTAGGATATTCCCATCTCTCTGAAATTATAATAGAGTTTTTTTTGATTTTTTTGATATTCTCCACCTTATTTTCTAGCCACTGCACATCAAATCATAACTTTTTAAAAGTATGATAAAATCTGTAATGTATCCATTTGTGTGATGCATGACAATTCTCAGGATATCACCAAATTACTACGGGATGATTTTTGTATTGTTCTATTAGTGGTGAAGTCATATTATTTGTTTGTGGATTAAAATTTTAATGTTTTTTTAATATTTTATAGTATCCCGCAACAAACAGGGTCTTTATAAATTTTATAATATAACGAAATGAGTATCCTCATTTAGGATTAAATATACGGAACCATAAGCGTTCAAAATAATGTCATTCTTCTGGATTAGGATGCTCTGGCATTAAAGAAAGTGCATTCTGCCAAAATCATTTTCATCTATTTTGGATTAAATCTTTTGATACTCAAAAATTGGCAGCATAAAAAATTGGTGTTAAAATTTTTTGTTCTTCTCAAAGTAACTTTTTGTAAAAGTCAGAAAAAGAATATTTTGCCTTTTGCATAGAGCCATTTTCTAACATTTCTAGCCATTTCCCTCCGTGCTTTATTTGTGGATTTCTTTTTACCATATATAACAATGATGCACAAGAAAATTTATATTTTTTTGCTTCTGAAAAATATTTTTCTATATTATTATATACGTCTCATGATTTTTTATGATCTTCAATTCATCATTGAAAAAAGAATGTATACTCTGGCAAATTATCATAGTTATTTACTATGTGATATAGATATGTATGTCCTTCTCTTCAAACATTGTTTATTTTAATCCATTTTTTACACTCAAATCTTGGCTTATCCTCTTTTCATTTGTGATAAACTATTGCATCTTTTGCATATGGTTTTAACCATTCCAAATCTTCACCATAATGAGCAACAACGATTTCATAGTCTTTTTGTAAGTTGTTTGACATCTTGTTATTTGAAAAGATCTAAAACATTTTTAATAGTTTTATCCATGTCAAAATAGCTATAATTTCATAATCTTCATACGAATTTAACATTTGAATGGTTATTTTCTGCTTGGTATTTTTTCAATAATTCTAAATTTTCTGAAGATGATATTGGATAAGCATCGATTTCTCAAATTCATGGAATTTCTCTACAAATTACTGTCTTTTTACAATCAAATGTTGGAGAATTCGGATAAAACTTCTTAAATTCAGTTATCCTTGTATACTCATAATCATTTGGATAGTTAACCACACTATTATCCTGATACGACTGAATATTCAATGTTTCTATATCGTATAAAGTTTTTCTATATCATAATTTTCAATATTTATAACCAAAATATTCATCTATAGATCATGTGAAATATAGTTTCTCATATTCAATTTCATTTCTTATATCATCAAACTTTGTGTTAAGTAATATCTTTATTTTTGGATTGTCTAACATTTTCTCAAATATTTTAGTATATCAATTAATTGGCATTCATTGATATTTATGATGTGGAAAATATCTATTATCCTTCGATATTACAACAGGCACTCTATTCATAACATTTGGATCAATCTCATCAGCAGAATTTCACCATTGTTTCATTGTGTAATTTTTAAATACTTTTTCAAAAATATAATCAGCTAAAAATGAAAGATTTCTGTCGTTTTCTGATTTAGATTTCTCTCTCAATTCTCAAATTGTTACTTTTGAATTATATTGAAAATATTTTAATAGGGTTTTTTCTAATTCATTCGCAAATTTTTCGGGGAATGAAAGATATATTGAATTTAAATTAAAAGGTATTGGTACTAAATTCCCATCAATGAATCCTACTACTTTATGTTGGTAATTAGTAAATGCAGAAAATCTATTAACATAATCCCATATATTTTCCAAATCTGTATGAAAAATATGAGGTCAATATTTATGGACTAAAATTCCATTTTCATCATAATAATCATAGCAGTTTCATCATATATGACTTCTTTGTTCAATAATTAAAATTTCTTCTCCTCTTTCAGAGAGTTGTTGAGCTAATGTTATTCAAGACAATCATGCTCATATTACTAAATTTTTTACTTTCATTTCATAGAGTTAGAATGTAAAAAATTATAAATACTTAAGAAGTCTTTAATATTTTTCTCCCATCTAAATTGATTTTTTATAATTTCTTTATTTTTCTCTATCCATTCATCTTTCTTTCAAACCAATTTAATTCATTCTTCTAATCATCTCTTAATCTCCTCTAAACTTGAATCTTTTAACACTATTGCATTTTCTCAGTCTACTAATACATCAGTAGCTCATTCATTGGGGGTTGCAACTATTAAACATCCAAAATACATCGCTTGTAATAATGTAGTTGCTAATCATCCTCAGGGATTGGAAGTATGCATATGAACATTAAATTGTTTCTGATATGCTAAAGCCTCGAGAAATGATTTTCATCATGTAAAATATACTTTATTATCTTTATCTAATGATTTTAGATATTCTGCATCTTCTCAATCTCATACTACTACAATCTGAATTTTATCCTGTAATTCTTTATTTATCTCATAATAAGCTTTAACTAAACTTTCCACATTCTTCCATTTATATAATCTTCATACAAATCAAACAATGATTTTATCCTCAAAATTTTTATGTAAATCTTCTACTTCTGGTAATTTATTTGGAATATCCAATCATCTATAAATTACCTGAACATCTGTTTCCCTTCAAAACTCTCTTTCTATAAATCTTTTACATGCATTAGAAATTGGAATAATGACATTAGCTTTTTTAAATACTCGTTTTCAAATCATTCTATCATAAAGATATGCCACTTTGTTCGTAAATCAGCTACTTACTTGAATATAATCGCTTCAATGTTCTATATGTACTCGTTTCTTCTTCCATCTTTTTGCATACCATCCTCACAAAAATGTTGCAAGAAAAAATCTCGTATGAGTCTGAATCACATCGGGATTCCATTGTCTAACTTTTTTAATAACATTTCGATACTGTTTTCTCCAAAATTTTGGGACTGGATAATTAGGAATAATATCAAAAGCTGGTATAACTAAAACTTTATATCAATCTTTTTCATATTCATTAATTCATTTTTCTTGTCAAACTCAAAAAGTCACATTCAAAACTTCTCCACACTTTTCACTAATAAAATATTTAGAAAACTCTTCTGCAACAGTTTCGAGTCATCATTTATGTGGTGGAAAATATGGAAGAAATTGTACTACTTTCATATATCACTAATTTTGAGATAAAGCACCCATCACTTAATATTTCCTCCTTTTTAAAGTAGGTGTCCGATAGGACGGAGGATTTTCGAGTAAAACAATTATTAAATCCCCACCCCGATAAATCGGGGAGCCCCTTTACAAAGGGGCAAAATATCTTTTAGATGCTTCTCATTCATACCAACCAGAAACAAGGACAGCCTATAACTTGCCTATAGTCGCCAAACCATTATACAGTTATCCCGCTTACAGATATATGTATATAGTTACAGGCTGCCTTTATTTCTAATTCATTTTTTCAAAAAATTAAAAAAGCACCCTAATAAGTGGTGCTCGATAAACATCAATCAGCAGAAACTTTTAAGTTTTTACATAACAGATATTTCCACTCACTAGAGTGCTATTTTTCTGTTATATAAAACAAAAAACAAAAAATCTGCCAATTGATTCAATTGATATTTATCGAGCAAATATAATACTACAAATAAGAATCTGAAAATCAAGTGAATAGAAAAAAATTGATTCTCTTGAATTTCTCATGTCTTGTCATTTCGAATGTGAGAAATCCACCCCATTTCAACCCTGATCCCATTTCTGACCCCGGGGTTTGGTTTCCGCTTCGCTGAAACCCCGAAGTCTCCTCAAGAACGAAGCTGGGGGATTTCTATGGATTTCTTCCCGCGAAGCGAGGATCCTCGACTATGTCGGGACGGTCCGTTTCACTCCTCGAAATGACACACCCGTCATTTCGAACCTAATTCCTCAAGGATTCCTCTTTCACCTGGATAGATCAAGCCATGAAAGGGCGACATACAACAATTTGCATCTGCGAAATATAAAATAATCAAAATTTTCCATATTGTAGGGATGGGGCTTGCCCTATCCTTTTTCAAATAATCAAATTCAATTATACGACATATGTCAT
>CALCYP010000060.1 GCA_937906635.1 uncultured bacterium | reverse complement strand
GTAGTCTTCTAAAAATCCCCCTGAGCCGATTTATCGGCTCATCCCCCTTTCAATAGTAGGGGGAAAAACGAGAAATCCATTTTTTGGAAAGTTTTGATTTTTTGCGTTTTTCTGTTGAAAAAAAATTCTGTATTAATAATCTTACTGTAAATGATTTATTTTTATAATGATTTATTTTGTAAAATTTTTGATGAAAGTAACATTTCCAAAAAATATTAAAAAATGATTTTTGTCTGGCTTTACATTGAATATTTGACCGTTTAATATTTCTGTAATCCAACTTTTGTTGGTTGCTATGTGAGTATGACTATCAGTGGTAGCATTTAATGCATGACAACAAGCTTGAAGTAAGGGAGCAGGAGTGGTTTTTGCTATAATAGTTTTGATTTTAGTTTTGTTTGTTACTTTTTTCAAAGTATCGGAAATGAATATTTTGCAATTTGCAGCCAAAAAAATTAGAGAAAATTTCTTTGATGTAACCAAAAAATATCAATCAAATGCAGAAAAAATGGATCCTGTTGAAATTGCTTTGAAAGAGTGAAAAATTGATGATGATAAAAAGCAGATTATAGAACAAAAAAAAGAACCAGAAATTGATGAAATAATTGGGAAAATAAAAGAAGATGAATTAGTGTAATGTTAGCTGATAGCCGATAGATAATAGCCGATAGCTAATAGCTGATAGCTAATAGCTGATAGCCGATAGCTAATAGCTGATAGCCGACAGCTAATAGTTAATAGTTAATAGTTAATAGCTAATAGTTAATAGCTAATAGTTAATAGTTAATAGCTAATACCTGATAGCTAATGGCAAAGGAATCCTATGCTATATGCTGTTAGTTATTGGCTAAAAAATTTTATTTTATAAAATTTTTTCATGATATTGTTTGATGAAGAGAAATTACATGAATATGTGAAAGAAAATAAAATACAACCATTTAGAGAAAAGCAAATTCTCTATGAATTGTATAAAAATCAAAATATTTCTCGAGACGAGATGACGACACTTTCAAAAGATTTAAGGCAATGATTAGCAGAAAAATTTCAGATAATAAATTTGGAATGTGAGCAGGTGGTTGAGACAGATGATACTACGAAATTTGCTTTTAAGACGGAGGATTGATTTACAATTGAAGCAGTTTTGATGTTTCACTGGAGCAAACATTTTGAATGAAAATTAAATAGGATCACATTATGTCTATCGAGTCAAATTTGATGTCCAATGTGATGTGCTTTTTGTGTGACGTGAAAATTGGGTTTAAAAAGGAATTTGGATTGGACAGAAATTATTTCTCAGATGTTATTTGTGAATAATTATATCAAAAAAAGATTTTGAAAAAAAGAAGATTGAACTTTACGATCTGTTAGAAATGTTGTGTTTATGTGAATGGGGGAGCCATTACTCAATTATGATAATGTGAAAAAGGCAGTAGAGATAATGTTTAGACAAGATAGATTTTCCCTATCCAGGAGACATGTCACTATTTCTACTGTCTGAGTGATTCCATGAATTGAAAAACTTATTGCAGATAAGCTGGAATGTATGCTTGCCGTGTCATTGCATGCGCCTACACAAGAGCTTCGTGAGAAAATTATTCCAAATGCAAAGTTGACACATATAGACAAATTGATGTCTACTTTGTCTAAATATGAAAGGGCGACCTGAAATAGATTGTTTTATGAGTATATTATGATTTCGTGACTTACAGATGGAGACCAAAATGCTCATGATTTAATATCACTTTTGCGTGGTCAGAATTGCCATATAAATCTGATTCCGTACAATGAAAATCCTGTGATGAATTTCAAAGAGAGTAGTGCTTTGGCTATAAATAGGTTTAAAGAAATTTTGGAAAAATGAGGATTAACAGTGACTGTCCGTGATAGTTTAGGAAGAGATGCAAAAGGTGCGTGTGGACAATTGGGGTATGAGAAATTGATGAAAAATGGTCGTTAGTCTACGGTCGACAGTCTACGGTTTTTTATACTGTAGACCGCAGACAGTTGACTAATAATTACATTTCGCAGATGCAAGAAATTCAATCTTTTTCAAGATATTCGATATTTTGTGTTTTTGTCACTCATGCTAAATCATCTTGAAATTTCTTTACTAATTCGAGATAATCTTTTGGTCATGAAATGACGATATTTTTTAGTTCTGCTCACATTGAGATTTGCTTTTCTGTCTTAAATCTTCTAACAGATTCAATGATTTCACTGATTTTTTCAAACTCAGATACGATTTCTTCACTATTCGTTATATTCAAAATCTCTTCAGGAAATGCAAATTTGTGGATTGATATCTCATTGTTAAACTGCTTGAAATAATTTTGATAAATTTCTTCTGTGATGTGTGGTAAATATGGAGCAATTACTTTGATAGTAGCAAACAAAACATGATACAAAGTCCATTGTCCTGCTAATTTCTTTGTCTTTCAATTTTCAAACAATTCTGGTTTGTATAATCTTACTTTTACAAGCTCTAAATAATTGTCACACAAATCGTGTCGGAAGAAATCTTCAAATGCAATTTTTGCAAGACCATATTCAAATTTATCCAAGTATTCACTCATTTTTTTGATTGTGTCATTTGCTTTTGCAATAATCCATTTATCTGTTTCAAGAAGCGTTGTTGTATCGAAATTCGCTTTTGGATCAAATCATTCGGTCAGCATTTGAACAAAACTGGCTGCGTTTCGTAATTTTGTCACTAATTTTTGTCCGTTTTTAAATTCATTTTCTTCAAAAAGCATATCTTTTCCAAGTTGTCATCATGCAGCTCGATATCTGACAGCATCAGCTCATCGTTGATCAATTATTGTTTCAGGATCGAATTTTGCATTTCATTTTGATTTACTGAATTTCTCTCATTTTTCAGCCATCACAAACCCAGAGACCATGACATTTTTGAAAGGAATGTCGTTTTCTCTTAAGTAGCTATGCAAAGTAGTATATAATAACCAAGTTCTGATAATATCATGAGCTTGAGGTCTGAGATCCATTGGGAAGAAATTCGTTGTATCAAATCAGTCTCTTTCAAGCATTTTCTTATTGATCAATGGAGATAGACCAGAAGTAAACCAAGTATCCAAAACTAATGTTTCTCATTTAACTTGATTTGCTGTGTATCCGTCTGGTAAATCTACAGTTGGATCTACTGGTCATCTTTCCAATTGTTCATCGCTTGGTAAAATTATTTCATTTGTATTTACATCATACCATACTGGGATAGGAATTCCAAATTTTCTATTTCTGGAAATGTTCCGATCTCGGTGTAGATTCTCAATCCAATCGTTTGATCTTTTTTTCATGAAATTTGGATACCAGTTCATTTTGTCATTTTGTGCCAACAAAATATCTCTTTTGTCCAAAATTTTTACAAACCATTGATGTACTGGCAAAATTTCTACAGGTACTTTTCATCTCTCAGAAATTGCTTTACTTTGAATGATAGGAGTTCTGGCTCTGACTACTCACATATTAGTCAAAATTTCCATCATTTTTTCTCTGGCTTCATCTACTTTTAAACCATCTATTTCATCCAATCCTGTATTTATCATCCTACCGTATCTATCAATACAGATTTTTGGTTCTAATCCATGTTTTTGGAATCGGTAAACGTCTACTTCATCTCAGTAACTACAACACATTACGAGTCCTGTTCATTTGTCTATTTTTGCTTTGTCATCTGGCAAAAGTGGTACAGTATCTCCAAGTGGAGTAGTAATTTTGTGACCAAAATATGGTTTGTATCTCTCATCATCTGGATGAGCAAACACAGCTTTACAAGCTGGAAGTAATTCGGGTCTAGTAGTAGCAATTACGAGCTTTGTGCCATCATCAAGTGTAAATTCTATTTCATTGAAAAATTCGTTGAATTCTTTTTCTTCTGTCTCTGCTTGAGCGATAGTAGCTTGTAATTTCGTGCATCGTAAAGCTGGAAAATCTTTTGAAATAATTTCTCATTTTTTGTACAGTTTTACAAATTCTTTTTGTACAATTTGCTGTGTAGAAAGTTGGATTGTGCTATAAGTTTTGGTCCAATCTACTGAAAGTCACATTTTCTTCCATAAATTTTTGTAGATCTCAACATATTTTTCGTTTGTTTCCAAACACTTTTGGATGAAATCTTTTCTTTCCATTTCTTTGATATTTATTTTCAAGTCTCTCTCTACTAGTTGTTCAGTGGGAATACCGTTATTGTCAAATCACATAGGATAATATACGTTAAAACCTTTCATCCTCTTGTATCTGGCGATGATTTCAGCTTGTGTATATGAAGAAATATGTCATATGTGAAGCTTTCCACTGACCGTTGGGGGTGGAGTATCTATTGAAAATGTTGGTTTACTACTTCATTTTTCGTATTCGTTAATTTTGTTTTCTTGCCAAAAATTTTGTCGTTTTTGCTCAGATTCTTTTGGATCATACTTTCACATGGAAAAAATTTTAAAAAAATAAATTTTTTTTGGCTAGTAGCTGATGGCTTATAGCTGATAGCGAAGGAATCTTTTTAATTTTTTATGTAGCTATTAGCTATTAGCAAATTGCTATTAGCTAATAATTTATTCATTCTGTTGCTTTTTTCAAGAAAAATTGAATATTTTGTCGAAAAGATTTGATTTTCTGTGTCGAATTGTTATAATTAATCCTTGCGATAACAAAAATTTAATGCCTATGTCTAAACCTAAAAAAAAGACTGCTGTTTATGTTGGTGGTCAGATTTCGGGTGAAATTCCCGAGAGTGTGATGAAACATTTGAGAGTATTCCCTGACGAATCCATTAATGTTGATTCATCTAGAGAAGCAAGAATTTTTTTAACAAAATGTGGATATCATAAAAGAAAGGAGTAATCATGATATTCCCATTCCCTAACAAAACTTTTGAAGAAAGTGAGAGGAAAATCTCCGATGATTGGAAGTATGATATGTTTCCATTAGTACTAAAGCCGAAAGATGGAAAAAATCCTTTAATTCAATCAAGGATTAAGGAACTTCAATCAAGTGGTGATTTGCGCTTTGAACTTCTTGATGATGGAAGGGCTCTTTCATTGGACAATTTAACTTCGAAAGCCCTTTTTGATGAAGGGTATACTGTTGATGTCCAATTCATTGAAGAAAGAGAACATTGATTCGTATTAGGAATTTGAGCTTTAAGTGCTATGAGGTCTACCTTTGTAGCACTTTTTTATAGATTTCTTGTTGATTTTTTTGTTTGATTGAGTATAATTCCTTCCACATATCTTAAACTTCTTATTATGGCGTATTATTTAAGAGAAAATCATTCTAAGACTCCAGAGGAGCGTATGAAAGAGTTCGTTCGTCTTTGGAATTACAAAGTCGAATGGCTGAGATTTGTTCCAAAAAAAGGTGTAAGTCCTTTGAACTTTGATGAGCTCAAGGATATGCGTGACAAACTGCCAGAAAATCGTAGATTTGCCTTTACTATGACGTCTGGCAATGTTGTCTCCTGTGACAATAAACATGGGGGACTTTTGTTGATGAAGCATGGTTATGTACCTAAAATTAGAGAGTGATTTTTTGTATGAAAATACTGTGAGAATTTCTTGCAGTATTTTTTGTTTGACAATTAGTTATGTTTATATATAATGATAGAAAATAAAAATTAAAAAAATAGGAGGTCGTTATGTGCATAAAAAGAAAATACAAAATTTATCGTTCAAAGAAGAAATCTTTGAAGTACATCCGAATGTGGCATGTTTTGCCACCATACAGCTCTTTGCTGGATGACTGTGACGATCCGACTCCAATTCTTTTGACGGTAAAATTACCATTAAGTGTTGCTCAAGAATTGGCAAAACATCATGGGACTGCTTTGATTTTGGATGTGATTGAGGGTTATTTGGATGACTTTACGGTATTGAAAGTTTATTCCAGAGAAATGGCAGAAGATCTCGTCCAAAATTATGGTTGTCGTGTCGTGATTAGGAAATGATTTTTACATGGGCATGAAATTCATGTCCATTTTTTTAATTCAGATGTTTTTATACCATTAAATCATCCATGACTAAAGTCATAGGTTAGATACGGAGTCGTCGCTTTGCGACTATCATGGGAATAGAAAACATTAGCCCACGACTTTAGTCGTGGGTATATGAGATAAAAGAAGTAAAAAAGTCCCGGAGGGACGATTCTTTTTGTCTTTGTGTTGAAAATTGAGACATTCTTGTTATAACCTTATTATCTTTAAATTTTATGTAATTTTATGAAAATTTTAGATTTAATTTTCCCCAAAAAATGTGTTGGTTGTGGTAAAATAGGGGAATATTTATGTCCGAATTGCAAAAGGACTTTGCAACCACATATGGAAATTTGCCCTGGCTGTCATAGATATTCCAGTGATTATGCTACTTGTGTGGATTGCAAGTCGTATGGTGATTTTGTGCTGGATTGAATTTTGATTCCATTTTCTTATTCATGATTTTTGAAAAAAATTGTTTTAAAATTGAAATATTATCACAAAAGAGATGTCGTAGATTTTCTGATAGATAGAGTATGCCTCGCTATTTATGCAAATCATACTTTGAATTCAAAGATTGAAAAATGAAATGTCGTGGTTTCGTGAATTCCATCTCATTGGCATAGGAGATATTTTGTGAAATGATATAATCAATCCTTTTTGCTTGCAAAAAATTTAGCAAAAAAGTTGAATTTGCAATATTGAGAATTTTTGAAAAAAATAAAAAAAACAAAATCTCAAGCAACTTTGGATAGGGAATGAAGGTTGAAAAATTTGAAAAATGCTTTTGATTTCAAAAATGAAAGTGCTCTGGAAAATGTTCAGACAATTATCTTGGTAGATGATGTCACTACGACTTGAAGCACGATGAATGAAGTGGCAAAATTTATAAAGTCGAAGTATCCAAAAGTTTGTATTCGAGGAGTGGTTTTGTGCAGGAAGGTTGGTCAATAGCTGATAGCCGATAGCGGATAGCTAAAACTCATTTGTTATTAGCAAATAGCTATAAACTATCAGCTAATGAAAAAAGTCCCCAAAAATTTGCATTATTTTTTTTTCTGATTATAATGATATCAGCCATTGGCTGATAGCCGATAGCTAATAGCTTTGACATAAATGAGATAAATAAAAAAATCTTTTGCTATTAGCCACAAGCTATAGGCTATTAGCTAATAATTTATTTATTAATAAAAACAAAAAATGCCAAATGATGAAAACAATGGAGTAAATCCACAAAATCAACAAGCAAACCCCAATTTGATATGAAATCAGTCAAGTCAAAGTTCGTGAGATTCTGATGATTTTGATTTTAATTTTGATGATTCTACTAGTAATAATCAAAGTGGAAATTGATTGTCAGATGATATGCAAGATCAAATGAGAAGGCAATGAAGAAGCTGAATGTTTTTGACTCCTGATGAAGCTATAACAAAAAGTAACGAAGACAGTGATATTAATTTGTGAAATATTGATATTTCTTCTACAGTGCAACCACAGCAAAGAAGTGGTATGTTTCTTACGCCTGATGAAGAAGCAAATAAAGAAGAAAGTCAAATTGAATGAAAACAATACTCATTTCAATGAACTGATGGAAATCAAGGTGTGAATGATGTAGATTCAGATGATTCTTATTTGGCTTGAATAGATCCAGGAGATGTCATAGATTCTCAAGATGATATTTCTAATAATTGACAAGAAAATACAGAAATACAAGATAATGATTATTCTCAGGACAAATTGGATGATGAGATTGAAGATTTAATTTCGTTTTGAGATGAGCATAAAAATGATCAATGAGAAATTGCTAATCAAACAATAGAAAATTCTGTTGAAGATGGACAAGATTTACAAGAAAATGAAGAATTAAATACGAATCAATTGGAAAATCAAATTGGACAATCTGCGCAAGATCCTCAAATGATGGAAACATCAAGTAATCTTGCTGGTAATGGACAAGATACGGTTGGACAAGAAAATTCTATTCAAGAGAATGTAAATCCTATTGTACAAAATGTAGAATCAGTTCCACAAAATGTAGAACCAGTTTCACAGGATGCTGAGCCAGTTACTCAAAATACACAGACGATACAGACTGGAGTAGCGACTGATGATATTAATTCAGTAGTAAATTCTGAATGAGAAAATACTGAAGATCGACTTTCACAAGAAGATAAAAAAGTGGAAGAATCGTTTTGAAGTGGAGATGAACCTATGTCTTGAGATATTGATGTGTCTCCAGAAAATGTAAGTCAAAATGTAGAAAATGTGATAAGCGACTCTGTAAATACTGCAGCTCAAAATATTGATTCAAATATTGATTCAAATATTATTTGAAATGTAAATTCAGACATAAATGATCAATCAGTTGGACAAAATGATTTGCATATTGAAAATATGTGAACAGATGTCGTAGAAAATGGGAATTGAGATTTAATATCAGATGTTTGATGAATGCAACAAATGAATCAAGAAAATACTTATGTGCCAAATGAAGCAGAATTTACACAGATGTCTAATTTGCTTGATTCATCAAATTCTGGACAAATTGATTTATCAAATTTGGATACTGAACAATGATTTGTACAACAAGATCAGTCAATACAAAATGTTATTCCAGAAAATAATTTACAAAATTTGTGAACTGAAACTGTGCAAATGGAAAATTCAATGGACAATAATATTCCTACTGTGCAAAATGACGTAGTTCAAAGTAATTTGGAAAATAATGTAAATGATGAATTATCACAATTTGATTCGGTTGAACCTCAAAATTTACAACCAGAAATTCCACAAGAAATTCAACCAGTAGCTCAACCAGAAGTTCAATCAGAGATTCAACAAGAAGCTATCCAAGATGTAGTCGTAAATAATCCTAATCCTAATTCAGAAATAAATCTAGATTCTCTGGTATCAGAAATAGAACCTGTAGATCAAACTATTGTTTGAAATAATGACATAACTAATTGAACATTGATTTGATCTGTAAATGAGTGACAAGTTGTGAATTCGGTTGTCCAGCCTGTAGCTCAGAAAAAAAGAAAAAAACAATCATGATTTAAAGTGTTATGAATTTTTTTGTTAGTTTGTGTTTTGTTGTGAGTCGGTGTCTATGTCGCTAGTAAAATGTTTCCTGAGGAATTTTCTAAGATAATCAATAAAAATGACCCTGTAGTTTGATTTCTTGTGTGAGATAATGAAGAGGTTAATATAGATGAAAACAATATAGATGAAAATAATATAGATGAAGAAAATATTGAAGAAGTTGGTATTGAAGATTTTTGAGATGATGTACAAGAGCAGGAGATAGATCCTGATAGTTTAGCTGGTCTTTTGCTGTGAGATGAAGATTGAGATCAAAATCAGGATCCTGAAATTTCTTGAGATTGAGAGGAGAACTACATTAGTGATGATGAATGAGAGATTGATTCAGAGACTTGAGAATCAAATGAAATATGAGGAGATGAGGAGTGATGAGAAGATAATTGAGATTTTGATCCTTTTGCTGAAATTAATGATATATTGTGAGAAGCACAAGAATATGTGGATAGATTAAATGCTTATGCAGCATCTGGACAATACTATCTCGATTGGGGAGAAAGTAATGGAAAACAAGTAGTGGCAAATGTCTGACGTAGTATACAAAATACTGCACAGGGAGAATTAACAAAGCTTGAAAATTGAGAAGAAATAGATACAAGTGTATTTGATAGGATGGATGATTTACTAAAAAAACTATCAGATTTAACAAAATAAAAAATTTATGGATAATTGAACCATAAAATCGCAACTTTCTTCAGGAGATAAGTTGGAAAATATGTATAGTATAGAATCTTTGCTAGAGAAATTTCTTTATTATTTAGAATTTGAAAAAAATAATAGTCCAAAAACTTTGGAAAATTATAGTTTGTGGCTAAATAGATTTGTAAATTATGTTTGAAATGTGGATGTCAGAGATATTAAGGCAATGCATATTTTGGATTACAGGATGTATCTAAATCAGCTTTGATTATCAAAAAAAACTGTAAACTATCATGCTGTAGCTCTGAGGTCTTTTTTCAAATTTTGTCTGAAAAATGATATTGATTGTATATCTCCAGATAAAATTGAATTAGCAAAAATGCCAACTAGAGATGTAAATTTTCTCACACAAGAAGAAGTACAAAAGATATTGGATGCGCCTTTTGAATACGAAAAAAATAATTTAATAAGAAAAAGAGATTTAGCAATTTTAAATATTTTGTATGGTACTGGTCTCAGAGTTACAGAGCTTATTAATTTAAAAAGATCCGAATTGGACTCTCAAACAAAACAATTTTCTGTGATGTGAAAGTGATCAAAAATTCGTGCAATTTTTATGACTGAAAAAGCAAAAGAAGCTTTGGTAGATTATTTGAAGGCTAGATCAGATAATTCAGAATATTTGTTTATTAGTTTGTCTCAAAATAGTAGGTGACATAAATTGTCTAGAAACTCAGTAGAGGAGATAGTGAAAAAGTACAAAAATTTAGCATGAATTAAGAAAAAAGTGACACCACATACTTTGAGACACAGTTTTGCTACAGCATTGCTCCAAAAATGAGCAGATTTGCGTGCTGTACAGGCGTTACTTGGACATTCAAGTATTACTACGACTCAAATATATACCCATGTAGATGACAAGTATTTGAAATGAGTGCATGATTTACTCGACGACTAAAGTCGTCGGGGTCATTAGTCGATAGTCTATAGTCGACAGAATAAACAACGGTCGACTGCTGACTAATAACTGTCGACTAATAATTTTTTAGTGCTGCGATTCTGTCTTCGACAGAAGGGTGAGTGGAAAATAAGTTTGAAAGTCCTTTTCTTAGTTTTGGAATTGGATTTTCGATACACATAGCTGCTACTGTATCTCTTTGAATTGATTCTACTGTAGAGTCTGTACTGATTTTTTGTAATGCTGAAATCATAGCGTCTCTATCTCTTGTCAAAAGTACGCTTCAGGCATCTGCCAAAAATTCTCTTTTGCGTGATATGGCAAGTCTGATAAGAGGATAGAAAATATATCACAAAGATAGGCATACTAATCATATTATGATGAGAATTGCTCATGATTTTGATTTATTGTTGGAGGAACCTCAAGAATATAGTCCATATCTACAAATATATGATCATATAGTAGTAAATATTCAAATATATATTACAATTACGGCCATAAGTCTACAATCTCTATTTGCAATATGTGTGAGTTCATGTCCAGCTACAGCTGCAATCTCATCATCGTTTAACCTATTTATTAATCAAGATGTAAATACTATTCGCGAATCTTTGTCGCTCCATCATGTAGCAAATGCATTCATACTATTGTCTTGGATGATTCAAATTTTTGGAGTCTTTAATCATTTTGAGATGCATAAATTTTCTACGATATTGTAAATTTTGGGATTGTCTTTCCTTTGTAATTCTTTGGCTCAAGTGTAGTTGAAAATTATTTTTTTTTGGAAAAATAGTGATATAGTTCAAACTATGGTGACAATGATAGATAGTGTCGTAGCAATATCTATTGCTTGTGCTACAGTATCACTCCTATTTCATCATGAGAATAAAAGTATAATAAAATAGGTAACGACAAATAACAATAAAGGAAAACATATAATCAAAGCAATAGTCTTTATTTTATTGCTGTTTATAGATTTATATATTCACATTGTATATGGACTATGTTAAACTAAAATTGTACTTTTGGAGCTTTTTTGGCTGCTTCATCTGTAAC
Organism: uncultured bacterium; assembly: GCA_937906635.1. Classification (GTDB taxonomy): domain Bacteria; phylum Patescibacteriota; class Gracilibacteria; order Absconditabacterales; family Absconditicoccaceae; genus JALOAF01. Next base: position 1,294 of record CALCYP010000060.1, on the reverse strand, counting down.
TTGAAAAAAATCATATTCGTTGAATCAAAACATTTTTGCAACAAGATTTTTTGGAAATACTTGGATTGCAGTATTGTAATCTTTTACTGAAGAATTGTAAAATCTCCTTGCAGCAGCAATTTTGTTTTCTATATCAGAAAGTTCTGTCTGTAATTGCAAGAAATTTTGATTTGCTTTTAGATCTGGATAGCTTTCAGATACTGCAAAAAGTGTCTTTAAAACTCAAGTCAATTGGTCGTTTGCAGCAAATTTCTCTCATTCTGTCTTTGCATTCATATACATATTTCTGGCTTGAATTACTTGTGTCAATGTCTCTTTTTCGTGAATTGCATATCATTTTACCGTATTTACCAAATTTTCTACTAAATCAAATCTAAGTTGCATTTGTGCATCGATATCTGACAATGCCTCTTTTACGGCTTGTCTCAATTTTACTAATCAATTGTACATTCAAGCTACTATTGCAATCAGGATTATCACTACGATGAGGATTACCACTCATATGCTGAGTCAACCTAATAAAGAGCTGGCTGTGTTTGTTGTTTCCATTTTTTTTTGATATTATAAATAAAATTATGTCCAAGATAATAATATTTTTTGTATTTTCAATATTATTTCTTTTTTTCTTTATAATCTTTTTCAAGTTTATCTACAAAGAGGATTCAATTCAAATGATCTACTTCGTGTTGAATTATTACGGCATTGTAATCTTTTAGTTTTTTGGTTTTTCTATGTCAATCTAAACTCGTATATTCCACGGTAATGTTTTTGTGTCTTTTGACATATCATTCTACATCGGGGACAGAGAGACACGCTTCTTTTCATACCACCATTTCGTTTGATTTTTCAGTGATTTCAGGATTAATCATGATTGTCTCGCTTGCTAATTCTTGTCATTTTTTTGTCTCTTTTCGAGAAGTGACAGCAATCATTCTAATATTTTTTCAGATTTGTGGGGCTGCAAGGCCGACTCAATCGTTTTCGTACATCAAGTCTATCATATCATTTCACAAATTAATCAAATCTTCATCAATTTTTGTGATTTTTTCTGATTTTGTCCTTAAAATAGGATTGTTTGTTCAAGTTTGTATTGTGTAGAATTTTGATAATGTTGAAACCATTGTGGGTTGTTAATAATAAATTAGTATTGGATGTCTTTTTAGTCTCTGGCGGGTTGTCTACATTAGTTATCTACATTAATCGGGCGCTTCGCCCCGGACCCCGACCCACTTTTGTCTGCCAGCGACAAAAGTGGGCAACCCTGCTGAAGCCGGATGACTTTCAGTCAAAACGC
>CALCYP010000059.1 GCA_937906635.1 uncultured bacterium | reverse complement strand
AAAACATAAAGTCGCAAAGCGACGATTCCCTACTCAATTCAAGATTAACCAACGGTTTTAACCGTTGGATACAAATGACCAGAAAACATATAGTCGCGAAGCGACGATTCTTTATCATATTTATTCTATATAATAGATAGATTCGTCCCTTTGGGACTTTTTTTATTTTTCAACTATACCGCTGAGGACTAAAGTCCTCAGCTATTTGATATTTCGTCCCTTCGGGACTTCCCTGGCCATCAATTAGTCGCAAAGCGACAACTCCTTCAAATGTATCTTTATTTAACCAACGGTTTTAACCGTTGGGTATAAACACACCAAAAACATAAAGTCGCAAAGCGACGATTCCCTACTCAATTCAAGATTAACCAACGGCTTTAGCCGTTGGATACAAATGACCAGAAACATATAGTCGCGAAGCGACGACTCCTTTAGTCAAATAAATATTTCTCATCATAGTTTACATGAAATTTATCTAATATATCCTTGTACTCTTTTTCGAAATCATACTGTTTATGATGTTCTTTTTGGTTTTTTATATACTTTTTCACAGTATCAATTTGAGATTCTGCATAAGAAAAACATCAATATCATTTTCATCGACTAAATTTCTTATCACATAAATGATTATCATTTATAAATTTAGAAGATAATCCTTTTACTTCTTGTATTAATTTTGAAATGGAATATTTAGGATTTAGAGAAAATAAGATATGTATATGATCTTGTACATTATTTATTGCTAAGACATGACAATCACGACTTGAATCTTCAAATATAGATTTGATGTAATTTTGGATTCTAATATCATTTTCTGATTTCAAAATCTTTTCTCTATTTTTTGTCGCAAACACACAATGCAAATAAATTTTTGTAAAAGACATATTCTTAATTAGATTGTAAACATTCCATTTTCATATATAACTTTTTCACTGCCATCTTGTAAAGTCGCTGTAACTGTCCTATTTGCTGTAGAAATAATATCCACATGTTCAGCTGACATATTTAATCAAATTGATTTCTTAAATTCTGGATTATCTAGTTTTGATTGATCTCAATTAAAGCATTCATCAAATCACATTCACAATGCTATATGTGTATTTCCATATTGTCATCAAACATTTTCATCAAACAATGTTTCGGCCATAAATTTTGTAATTTTTGAGGTCCTAGCATCTGTCAGACTAAATTCTCCTATTTGAGTCATTCATTCAATTTTTATCATGTCTTGAAGAATTTGATTATTTTTCTTTGCACTTGCTTTGACTACAAATCCATCTTTGAATTCTAATTCGATTCACTCAATCAAATTTCCATATCTGTATAGTGGTTGATTAAATCTTACTCGTCAATTTATATCTCTGCAGTCTGGAGATGTGAAAATTTCAAAAGATGGTATATTGCATCATCCACCAGCAGCCCAAAGTCTATCACTTCAAATTTTCAATTTCAAATCTTCATCTGGTCAAACTACATGCACATATTGTATTTTCATATCATTTAATATATCTCTCTTTTGCTGAATCATAGTATTTACTTCTTTCCATTTTTTCACTGGGTCTTCTTCATCCAAAAAACAAGCTTTGACTATCTGATCTCGGTATTCTTCCTCACTCAAATTTGCTTCTTTTGCCATAGCAGGAGTACCATAAAGACAGCACGTCCAAGAAAATTTTCAATCTCTCTCTTTTTTATTTCTCATTTCACGATATGCTTTGTTTGATGCTACTCTCTTCATCATTTTTGATGGAGTTATTCAATCTAATTCATGCAAATCAGATTCTGCTATCACAAATAAATTGTGAGTGATTTCATCAATTCTTCATTTTAGATATTTCATTGGAGAGAAATTAAGCTGTCCATCATTAGCTTGTTCATAGAAATTTCTACTTACTCAATCTGGTAAATATTGAAAAATTGGATGTCATCATGCCTTGAGTATTGCAGTCTGAAGTGGAATATAAAAAGGCTTTGCACATTCTGGGATTTGTACAAAAACCACATCTCATTTCTTAATTCATTTTCCATTTCGCAAAGCAAAATTTACCATCACATCAGCATATTTTCTTAAAATTTCTTCGTTTGGAGTATACATGATTAATAATGAAGAATTAAAAATGAATAATTATTTTAAATCTTAAGTCCCCTCTTTTTCGCCGTGCCCGGCTCTAGCAGGGAAGAGGGGATTTAGGGGTGATTTTTATTTATTTCAATACATTATATACACTTAGCCTCAGACGGGACTTGAACCCGTGTTTCATCCTTACCATGGATGCGTTCTACCGACTGAACTACTGTGGCCTATGGATTTTAACTCGTGATTCCCCAATTCATCGAAACGCTTACCACCTAAACTATAGCGGCACAAAAATCCTCAGCCCTCAGCATAGCTGAGCAAGCTTCGGGCAGCTCCTTTAAAAAGGAGCAAAAAAAAGCAAATTAGCCACGAACGGGATTCGAACCCGTCTTTCACCCTTACGAGGGGCGCGTTCTACCGAATAAACTATTGTGGCAATGTTAGCTTGTGGCTAATAGCTGATAGCAAATAGCTGGTAACGAATTTAACAATATAAAAACTTTTTTCAAGGATAAGTAAAAAATTCATCTCAAACACATACCATATCACAAAAACAAAAAAATGGTTAATCAAATTAACAAAAAAGCATCCAATTTTTGTCAAATATAGAATTTTAGATAAAATTGAAATGTATCTAATATTTTACAAATTTTAAACATTAACTATTAAAAAAATGGCTGTAGAAGGAAAAGATTATGTAAACGATCTTGTAAACAAAAATTGATTGCAAAACCAAATTGATAAAGAAAAAATTGGTGATGATTTTGATTTTGCAAAATTTGATAAAGAAATGGAACAGCATTTTAATAATTTTTTGGAAGGTCATAAAAATGAATTTACTAAGGATACTAGAATGGAAACATTGCAAGCAGCTTTCAATAATTGGTTGGATAATGAGTTAATTAAATTGGATACTTTTAAGAATAAAGAAGTCGAAAAAACCATTATTGGTCCAATGACTTTTGAATTGCAAAATTTTTCTACAGCCACTGAATTATGAATTTTTGAATCAAAAATAAATGAAAAAAAAGACGAGACAAAAACAAATGAAATTATTAGTATAAATGGATCAACTTTGAAGATAGACACATATAAAGATAGTGATTGAAATAAAGTTGATAAAGAAGAAATCGCAAATCTATTTAATGCCAACAACTTTGATAAAAAAGATGAGCTATTAAACTTATTAAAAGAATGAGGAGAAAAAAATGTAAAAGAAGAAAATGTAAAAAAATTTCAAAGGATTATCACTAAAATACCAGAAGATGGAACACAAGATGAAACTGTAAAATGAGATTGAAAAATTTTGTGAAAATTTGGAGTGGATTGAAAATTTGGATGAAAGACATTACAAGCTTTTGAACAGTATGTACGTAATAACCCACCAACAAATGAAACAATTGACACAAACGGTTCAGTGTCAACCCCAGATGTAACAGCAGTTTCAAATCCAAGAACTAATAGCAGACAAGAAGTGGTTAGTGCTAGTGCTGATATTGCATGACAAACAATACCAGTCGTCACAAAATGAGCTCCTGCAGAAAAACCTACAGGAGATCAAGAAAAACAAAAAGAGAAATCTGAATTTGAGTTTAACAACAATGACATAACAACTCTTACAGAAAATAAAGCAACAAAAATTGTTGAAAAAGCAAAAGGGTTAAAACTAAATAATCTTCAATTTTCTGCGTT
>CALCYP010000058.1 GCA_937906635.1 uncultured bacterium | reverse complement strand
GCCGACTACAGTAGTAAATCAACAAACGAAAAGTATGACTGAAAAATTTTTTAAAGAGCACTTTTTCTCCAATTTTTCTTGCTCCTGAGAAAAATTGGACCGCCGGAGGCAAAACATTAAAAAATTAAAAGTAAAAGCGAGCAACAATAATTAAAACAATTTACCACGAACTTACAAATTGTAACATATTATCTTTTAGACGAATCCAGTCATTTTTTGAAAGTCTTCACCATCTTTTATGTATTAATTCTGAAGTTATTGTAGTCACTTTAAATATCCTTATAACAGATTTTGCACTACGCAAATTATTTTCATCATCTGAATTTATATACAAATCAAATCTTCATCATTGGTGTATTTGAGAAGAAATAGCACAAACCAAAAAATCTCACCTATCTTCCGCTAAAATAACAACAGGTCTAAATTTTCACCCAATTCAGTCAGAAAACTTCATAGGACATAAAACAATATCTCACGAATTATATAACATCTTCATATAAATCTTCTTCATCAAGTAAAAAACTAAAAGCAGGATTATTAGTTAATTGATTCAAATCCTGATCCAAAGCCATTTTCCTTGCTTTTACAGAATAAGGATACATACGACTATTCACCAAATTTATATCAATAACATTCATATCTGAAGTTACTTTCCAAGGAATATCTCAATGGCTATATTCAGATATCTCTGAAGCATTCATCTCTTTAAACCTATCAATTATACTATCAACAAACTTCTGTTTTTCGCCTACAATAAAAACATTTTCCAATCTTCTGTTAATAAGATACCTCTGTTGAGTATATCACATAAACCTTGCATTTACAGGAATTATCTCATTATCTTTAAACATCTTATTAATCATAAAATCAAAACCTTGAGGTGCTGGTCATTTTGGCAACTTAATAAAATCCATTCATGTAAATCTCTCTCAAGTTTCTTCAAACCAATCGAACTCACAGAAATACAACATTTTATACAAAACAGTTTTTCAAACGTTAGGTAACTGAGAAGTTTTACTAATTATATACAATATCAACTCTTTTGATTTTTCATATATATTAACATCTACTGATTTTTCCTTTTGAATATTGGTACATTCAAGAGCAGAAAAAGAAACATCAAAAATATCCTGGAATTGATCAATGTATGGATCTCGCGAAGTTCTTCAATTCTCAATTAAATTATAAGTCACTCTACTAACTCAAAGCATTTCAGCAACTTGATCTTGTGTCCAATTATGTTCTTTCCTAAGTTGTCTAATTATTTTATAGTCCATAATATCTTTTGATAATAAGATAAAACCTACACTATAGTATATTATTATAGCAAAATTAATGCGCATTGCAAGTTTTTTTTAACTCATTTTATAAAATAGCTTTACAAAAAAATGTATTGATTTTTAACAAACAATCCCACATAGCAGAGCTACGGAATATTCTTTTGCTTTTTAGATAAAATCAAAAAGGATTAATATCAATTATATTTTAAAAAATCAAGCATAACAAAAAAACGGCCGCCGGAGGCAAAAAGCATTAAAAAATCATTAAAAACACTTCCATTGAAAAAGAGAGATAATAAATATAGTCCAAAAATCATTTGACAAAGAATTTTAAATTTATATTATAAAAACATAAATCATTAAATTCGATAAAAAACTTGATTTTGTAAAAAAGTTGAGTATATTGAAAACCGAATAAATGATAATTTATCCATGAATCAATGAAAATGAAAGTTGAATTTAAAAACAAGACATTGAAGCAGATTTATTACAACGAAAGAGTATGAGTTTATTCCAAATATATTGAAGATAAATTTGTATATCTCGTAAACTACATTATGGATTCGGAAACATTGCAAGATCTGTACCAATGGAAATCTCTTCATCTAGAAAAGCTACAATGAAAAGAATAAACAGACACTCAATTAGAGTAAATGACCAACGAAGATTGATAATTGAAATTAAAGTTGAACCAGAATTAACCACAATAATTGTTGATTTAGTAGATTATCATTAAATTTATTATCATAAATATTAAAATGACAAAAAGAGTTGAATGAATACCAATGGCTTTTCATCCAGGAAAATATATCGAAGAAGAACTGAAAGAAAGGAAAATTTCTCAAAAAGATTTTTCTGACATTTTGTGAATAAATAAATCAGAACTAAATAATTTGATAAAATGAAGGAGGAATATTACTCCAAAAATAGCAATGAGACTTGCAAAAGCTTTTTGAACTTCAGAAAAATTACGGTTAAATTTACAAAATAGATATGATATATACCTATTACAAACAAATAAAACTGAAATGAAAGCGATTTATGATATTTGAGTTAGACTAGAAAAATATCATCCTGTTTTTGCATAAAAAAC
>CALCYP010000057.1 GCA_937906635.1 uncultured bacterium | reverse complement strand
GGGATATTTTTTCTTCTTCGTTTAATTTGAGCATTTTTAATTCCTTGTTTTGATTATATTGTTTAAATAATTCTATTACTTGCTCTAAACGCTTTTTTTGCTCTGAAAATAATTGCTCCCAGGATTCTTTTTCTTTTTGGAAATTTTGTCTTTCCTTAAAAATTTCATCTTTTTTTTGCTTTATTTGTTCTTCCTCACTTAATTCTTCTTGTTTTGGTAAAATTAAATTACTTTTGAAACTTATATGATTTCTTTCCTCTTTATATTCAGGAATTTTTGGTTTATCTATTATACTTATTAATAATTTTATTTCTTTTTCAGTATAATTTTCAAGTATCAGATATTCAAAATCATTTTGATCTTTTATTATTTTTTCAGTTTTTAAATCTTTTATTCTATATATCTTATTGGGATCATCATTTTTATAGTTCTCCTCAATTAAAGTCATTAATGATTCGAAATTTTCTGGATCCTTTATTTTTTTTGACATTCCACCAAAATCTGGCTTTAATTTGATTGTTGTAGAAATTTTCATTATTTACTCATCCATTAAGTTCATATTTGATTGTATATTCTATAGGCATCCACCTAACCATAAAATACATATTTCATCTATCGTCTATCAAATCTCATGAAATCAAAGTGTTTTCAAAATCAAAAATCGACTCTGTACCAGAACGAATCCAGCCAATTACGTATCAAATTTTCGATACACTTGCTATTATCTCATTTGGTACTGAACATATTAAATTTTCAAAACACTCTCAACTTCACAAAAATACATCACCTGACATAAAATAAATATCTATACTTCTTGGCATATATATATCCTTAAAACAACGAACAGAAAAACCAAAATTACGATAATCATATATTGTCTCAGTTCATATTGTACTATTATTATTTGAAAAGAAGATATATTTAGCCCCTCCATCAGATTTAGGAGAAGATGACCAAATATTTCACATCGATCAAATATTGTTAACTTTTGGGAGAGCATAATTCCATTGATTATCCCAATTTCAAGCAATTGGCAAATAAAAATTTTCATAAAAATTATTTAAATTTCAATATTTTGATGTATATAAGTTTATTAACGCATCTAATTCTCATGCACTTGGGATATGGTATCATGTATCACACATTCATCTTCTATTTATTGGATTTATTACTTGAAATACTCATGTATCAAATCACCAATTATTTGTTTGGTTATCTCAACTTCACCCTCGAAGATTATCATTTCTAGGTGAGCAATAATCATTAAATACACCATAACCAGGATAGTAATAACTAAATTCATTACTAAAAAATGGATTTTCTGGACCATATTCAAGACAATTTGTCCTTATAATTGCTACTGAATATGATCATGATGAAAAAGTATTACATCCATTTTGATAGCATGATTCAAATCAATAATTATTACCCCGCTGATAATAGTATCCATATGATCAAGTACTATTAATATTAATTGTCGTAGCTCATTCATTCATAGCCCTCATTGTAATTCATTTATCTCACGAATAAATCGAAATTACTGGAATATTTCCATCACATCAATAGATTACATTGTCTGTATATATACTATCAGGGATGTCTCAATAAAGCTCCCAACAATTTGTATTAGCATAATTTATGCTGCATAACATTGTTGCCATAATCAACTGGGAAAAAAACAATTTTCATTTTTTCATCATATTTTTTAAAAAACTAAAAAAGCACCCTAATTGTTGGTGCGTATAATAAATTTTGTCGTACTTTGTTTACAAGCCAACAGAAGATATTCCCAGCAACTAGAATGCTAAAATTTTCTGTTAGCAAAAAACAATGTACACGACTTTTGTAATTCTGTATGACTTTATTATACGCAAATTTAAAATACCAATTTTATAGAAAAATGCAATAAAAAATTTCAGGATATCGAAAAAACAGCACACATTTTGTGCACTGCCCTTTATATTTAAGACATAAATTTTCATCGCTATTAGCCAGTAGCCATGGCTATTAGCTGTCGCCTCCGGCGACTTATCTCTTTGACCATGTAGGAGCCTTCCTAGCTTTCTTCAAACCTGGTTTTTTCCTTTCTTTGATCCTTGGATCTCTTTTTAAAAATCCATAAGGTTTCAAAGTGGTTCTAAAGTCCGTATTCCAATCTATCAACGCTCTGGCAAATCCCAATTTGATAGCATCAGATTGTCCAGAGATTCATCCTCATCTGATAGTTATTTCAGCATCGAATTCTTTTAGATAATCTTTTCAAAGTGTAACAAGTGGAGCTATAGCATTTTCATACAAATAAGTATTTCCTCAAAAATATTCTTTTAATGAAATCTCTTTTCCACTAGATGTCTTTACTGTGAAATTTCCTTTTCCTTTTGGAAACAATTTTACTACTGCAGAAGTCTCTTTTCTTCTACCAACTGCGTGATTATATTCTTTTGTAGCCATTATTTATATAAGTTTACAGGTTTAAAATTGTCATATTTAGTTGTTGTCTCAACTTCTAATTTTAATCTCTTCATCCTAGAGTCTCTCAACTTATTTTTTGGAAGCATTCATCTGACAGCAAACCAAAGAGCTTTTGTAGGATCTTTTTGAATCAATTCTCCCAATGTGATACTCTTTAAATTTCATTTATATCCACTGTAAGAATAGTAAATCTTTTGCTTTAATTTATTATTTCATTTTACGATGAATTTTCCAGCATTTTCTACTAAAACATATGCTCAAGCATCCCAAAAATCAGATAAATAAGCACTATCTTTTCATGCAAGTTTATTTGCAATATCTACTGCTAATCTACCTAATGTCTTTCCTGTAGCATCAACTCTGTATCGTTTCCTGCTTTTTTCCTGATCAACTCTCTTTACCCAAAGAGTCTTGTTCAAATCTTTTTTTGTAAATTCCATCTTAACTAAGATTCTTTATATAAAAACTATAACAACTTCAACATAATTTGCTCTGCAGCATCTCATTTCCTAAATCACATTTTGTAAGACGCTACATAAGATTTTGGTTTATCTTGGAGGTATTTGGGCAATAGTGTATTTATCACTTTTTTACCTTCTTCTTCACCAAAAATTTCAGCTTTTACTATATTTATACACTCTCTCTTTGCATCATTTTCATCAGAGTATCTAGTATAAGTCTTAACTAATTTTGAGAAAAAAGCATCGGCTTCTGCTTTCAATACTTTTGCTCTTTTTGGAGTTGTTGTGATTTTTCCATTTTTAACCAAATTTGAAAGCAAAATCTTTACAAAAACTTCTTTCTTTTTTGCTCATGTATTAAGTTGTGTTAACTTATTAATTCTATGTCTCATTTTAAATAAACAAATAATCTAAATCTAACCAATCAAAGCTTTTCCTATATTTCATAGAGATTGATTTATCTCATCTATAGCCTTTCTTCATACTCATTTCATCAATAACAATTCTCATTTTTTCTTCTTCTCCAAATCTTCTACATACAATATATTATTTTTAATTAATGCATTTCTTGTTCTCTCACTCAATGGCAAAGCATCAATAGGCATTGTCTTGATATTAGTTTCTTCTGGCAATTTATCCTTTTCAAAGTTCAAGTCATCATATTCAAGTAATACTGATCTATCAATATATACATCATCAAAAATGAATAATTTTGCATAAGAAGCCAAAACTTCTCCAGCAAACATAACCATTTCTTTTGCAGAGACTCAATCATATAATGATCAAACTTCTATCTTCAAACTATCTTTCGTTCATCCTGTGAAGTCATCAATAACTTCATCTACATCGTATTTTATATAATCAACCAACTTGAATTCATTGTCGATTACCAATGTATTTACATCGCTATTTTCTTCTTCTGTATCACGATTTCTCAAATATTCTACACTATAATATTTGTATCATTTTTCTACTCTTACATCCATGTTTATCTCCAAAGATGGATCTGTAATCTCGAACAAATATACATCTTTGTTTAATAATTCTACTCCTGATGGCAATTTCAAAGCATCAGATGTGTATTGTCATATTCATTTAAATCTTTGTGGAATCCATTGAATACTTTCTACACTAGGATCAAATTTAAATTTCAATTTTTTGAAGTTCAACATCATAGATATCACATCCTCTTTCACTCAATCAATCACACTGTATTCATGTGGCACTCACTTTATTTTCAATCAAGTTATTGCTCATCAAACATTATAAGACAATATTATTCTCCTCAATGCGTTTCATAATGTGTGTCCAAATCATCTTGGCAAATAATTCAATTCAAATTTTGTTACTTTACCTTCTTCGGATACTACAATCCTTGGTGTACCTATAAGCTTTTGAATATCTAACATAGGCGTATAAAAAAGATATAAATTTTTAATTTTATTTGACACTATGCTCTAGCATAGAATTCGATAACTTTCAAAATATCAGCATTTGTTCACAATTCTCACAATTTTGGCAAAGCCAATACTTCTACCTCATATTTATTCCTATCGACTTTTATTCGAGAAGGAATTTTCAATGTTTTACTTACAGTAGCTCCTGCAAACAATGGAGATGCCTTTAACTTTTCTTTCAATGTTATTTTGTCTCCTGGTTTTAGGAATGTTGATGGGATATTGTGTTTCTTTCCATTCAACAAGAAGTTTCCATGATTCACCATTTGTCTTGCTTGCATCATAGTTTTTGCTATTCCTGATCTATACAATATAGAATCCATTCTAGCTTCCAAAAACATATACAAAGCTTCATCGTGACTTATATTGTGATTTTTTGAATATCTTGCAGATGTCTCGTGAACAAGTTTTACAAATTGTTTTTCAGATAACATGTAAGATCTCTTCAAAACTTGTTTATTTCTCAATAATTTTCCATATTCAGAATTTCTCTTCATAGAAGAACCATGTTGTCCTGGCAAAGATCTCCTATTTTTTACATCATATTTGTCTGTTCAAAATAGATTTACTTGTTCTCTCCTACATAATTTAAATTTTGGTCCTGTGTACCTCATTGATTAAACTAATATTATATAAAGTCAAAGTCGCTATGCGACAGCTCATAGCTATTAGCTATTAGCCATTAGCTATCGGCTATTATTAATTTCTCTTTGGTCTCTTTCATTTACATCAACCAAATTGGATTGGTGTCTCTTCTTTTATGTACATGATATCTATCATTCATATTTCGTTTATCGCTTTGAAAACACCATCTCTCGCCATACCTGCTCATCTAAACACAATTCAAATATCTTTCAATCACAAACCTTGAGCATCTTTTAATATACTTTTTGTAAGCATTTCTGCAGCGTATGGAGTATTTTTCTTTGCTCATTTGTATCACAAAAGTCATGTTCCTCATCAAAGAACTTTATTTCATTCTTTATCAGTCAATACTATCATAGTATTATTATCAGTAGTTTTTACAGACAATATTCCACTTATGATTTTGACATCTTTCTTCTTACTTGCTTTTTTTACAGCAGCCATAATTTATAAAATTATCTAAATAAAGTTATTTTTTCAAAACTGGTCTAACTTTTGATCTACCCAAAAGTTTCTTAGCAGTTCTTGCATTTTTTCTAGTACATTGTCATCTGACAGGCAATCACATATTGTGTCTGATTCATCTATAACATTTAATTTCTTTCAATCTTTTGATTGCAGATGCCACCTCCCTTTTCAAATCATTTTCCAAAACATATTTTTGTAATTCATCACTTATTTTCTTTTGCTCATCTTCAGAAATATCTTTTACTTTTTTCATAAAAGGAATATTTAAAGCATCTAATATTTTTTTAGATCTACTCCTACCTATTCCATAGATATTTGTAAGTGCAATCCAAATTGACTTATCCTCTGGCAAAACATGTCACATCAATCTAAACATTTCAATCAAGTGTTAATTAATAAATAAATTTACAAAAACTACCCTTGTCTAGTTTTGTGTCTAGGGTTTCTCTTGCAAATAACATAAAGTTTACCTTTTCTCTTTACTATTTGGCAAAACATACATCTTTTTTTAATTGAACTCTTTACTTTCATCTCAACAACGATAATTAATTAAATATTAGATTATTCAGATATTTCAGTATGATCCGAATGTCAAGAATAATTGTTATACCTGTAAACGACACGACCTTGTGTCATATCGTACTGATTCACTTCAACCTTTACCCGATCTCCAGGAATGACAGAGATATGCTTCTGTTTCATTTTTCCAGATAATTTACAGCGAATCTCTGCATTTACATCTTTAAGCCTTACTTTTAGAATTCATGCAGGAAGTTTGTCCAAAACTTCTCAATCTCGTTCTAAAGTTCATTCTTTAACCATTAACTTGTATTTTTTTAACTTCTAAAACAGTTTGGTAAGGTCTAAATCAAATTCTCTTTGTGTATCTAACTTTTCTCTTGAATTTCAAAACATTTATTTTTTCTCATCTTTTATTTTCTTTTACTTGTGCAGATACTTTAGCACCTTTTACATATGGTGTTCAAACCAATACCTTTTCTGCTTTTTCATCAAAAACAGACAATACTTCAGATATTTCAACTTTTTCACCTTCTTTGATATCCATATTGTCAACCACTATAGTATCTCATTCGTTTACTATATATTGATGTCCTTTCAATTCTATTACAGCATACATTTTACAAAATATTATTTATAAAGAATTTATACCAAACAATTAAGCAATCTTTCACAACTGTGCCAAAGTATTGTACTTTTTCTTGTTTGTCTTATAAGCATTTGAGACAACAGCCTTCATCCTATTATATCTCCTAAAACTAGGGAAATCATAAGATACAAATTTCCTGTACCATTTAGTACCATAGTGCTCTTGTTTTTTTGCTTTATCCAAAATATGAGAAGATCGCAATTCTTTTTTGTAAAAAGAGATCATTCTCTCATTTGTGTTTAAATCTCAAGTCCTTCGAACTACAAATCACATAATTTTATAATAAACAAATAAATGTTTAACTGCCGAGGACCGGAATCGAACCGGTACTCCATATAAGTGGAAATGGATTTTAAGTCCATCGCGTCTACCAATTCCGCCACCCCGGCAAACGCTGGCAAACAATTCTGAATGATATTCTCTCATTTTAGCTCAGAACTATTTACCATTTTGTATGTAAGATCTACTTCGTCTATTTTACAACTTCTTTTACAATTTTATCAAACACTTCTGGGAATGCTACTGCAATATTTGACAATACTTTTCTATTTAAAAGTATATCTTTTTTTGCCATAGCATCAATAAATGTACTATATTTTGATCATCTTTCCCTCAAAGCCGCCGACAATCTTTCTGTCCAAAGAGCCCTAAAATCCCTCTTTTTCAATCTCCTTGAAACATAAGCATGTTGTCATTGTTTTACCAAAGCATCTTTTGCTTGATTGTATACCTTACTTCTACCCAATCTAAATCATTTTGCTTCGCTAAGATATTTTTTGTGACTTCTTTGTCTTTGTAATCAATTACTAACTCTAACCATTTTCTATACTATTTATAAGGAAGTAAATTTTTTATCATCTTGCTATCTACTTTTGATAATTGTTTTCCATAAGGAGATTTTTTATTTGAAGCTCATTTATTTGTCAATAAATGATTGTTGCAAGATTTCTTTGTCATAACCTTATTCTTTTTTGTGATTTTAAATCTCTTTGCTGCTCAACTGTGAGACTTCATTTTGTTAGCCATAATTTCTCTAAATTTTACTGAATAAAATTACACTATATCATCGAACTTCTTTTTTTGGATCAGGATATTGTGTCCTTCAAACATCCTCCAAAGAAGAGACAATTCATTTTAATTTCAAGAAAGCCTTTTCTTCATACATTTTTTCTCTTCACCTAAGCTTTATGAAATATTTCACATTGTATCACTCATTCAAAAATTCTTTTCACTTTTTCACTTTTAATTCCAAATCATTATCTCAAATTGAATAACTTATTTTCAACTCTTTGAGTCACTTTTGCTTTTGAGCTTTTTTCTTTTCTTTATTATCTTTTTGCTTTTTATACATATATTTACCATAATCACCCAACAAAGCAGTACAAACTTGCTTTACTGGATCATAATGCATTTGTATTAAATCAACTCATCTATCTTCTGCCATCTGCAAAGCAACTCTCCTTGGAAAAGATCAAAGGTTATTTTTTTCTTCATCAAGCACAACAATAGTCGGAGCCTTTATTGCTTGATTAATATAAATTGTAACCTTGTCATTTTTATCATTCCTTTGTACGAAAGGTTTATCTTGCATACAACAAATTATTAAATTAAATACAAATCGCCGCCATAAATTACTCCCGGTGGGACTCGAACCCACGATCTTCGCCGTGAGAGGGCGACGTCCTAAACCACTAGACTACGAGAGCCTAAAATATATTTTCAGAATGTAGAATTTTTAACATATAGCACTCATTTATACACTAGAAATTCTACACCCTAAAAAACAAAATTTATCCCCAGATGGACTCGAACCATCAACTTACAGCTTAGAAGGCTGTTGCTCTATCCAATTGAACTATGGGGACTCGAACAACAAACTTACATAAATTTGGACCCTACGAGAGTCGAACTCGTCACCTCCTGCGTGCAAAGCAGGCGCTCTAGCCAAATGAGCTAAGGGCCCAAAATTGGGGAGAGCCGGATTTGAACCTGCGTAGCCGTGAGGCGTCAGATTTACAGTCTGATGCAATTGACCGCTCTGCCATCTCCCCATTATTTAATTATTCTTGTGCAATTGGTGATCCACTTTGTAAGACACCAAACATCAATAATATTCACAAAATCACCACAATAAATCCAAACGATACAAACGCGTTTCTAGTCCCTCATAAATGTTGCTCTGCTCGCTCTATCCTACCAAAAAACTCAGTTGCTCTCGGCGAAAAATAGATGACAGCACCTCACAATACAATAACAATTAGACCAACTATAAAGTGTCACATTATTGGATTCATTAATACACAAATAGCGGGTAACGGGACTCGAACCCGTACGAGCAGAGCTGAAGTCTGCTATGCTACACCAACTACATCATACCCGCACATACGAAAAAACACATTTCGTGTTGCAACTTATAAGAAAATAAAAAACAAAATCAAGTCATTTTTTAAAAAAAATGGTTGTTTGAAACTTCAGGTTATATGCACATTTTAAAATTTTAAAATTGACTTATTTAAATTTTATGGCTTTGAAAGTATTATAATTTTACAACATATATACAAAATATGTATACTACCTATTAAAAATTTTTTGTATATATTTCAAGTCTTTTTTTGTTTTCATCATTTCGAAGAATAATATCGACTGAAAAATTCATAAAACAGAGATGTATGGATTTCTCACCTTTTCTGACAAAATCGGGACTCACTTCAGTTACAGTTTAAAATGACGAAATTAGGAATTCGCTCCCCTCGGAGAATTTCTCGATGAAATCAGGAGAGAGATCTCCTTTCTAACCCAGAGGTTAGGTTTTCCCATCCGGATAAGTCGTTGTTGAAAATGGCACATTTTCGCCATTCTGAAGGTTATCCTTTCTGACCCCGGGGTTTCAGCGAAGCGGAAACCTAACCCCGGGGTTTACTCAATTGAAAAGAATCAACCTCCCCGAGATCTATTCACATCACCAAGATAAAATTTTTATACATCTTATCTTGTTTTTCCTTTATTTTTCTTTATAATTTCTCTTTGTCTTTATCACACTCAAACAAGTGCCATGAAATTCAATAATCCTATCTATGAAAATGAAGAATTGACCTATCAAGACGTTTTTCTTTTTCAAAATTATTTCGATGGATATTCCAGATCAAAAGTAGACATCACTCCAATACATGATCTTTGAACACATATACCTATTGTCAGTGCAAATATGAATGCTGTCACCGGGAAAAGAATGGCCGAAACTATAGCTCGTTATGGTTGACTTGGAGTTTTGCCACAAGACATGGACATAAATACTCTAATTAGGATTATAAATGAAGTAAAAAATGCAAACATAAAGTACGATACAGCCATCACTGTCAGACCTGAAAACACGATTAGAGACGCTATGTGAATTATCCACAAAAGATCCCACAACCGTGTAATTATGATAAACGACAAAAACGAACCAATCTGAATTTTCTCAGAAAAAGATATGGCAAATTTGGATCAATATTCACAACTTTGAAATTTGAAAACAAAAAAATTAATCACAGGAAAATTGTGAATTTCAAATAGAGATGCTTATCATTTGATGGATGAAAATTGAATTTCATCATTGGTAATCGTAGACGACAACAATAAATTAGTATGAATTCTGACAAAAAAAGACTGTATCAGACAAGATATGTACAATCCAACCTTGGACAAAAATGGAAAATTAAATTTAGCAGTAGCAATCTGAATAAATTGAGTTGAAAAAATAAAACCACTTTTTGATATGTGAATAAATATTTTTGTACTCGATACTGCTCACGGATTTCAAAAAAGGATGATTGAAGCTATCAAAGAATTTAGAGCTGAATTTGGAAAAGAGCCAATATTGATCAGTGGAAATGTTATCACTCCAGAATGAACAAAAGCCTTGATTGAAGCCGGAGCAAATGGAGTAAAGGTCTGAATCTGACCTGGAGCGATGTGTACTACGAGAATGCAGACATGAGTATGAAGACCACAATTTACAGCCGTATACAAATGCTCATTACAGGCAAAAGAATTATGATGATTTGTCCGAGCCGATTGATGAATCAAAGAACCAAGAGATGTGGCACTAGCTTTGGCTGCTGGAGCAAATCATGTGATGCTTGGTACTACTTTTGCATGAACTTATGAATCTACATGAGATATTAGATATGATGAAGATGGACTGATGTACAAAGAAAATTATGGTATGGCTAGTAAAAAGGCAGTAGAACTCAGAAACGGAAAACAAGATAATTTTGAAATAGAAAAGAGATGAATGTACCGCGAATGAATCAGTAAATCAAAAATTTACCTCAGAGAATGATATGAATCTGTCTGAGATATTATAGATAGTTTCACGACATGACTTCGTTCAAGTCTGACTTATGTATGAGCAAATAATTTACAAGAGTTTAATGAAAAAGCTATCATCGGAGTCCAAACAAATGCATGATTTGTGGAATGAACTCCACATGGAAAAGTGAGGAAATAACATAATTTTGCTCCTTTAAAAAAGAGCTGGCGAACGTAGCGCCGTGCCCGGCTTCAGCAGGGAGACTGAGGGAAATCGCTCCCTTGGGGGAGCTCCCCGATGAAATCGGGGTGAGGGGGTACCACCAACTAGCCTACGGCGAACAATCCCGCTAAAGACGGGACAGGCATTCCCCATAGGGGAAAGACACCCACATAACTGCTAATCTTACTTAAAACAAAACTTGCTTTACAAAAAGCTGGATACAGTAAAAAGGGAGTCAATTTAAAATTAATTAGAGTTGATTTCTTGAACCAAACTTTCCAAACTTCAAATTAAATTTTCTCAACTCATCTGGTTGACCAATCACGAAATATCTATATTTGAAGAATATTCCTTTATCTTATCCTTTGAATTCTGCAAAGAATTTATTATTTCATCAATTTTTGCCAAAAGCTGGTTTAAAGCTTCACTTTCTCAAAATTTTCATTTCAATTTTTGAATCTTTTCTTTTATTTTTGTGATAGCTTTGATTGAAGCAACACAAGTCTGATCCATTGATTCAATCGCTTCTGGTGTCATAGTTTCTTGTAGTCATTCTATATCAGACCAGCAATTTGCATACAGATAAGATATTTTATTTGTAAATCTCTCTATCATAGCACCATCAAAATCAAAAGTAATACTACATCATGTAGCGATTAATGCTATTGGCAAAAATATCCATAAACCTTTCATTGAAATATGTTGATAATCTAAAACAATATCTATATAAAAATATTCAAAAATTTTTCAACACAAAAAAATCCCCAGAACTCAATCCAGGGATTTTTTCCATATTGTGCTCCTTTAAGAAAGGAGCTGGCTGACCACGGAGTACTCTGTGGGAAGTGGGTGAGTCCCGATATATCGGGATCCCGGCCTCAGCATGGCTGAGCAAGCTTCGGCCACTCCTGCTGAAGCCGGACAGGCTCCCTTTCAGTAAAGGGGGACACTATTTCTTTATTTCTTCATTTCTTTGATTGCAGCTTGAGCAGCAGCTAATCTTGCGATAGGTACTCTGTATGGACTACAAGAAACTTCATCCAATCCAATTCTATGACAGAATTCTACTGAAGCTGGTTCTCCACCATGCTCTCCACAGATTCATACATGGATATTTGGATTTACTTTCTTTGCTTTTTCCAGACAGATTTGCATCAATTGACCAACTCATTCTTGATCAATACTTTGGAATGGATCTTTTTCATAAATTCCTTTTTCTACATACAATTTCAAGAATTTTCCTGCATCATCACGAGAGAATCCACATCCCATCTGAGTCAAGTCATTTGTACCAAATGACAAGAAATCACATTCTCCAGCAAATTGATCAGCTGTGATAGCAGCTCTTGGCACTTCTATCATAGAACCTATTTTATAATTAACTCTACCATTTGCTCATAATTCTTCTGCAACTTCCAATATAATGTCTTTCAACATTCTGTACTCTATAGCATTTCCTACCAAAGGAATCTCAATCCATGGTTGAGCTCATTCTACTTCCAATGCGGCTTTAAATATTGCTCTTGCTTGCATTCTTGTAATTTCTGGATATCTCACTCACAATCTACATCATCTAAATCCGAGCATTGGATTAAATTCATGCAAATCAGCTATCGTAGCTTTTAATTCATCAACTGTTACATTTATTTCACGAGCAACGAATTCAATATCTTTTTCTTCTTGAGGTAAAAACTCATGCAAAGGAGGATCTATTAATCTGATAATCATAGGTTTTCCTTCCAAGATCTTGAATAAGTCTACGAAATCTTGTTTTTGATATGGTTCGATTTTATCTAATGCTTTTACTCTTTCTGTAGTTTCTTTTGCTACTATCATCTCTCTGACTGCTTGAATTCTTGTCTCTTCAAAGAACATATGTTCTGTCCTACAAAGTCCAATTCATTCAGCTCCAAATTCGATAGCTTTTGCAGCATCTCTAGGAGTATCTGCGTTTGTTTTGATTTGCAATCTCTTGTATTTGTCTGCCCAAGACATCAATGTACCGAAATCTCCAGACAAATCAGGATCGACTGTGTTTAATTCTCATTGGAATACTTCTCATGTAGATCAGTCTAATGAGATAACATCTCCTTCTCTAAATATTTTTCCATCTACTATGAACGTCTTTTCGTGCTCATTTACTTGTACATCTGAACATCCAGATACACAACATTTTCACATTCATCTAGCCACTACTGCAGCATGAGACGTCATTCATCATCTGGCAGTCAATATACCTTGAGAAGCTACCATTCATTGAATATCTTCTGGTGATGTCTCTAATCTCACTAATACAACTTTCTTTCATTTTTCTCTCCAATCATGAGCATCTTGTGCTGTGAAAACGACTTGTCATACAGCAGCTCATGGAGATGCAGGTAATCATTTTGTAAGTAATGTTGCATCTTTTTTTGCACTTGGATCAATTTGTTTATGCAATAATGTATCTAATTGACTTGGAGAAACTCTCATTACTGCTTCTTTTTCATCTATTAATCATTCATTTACCATATCTACTGCCATTTTGATAGCAGCCGCAGCTGTCCTTTTTCCATTTCTAGTTTGAAGCATATACAATTTTCATTCTTGGATTGTGAATTCCATATCTTGCATATCATGATAATGTTCTTCTAATTTTTTGTATATCGCAACTAATTCCTTGTAACAATCAGGCATAATGTTTGCCAATTCATCAATCTTTTTTGGAGTCCTAATTCATGCAACCACATCTTCTCATTGAGCATTCATGAGGAATTCTCCATAGAATTTATTTTCTCATGTAGATGGATTTCTGGAGAAACAAACTCAGGTACCAGAATTGTCTCCCATATTTCCAAATACCATTGATTGTACATTTACAGCTGTACCAAGTAATCATTTGATGTCATTCATTCTCCTGTATATGATAGCTCTCTCATTATTCCAAGAACCAAATACAGCATCTATAGCCATATGTAATTGTTCTCTTGGGTCGTTTGGAAACAACTTTCATGTAGCTAATTTGATTACTTCTTTATACAATCAAACTACTTTCTGTAAATCATCTACACCCAATTGAGTATCATCTTTTACTCATTTAGCATCTTTTACACTTTGTAATTTTGTCTCAAATAAGTGATGTTCTACTCACATAACCACATCTCCAAACATTTGGATAAATCTCCTATAGCTATCCCAAGCAAACCTTTCATTTCATGTCTTGTTTGCAAGTCATATTACAGATGCATCATTTAATCAGAGATTTAAAACTGTGTCCATCATTCATGGCATAGAGACAGCAGCTCCAGATCTAACTGAAACTAACAATGGATCTTGTGCATCTCACAATTTTTTTCACATTGTTTTTTCCAATTTTTGTAGATGGTCTTCTACTTGATCCAAAACTTCTTGAGGATAAGTTTTGTTGTTTTTGTAGTAAATATCA
>CALCYP010000056.1 GCA_937906635.1 uncultured bacterium | reverse complement strand
CATATAGATAAAACCATTTGAAATATTGGGGGGGGGGATTAAAGAAAAAATTCTCAAAATTTGAAAAATATAAACTATTCAATTATAATGAACATATATAGTAAAATATTTTAAATTATTTTGTATAAAATGATTTCATTGGAAAAAATCAAAAATTTAACACAAGAAAACAAAAAACTTATCCTATACAAAGTAGCAGAGATATATTCGGATGATGATGAATTACTAGTTTTTATGGATAACTTAGAATGAGAGGATATAGATATAGTATTCGATATTGTTTTTGCATGAAGCGAAGACGAAAGAAACAAAAAATGGATAAAGGAAAATGAAAAAATTAATAAACTAATTTGAGAAATAAGCGAATTAAATAACAAAGTAAATAAATTAATTATATCACAAAAGGAATTTGTGGAAGAATCAAAAGATAATGACAGACTGAAAAAATTAGAAAATATGTTTACATTATAAAATGAATCAATGCCAGAAATTAAAGCACAAAGAATAGAAAATAAAAGACAAGATGATATAACAAAAGAACTAGTTTTAGATTACAAAAATTTCGAAAAATATGATTGATATAATAGAGAAACTGCCGAATTATGAAAAAAGCATCTTTATAATATGAGAATGAAATTAAATAATAGTAGAGAAAAAATTATAAATTACAATGAACTTATTAAAAAATTTCCCTCTAAACTCAATGAATTTACTAATGCATACAATAAATATGAAAAGCAAATAGATGATTACACAAAAAACCTTGGTAACCGAGACTATATCAGACGCCATAAAGAAACACTAAATAAACTATGATCAATAATCGACAATTATGAAAACGAAGTTATAAAACTAATAGAAGACTTAGTAGAAGATATTTGAGATGATAAAGTAATAAACGAAGAAAAATGAAAAGTAGAAACAGCAAATAAAAAAGTAAAATATGTAGAAATATGAGAAGATTGAATTTATAAGCTCACAAAAGCAACAAATAGACCAAAAATTCATCAAGTTTTATGAGATGTTTTATCACCATGAGAGGTGCGAAAAATTGACTATTCACAATGTACAAACAGCTCAATTAAAACAAGAATGATTAATGCGATTTCAAGTAGTTACCACGAAAATACAGGTGAGGCAGCAAGTTGCTACCTACAATATGACCAAGAACAAAAAACTTATGTTTTATCTGACTGAGATTGACATGTGTTAGCACAAAGAGCACTAATTCGAGAATGAGTAAAATTAACACCTCCATCAAAAATTAAAAAAGAAGCAAAAATCATAAGAAAAGAATGAGAACAAGCAAGGATTGAAAAGATAAATAATATAAATTTATCAAAACAAGAGCAACAAGATTTATTCGATTCTATGCCAGAAAAGCTAAGGAAAAGACTCAAAGAGAAAGATCGAGATAACTTTTTCCAGATAACAGAATCAAGCATAAATGAAGCAATAAAACAAGCTAAACTCGAATGATATGAATTACAAAGCCCCCCAGTGTGAAAAAGGGGTTGAAAAGACTATTATGTTACTTTAAATCTAAGGAATGCGGGAAGTAAAGCAGAAATAAAAAGACCATTTATCGAAAAGGCAAAATTAAAAAAATATTGAATAGAAGATGATAATAAATTCAAAAATTATATATCACAAAGAGTAAGTGCAAAGCGAAACAGCTTTGATTATCTAACAAAAAAATGATCAACAATAAATGAAAAAGATTATTGAGTTTGAAATGAATTAAAAGAAAATGAAAAAGAATTTGCAATAAAATGATTACAAATGTTATGAAATCGGGCAGATGCAGTACTAGAAAAAATATGAAATACAAAAATAAAAGACGACGATATTGAGTTTACAGCATTAAAGACATATACAAGAGATGTAATCAACGATATAGAAACATGAAAATTCACGGATACAAATATGGAAAATATTAAAAATAAAATAACAAGCATGCTAAAAATTTTTTTCAAGCATAACCGACTCAGATCAAGCATGCAAATAAATGAAAATGAGATTAAATGATGTATAGATAATATTTTATCATCATGAAATAAAAAATCACAAATAATAGCGATGAGAAAACTTTGAGTATCAAGAACATGGTTTGACAATAGTCAGACGGCATTTTTGAGAGATGAAATATTTGAAGAATACTGAAGAGTGCCTAAAAAAGATGAAAATTGAAATATTTTAGAAGACGAAGATTGAAATATAATTTATGAAGAATGAATTGTTGATTTGAAAAAAGATGACTATGAAAAATATTTTGAAAGAATTAATGAGTTATATTCAGTTAATCCAGAGGAGGACATCTGAGAGGATGGCGAAGTTAAAGAACCGAAGAAATCAAATATAGATGCTCTATATAATGCAGCAAGGACTAAATGAAAACATTCTGTAAAAAATTTTAAAAAATGGCTGGTAGAAAAATGACTTATACCAAATTGGAGATGACATTGATGACAAATTGATGATAAAATTAGAGCCTTAAAATCGCAATTAGAACAACAAGAAAAAAATGCAAATAAATTTAAAATCACATGACAAGAAATTAAAGAAAGGACAAGACAACAATTAGCAGAATTACAACTAAATTTAACTTCATCACAAATAAAAAAAGCAGAACAAGAAGAATGAAATAATGATGAAAATATAGCAATGTTAAATTGATTAAATTTTATGCTACAACAAGATGATTCATTTTTTCAAGAATTAGCAGAAAACGAGACAAAAAATACAATAAAAAGCATAAAATACTGCTGAGTAGACGGAGTGGTTAGATGAAATCTAGCACCTTATCTAATAAGAAGATGATGATGAATAAATTCAAACGATGAAATAGCAAAGATATACAATGATAGCGTATGAGCGTGATGATTTTTTGATTTTTCAGATGAATGATCTGAGAGAGTATGACCAATCCTAAAGGAAATTATAATAGAAGTTGTTGTAACAGCTGTATCTATATTATTATGCTGGAATGGAGCTTGAGAAGCAATTTACACGGCGTTTAGAGCAGCAAAATCATTGACGAAATGATTGAAGTGAATCAAAAAACTATGGAACTTTTTTAAAGCATTTAACACTTCATTATTTAGAACTTGGGGAAAACAATTTGTATGAAAATTTGCAATTAAAGGGGCAAAATGAGCTAAAACAGTTACACAAGTTTCGCATATTGCTACCTCAACGGAAAAGTGAATTAAGTTAACCCAAAAAGTAAAAAACACAATACAAATAATAAAAAAAACTGAGACACTTGGCTCTTTAGCATGAAAATTAGCAATGAAATGATGATCGATGATAATAGAATGAACGACGTTCCATATTAGCAGTACATTTATTCATAATGCAATAAATTGAGAAGATTTATGAGAATGATTAATACCACGATGATATACAGAATGACCAGATTGAGAAAAAATCCCTAATTGGCAAAGTTATGCACAAAGTATCGCATTTTTAGGTGTTTTAAAAGCAACTTGAAAAATGATAGGAGAAGTTAATGGTCGTATTGCCGAACTTGTAACAAAAGATTCATACACACCAAGTATGGTAAATAAAATATTTTCACGATCTTTGTGATTAGGTTGAGAAATGTGATGAATGATGTTAACCGATCAGATATTGTCATTAACTTTTGATCAAAGTTTGAAACCAATATCATGAGAAGAATTGATATCAATGTTTGGAATGGTAGTCTGACTTAGATTAAATTGAAAATTTCAAATGAAGATAAAAGAACATGCGTTGCGCCAATCTACAATTCAAATGACACAAGAATGAACATGAAATATATTTAATGT
Organism: uncultured bacterium; assembly: GCA_937906635.1. GTDB lineage: Bacteria > Patescibacteriota > Gracilibacteria > Absconditabacterales > Absconditicoccaceae > JALOAF01. The sequence continues at coordinate 5,543 of CALCYP010000056.1, read as the reverse complement.
AAGAATAGACAAAGAATGAAATATATTAAAGGTAGAATGAGTAGATAAAAAATGAAACAAAATAAAAAATCCAGAACAAGTATGTTGATTAAAAGCTGGAGAATACTGAATGAATATGAGAGATATTTCAAGCGTTATGTGAGACAAGACATGAACGATAGAATGAGGAAAAAATTCTGGAAAAAATTTAAGAAAATTAAATGCATGAGACGAAATTACTGTAACACATTGAGAAAACAATATTAAATTAAAAAAGACTCCAGAATGAAAACGAGAAGTATCAGATTCAGGATGAAGTTCGTTTGAAAAATGAACAAAGTTTGATGTTGAACAAAATCCAAATGATAAATCATACCACTTGAAAAATTCAGAATGAGGATGAATAATTTCATTAGATTGAAAAATTGATGTAAGACTTCAAAGTAGATATTGAAATGAAAGAGTAAAAAGAAATGAAAAGTCTAAAAACAAAAAATGAGACAAACCATCACAAATCGACAAAGAAGAAGGAAACAAAACACCAGAAGAAAAGATAAAAGAAATGGAAATAAAAACAGAAGAAATATGATTTAAAGTAAAAGAAAAAGAAAAAGAAGTTGCAGAACTAAGAGAAGAAATAAATGCTGAATGAAAAAATGCTACACCAGAAATGAAAGAAGCACTAAATAAAGCTATAAAAGAATTAGAAATAGAAGAAGCAAAATACGAGCTTTCAAAAGCTGAAACAGAATATGAAAAGATAAAAAAAGAAATAGAAGAACAAAAATTCAAAATGTGAGGAGAATCAACAGAATGAGATTGATCACAATTATGAGACGAAATTATAAAGAGATTAGAAAACGAATTAATAATGAAAGAAGAAGCGATAAAACATGCTAAAGAGAAATTTAATAAACTATCAGGATGACACAAAGAAAAAGCTCAGGAGGCAAAACCATCACAAGAAAACGATACAGAGACACCACAACAAAAGATACAAAAGCTTAAAGAAAAATCCTCAAAGATAGAAAAAGAGCAAGCTGAATTAAAAGCACAAACAGAGACACTAGAAAAAGAACTAAAAAAAATGAAAAAAAACAAAAAAATAGAAATTGATTGACAGGAAGTAGAAGTAACTCAAGATATTATAGATGCTACCGAAAGACAAATAAAAAATAATAAAGAAAAAATAACAAAAAATGAAAAAGCATTAAAGGAAAATAAAGAAAAAATAAATGAACAAAGAATAGAACTTGAAAAATCAAAATGATGAATAGTCAATATTGAACAAGATGGAACAATATCAATACTAAAATCAGATTTTTCAATGGAAAAAATATTACCAGATGGGACAACATGCCAATGAGATTTTGATATAAATTGAAATTTAATTTCTTGATTAAAAACATATTCAGATTGAAGTAGAGAATACTGAACTTATAACGAAAGGTGAGAAATGATTTTTTGAGTAAAAGAAATAAAATTGCAAGAATGATGATTTAAACAGACATATATGACGATTGACTGAATATATGAGGTAAAACTTGATGCAAATAAAACAATAGTATGAAATATGGAAAAAATTGATGACTGATACAGTGTTCCTATACCACATGAAACAGCAAAATGAATAGTAAATTGGTTCAAAGAATTTAGAGAAGAACAAAAAGCAAGACAAGAACAAAGAAGAGCAGAAAGAGGACAAAGAGAAAAAGAAAAAGAAGCAAGAAAAAAGATTTTAACATACAAAGAAAAAAAGACACTAAAGTACATCATAAAGGAGGTACCAACATTACCAGAAAACATATCAAAAGAATATGATTTATGAAATTGAGAGAAAATTAGAATAAAGAAAAAATCAAATTGAAAATTTGTTGAAACGAAAAGAGTGATTGAGACAGATGAAGTATTCTTAGAAACACCTATATGAAAAGAAATGACAGAAAAAGAATTGGAAGTATATTTGAAAAAAAGAATCGTAGAGGTTAGATTATCAAGATGACAATGAAAAGATATTGCAAACGAACCAGTTATGGAAACTAAGCTTAATTTTGAAGAGTTTAAAAATATAGATATTGCAAATTATATTACGATAGATAATTCTTGAAAAATCTCATTCAGGCAAAATCATATCCATATAAAAAGGTTTTGATTGAGGAATTATTTGGATATAAATTGAAAAGAGTATAGAATTTTTGAAAATTGAGAATGAGATTGAATTGGTGTTATGTTATGAAGTAGGGAAACAACAAATGGATTTAGATCATGGTGAGAATATGATTTTCAGATTTGAAATTTTAAAAATTGACGTTTAGAATGAAAATGAATAAGATTTTCAAGATGAATAAAAGAAGAATGAAATTTTAAAAATTGACGTTTAGAATGAGAAGGAAAGGTGTATCAAAACGGTCAACTAGTATATGAATGAGAATTTAAAAATTGAATATATAATTGAAAATGAAAAGAATACATTAATTGAGTACTTGTTTTTGAATGAGAATATAAAAATTGAATAAGAGCATATTGAAAAGAGTATAAAAAATGAAATATTGAAATTGAAAATAAAATATATCCAGACTGACATAAAGAAATTGGGATATTTGACGAATCATGAAAGTTAAAAGAATGATTAAAAATTACAAATAATTGATGAATAAAAATTGAAATTATTTGAGAAATGCCATGAGAATACATAAAAACACAAATAAACAACTTAAAAGCAGAAATAATATCAAACTGAAGTGCTGAAATTAAATTATCGACATGAGATATTATAAATATTATCTCAGAATGAAATAAAATTTATGAAAAAATAAGCATTTTTACAGAAAGGGGACAAAAATTTCGCAAATGTGTAATAAATGATTTATTTGAATACTTAAATACGGCCAAAAAACAACTAAACAATATAAAGCAATCAATAAATAATTTTGAAAATATATGAATAAAAATTTCTGAAAAAAATATAAGAGTATTGAGTACTTGTAATTTTAAAGAAAAAGATTTTGAATTATTTGGAAGAATAAAAAATTTATGAATAGAGATAAAGCGGTATAAGCTAGAAGATCTATGTAAATTAAAAATATCAGATATACAAAATCTTGAAAAAAACAAAACAAGATTAGAAAATATTTGAATAAACATTAATCGTTGGAACATAGATAAATTATGTACGCTAACAGATTCAAATATTTTATTCATGGAAAAGTATCATTCATCATTAAAAGAATTAGGAATTTGGAATGATGGTATGCGATCAAGTATAGAAAAAATCCTAAAATTGTCAGATAATAGTATAAATAACTTAAAAATGATTAAAAATCTATGAATTGAAATATCAGCTACCACTTTTGATAAATTTATTAACTATACAGAAACAGAAATTAAACGTTTGTATAGATTAAAAGAAATATCATGAATTGAAATTAATGATAACAACATTAAAGATTTAATTAAAATAACAGGAGAAGATATATCAAATTTGGAAAAACTAAAATCAGCAATAGAAGAATTATGATTCTCTCTAAAAGAAATAATTGAGTGATGAAACGTAAAAGAATATAGTTCATTAGAACTAACAGAAACAGAAATAAGAAATATAAAAAACGCTAAATCTGAGATAGATAGGTTGTGAATAAAATTAGAAACAGAAAACAAAATAGAATTAATAAATATTTTAAAATGATTTACAGAAACAGAAATTGCATTACTAAAAAATGATAATAGTAAATTTTATGAATGATATAATTACAGCAAAGAGGAAATTAATATAGCTCATAGATATAAAAGGTGAAGAACTATAGAAAAGATACAGCAATATGTACAAAGCACGATAGATGAAAATAGAGATATCACATCAAGAGGAATAATTGATAAGATTAGATTAGACTTAGTTACATTACAACCACAAGAGGTACTTAATATTTTAAAATGAATACATGAAGTAGTAACAAAATTTAATACTATAAAATATTACCTTGACTTTAAGAAGTGACCATACAGAACACCTAAAGAATTACTTTGCGCAATGAGATGAATCAGCGATCCAGATACAATTAAAGAAATAGGAGATGATATAACTGTCATACAACATTGACTATGAATGCACTTTTTTGTTTGAAATGGGCGTTCATATCAGATAATATACGATAAAAGCCGTACAGACTCAGGAGTAAGAAGCTGATGATTTAATACTAATGGTTCAAAAATAAAAGAATTAGAGTGAACATTATCCGTTTGAAATTGAAAAAATCCTGGTAAAAATTGGAATGATTATTCCTATTGAGTAGTACGACACGAATGACAACATAACTGGAATTCATATTTTATGAGTGATAAAACATCCGGAGAACCAATTACACTAGCAAAAGATGAAATAACAGCTTATTTAAGAGATTGAAGATGAATTTTTAAAAAAGAAAAGCGAGATTCGACTATCGAAGACATACTTACAAAATGAAAATCTGAATGATGATTATATACATACAACCTTGAATGACTTGAATGGGAAGCACATAAAACTCAGGTAAGAGAATTATTACATTATGCCAATGACTTGGTAGAATTGTCTAAAGATCCCAAAACTTGATTAACAAAAGATAAAATTATTAGCATGTTGAGTGATGTGCCAGTAGCTGAATGGAAAGATCTACATTCAAATCTTACAGAGGCTGTAAAATTACATTTCGAAAAAAATCTTTCACAAAGTAAAATAATATCTTTAAAAGAAAATTTTATTTCAAAAATAAAAGAACGAGCATGAAATAATAGACTTATCACCGATTTAATTAACCGGTGGAATTCATTATTCCCAAAATATGGTATACAACTAGAAGAGTTCCGACGAGCATGAACTGCAAAAATGGAAACAGTAATTAATAATGTAAATAAATGTAAATCAATAGATGAAATAAAATATGTACTAAGAGACCCAAAATACAGCCATATAGGTCGATGACAGAATAATAAATGATGAATCGAAATTTCAGCAATAATAGATGAAGTAATAGCATGAAGGATGGCAATTAGATATATACCTGTAGAAATAAGGTCACAAGTTCAAAAATTTATTAGTTAATTTATTTTATAAATAATTATATAATGGAAAGAAAATTTATATTCAATTATAATGTTCTAAATGACTATATAAGCGAGCAACAAAAAAATCCAAATCGAACAGATTGAGAATTAACAATACTTAGAGATAACTTTTGAAAAAACTTATTGGATGTTTTATGAAATAATGATGAATCAATAATTATAATAGATGAAATAAATGGAGATATAACCATAAATTGACAAAATAATTTAGAAGATAAATTTTATATGATTCCAACGTGATATGAAATAAGCAAAAAAGACCATTTATATCACCAAGTTAAACAATCAATAGAAGAGGCTAAAAATCTTTGAATTTATAATCAGATTTTTAAAGAAATAAGAGAGTCTGAGTAAAAAATTTTTCACTAAAAATCACTTGAAAAAACACTCATTTTCTTGCATTTTTAAAAAAAATGATTATATTTCTTATAGTTATATTTATTTATTACTTTGAGAAATGAATT
>CALCYP010000055.1 GCA_937906635.1 uncultured bacterium | reverse complement strand
GCTATCGCTGCAAAGGGGAGATGCAAACACGTGTTCCCGCAGAAAGGCACATTGAATCATTGAGGGGAGGTGTTAAGGAAATAGTTACGGAATGGCCATCTGGGGATAGCTATGGTTACGAAGCGAAACCTGCTGATTTCACAATGAAAGCAGGGCTATTGAACGGGGAAAGCCCGGTTGTTACACTGAAAAGCAGAGAGCGAATGCAGGATGACCCGAAATATGCTGAGATGTGCAGGAGATTTCTGGCTGATTCGGTGGATTTTTCTGATGATAATATTAAAAAAGCCGGCATAAGCAAAATATTTGAAAATAATGATGCAGAAACAAGAAAGGATGTTATTTTCGCTTTGTGTAATTTTTCTTTATTAAAAAAAGTTTGGTTAAAAACATTTACTAAATGTTGATTATCTTTTAACTCGGCACAATTAACTAATTTAATTAATTCATCATTTTTTAATTCTTCTATAGTATCAAAGTTTTTCCCAATTTTATTCCTTGCACTAATTAAACAATAAGATGCTGTTAATAAATCAGATAACATAAAATTATCTAATTCATCTGATTTACAAAATTCTTCGTTTTCATTTTTAAATAAATCGAAAAGTAATTTTATTTTTTCAATATTATTACAATTGCAAAAAAGTAATCCAAGTGGAATAAGATTTTTCTTTTTTATCACTACATCATCATTACTGTCATAATGTTGTCTTAATTTTAGTTCTAACGCTCTATAAATTTCAATACATATTTCCTTAAATATAGTTGCAGATATTTCGTTATTAACGGCTAATTCATTTATTTCATCTAGTTTAAATATTTTATTTTCAATAAAACATTGAAATTCTTCAATACTTACATCTTTCTGGTAAAAAGCATCTTTTGATGTAAAAATATATTTATTGGGTAATTCCGTTTTTAATGTTGAATTTTTGGCAGTGAATATATCTAACAAATTAAGATATTCATATAAAGAAATATATTTTAAAAAATTTTGATTCGATTCGACTTCATATATCCGCTTCGCTGAAACCCCGGGGTCTACTCAAGGGTTCCATTTTCACCCAGATGGCTCAAGCCCTGAAAGGGCGACATACAACAATTTCCATTTACGAAATATAAAATAATCAATAATTTCCATATTGTAGGGATAGGGCTTGCCCTATCCTTTTTCAAATAATCAAATTCAATTATACGACATATGTCATCCCTTCGGGATTCTTCCCTATTCCACATTCCTTGCTGAGGGTTTCACCCTCAGCTATTTGATATTCCGTCCCTCCGGGACTATCCTCTTCTGACTATTATTCTATCACTTTCACAATAAATGTCATTTCAAAAATATCAATTCTTCATTGAAAAAACACACGAAATATGCAATATCAAATAGTATTGGATAATTGCGTTTTATCAATTTTGAAAACAAATGAGAAAATCAAAATTAAAGCCACTTTTAGCAATAACTATCGTGACTTCGATATTGCTACTTTACCCATATCTTGCAAGTAGTACAGAAATTAATGTGCCAGATAATTATTTTTCAGCGGCAGACATCAATACATGAAATCAAAGTGAAGCATATTTTAATGATTACTGAGCAGATTGATTTTGATTTTTCTTTTTATGAGATCTTATTGATGTAAATGCGACATTAACGCACCAATGAACTACCACGACATGTCATAAACAACTTAAATGATATTACACCACAAACTACACAAACTTTTGAATGTTTCCAATTGATAAACAAACCGCAGATAAACAAAAAAGTCTTATTAACTGACTAAAAATGAATGTAAGTTGAGGATTTTATACAGACTGTGAAATATGACAATGAGTATACTGATATATCAAATGGACATATGGATGAAGCGCTTGAACAAACCAACAAGAAATTCGAGCTTGAGTAACTCAAGATGGACGACAGCAGACTAACTCCAATCTACAATTAGTGAGCTTTTGAGAAAATATAGCTCTATCAGGATATATCCACGACAGCATCACCAAAAACAGTCGCATAGTACCAAACTTTCCAGAAAAGATACTTATAGACATCCCTGATGCATATTTCAATAATACCATGGCAATATCTTGAAACCGAAACGAAATGACGTTTATTGGTAGTGGTATAGATTGATTTTGATTATTTTTCTTGTGAACATGAATAAAAAAATCAAATCTTGAGACACCATTTAGTATCACAGACATGCAATGACAAGAATTGACATGTTTATGACAGATTAATTGATATTATTCAATCAGTTTAATCGATTTTGGAATGTTTCCATTAGACAGTAAAACTGCATCAGACTACCAAACTGATTGAATAAATTATATTTGATGATGACTTTATTATGACTGTAAAAAATGAGATACAAACTTAACTTGAGTATTTTGACATATTAAACGAGAATATCTAAACTGACGTAACTCAAAAAATACTCATGAAATTCGAGCCTGAATAAATCCAAATTGAACATGGAAAACTACATCTCCAATCGAATTAATATACTCGGAAAATACACGAAACATAAGTAGGACATTATCTTGAACTTATCAAAGTAGCTTAGCAAAAAATAGTCGTGTCTATAGTAGATTTTTTTGAGATGCATGATTTAGTTTCAGCTGATCAAATATCAATCAGACATGAGGAAACAATGATGAATATATTCCTATTGAATATTCTCAATACAAGACAAATGGCGTATTGCTTTACCTAAAAAGCACAAAACAATGAGCTACAGCAAAAATATCATTGACATGATTTGACACAAATTGACAATATGTGACATGATTTACTATATCAAACATTTCTCTATCAAATAATAGGAGTTCATTTGGCTTCTATTGATATTACGGACGCAATTTGACAAAAATCCCACGCATGACATCATGAATAGTCAATATAAATATTATGTATGATGGCGAGACACGATCAAAAAATCTAAAATTTCGTATAGAAAATGCAAGTCCTACTATAAATATCACGAAAATTCCGTCGAATTCATGTTCAAAAGAAATCACAATATCCGCCACTGCCACAAACGATCCGACTACATTTGGTTACAAGATAATTAATTGAGATTCATGTACAGAAATAGAAACTGGCTTCAACGACTACACATGATGAGGTATAGTACTAAATGATGAATCATACAACGACAAAGTAATATGTTTTATGGCTGCAAATGATTTAGCCACAGGATATAATTCCATCACGATAACATGAATAGATCTTGTCTGACCTACAACCAATGGCAATCAATATTCCTTTACATGATATGAATGTTCAAATATCACAGGTTTTGTAGATATGCAAGACTTATGACAATGTGGAAATGACTGATTAGAGGTAAATTTCAACAATGTCGGTTTCAAAACTTGATTTGCCATCAATAGGTCTTGGGTTAGATTCCAGCACATCGAATCAAGAGACATAGTATCTTCATATACTATTCCATTTACATGAAAAGATAAAGCTGGAAATCAAACGACAGGACAAATAACAATGAATTGGATCAATGTCCCAGTTAAATGAAAAAATGCCACAGCTTATGTAGAATTTAAAAATAGGATAATGCATTGAGAAATAAATCGAAAAAAGGAAACACAAGCCAGCGCATGATCATGTGAAACAATTACAGCAGAAGTATTATGATGTACAAAAGGAAACGGTACAATAAGTTGAGACATATTTACTTATGAATACATAGATGCAAGTACTACTCCATGACGATATGATGACTGTACATTGATAATCTCTGATGATGATTGATCTATAAAAGTAATTATTCATTGGCTAAAATGTACAGATTATAATTATTGTAAACCAATTATAGAACCAGAAATTTCTTGATGACCAAGCTTTGTAGATTGGTGCTATAGCTGATGATACGAGCATGGTCTATGATTGTTTACATTTGACAACAGTGTCTGCCAATATATCCCCGAGACAAAACCTGTAACAGACGCCAGTGTCACGAAATACACAAGTGGAAGCGAGATAAGTATAAATACCAACTATTCATGAACATTAAGTCTAAAACAGTATAGAGCATCATGTATACCAAATACATCAATTTGTACAAACATAACACTATGACGACATGATATATGATGCGATGATATCTACTCATGATACTTTACCACACTCCGAAGTTGTACACGAAGCAATAAGAGTTCAGCTTGAAGTTGTTGATTCAAAGAAAATTGAGATAAATGTTGTAAAAATTGGAGTTGGGGAAGATGCCGAGACAATGTTGACGGTTTGTTTAGCTTTCTTGAGGAGGCCTTATGGGGTTCTACAAATTTAGTAGATTGTAGAAACATATCTTATTGTCGAAGATGATGTTCAGATTCACCAGGTAGTTGATATTTTGAAGATGTCCTTTGATGTACATATACAAACAACACTTTGTATTGACAGTGTATTTCATCAACATCATTATTCTTTGGATCAAATATATATTGAGAAGATAGTCAATGACGCTGTCGAAGATGTGGTAATAATAGACCTATAGTCTGAACAAATAATATCAACGATACTATAGCTGACTGCCAAAATGACTGGGCAGGATATACAAGTGGATCCAATGTATATTCTTGCGATCAAATGGAAAATGCACGGACAGAACGAAAAGATTTTCCTTCTGATTCTATTTCACCACTATACTCTATTTCATCACGAGACATAGAAAACTGATCATGATGTACCAACGAAAACAAGTTATCACCAGAAAGCCCTTATCAATGACAGAGATCTGTATGGATACAAGTAAAAGATACAAACAATTTTATCAGTGATATCACTGAAAGTGATTTAGTAATATACGACAAAGAAGTCACTTATGGCACACGCTCACCTACTCTCACTGGATACAGTGCCACAAGAGAGCTTGGTATAGAAAGTATGACATTAAATTATTCCGTCGAAGTATCAGATACCGGTCTTTTCCACAAAATACAACTGACATCATGAGGACAATCGAGTACAGAACAATTTGTGACAAATCTATTCCAAACTCGTATCAAACCGCTTGTGCTTTACAATATATCAAAAGAAGTCACATCATTACGATTTATGAAATGATATTGTAAAAAATTCGAAACAAAAACATGAATATTTAATGCTCCTATAAACAATAGCTGTACATGTACTGGTAGAGATAATATTAATACTTGTAGTTGAGACTACCAAGATTTCTCTGATAAATGACTGACTGGACGAATCCCAGCAATAGACTTTGGATGTACATATGAGTGACTTCATAGATATACGGGATTAAATGTACCTGTCGAAATCGCATCTGGTAACAGGAATATGATATGTTCATGATTAAGTGGAGATAAATATAGTGAATGTACAGAGTATTCTTGTGATAAATATGATGGAAACAATATTATTGAATGTAGTTATCAATCTTGTACAAACTATTGAAATGGATGTCTCGCATACAAAAATGAGATATATACCTGAAATACTTATGTAGATTCAAGTTGTACTTGTATCGATACAACATCTGCGCCTACTACATGACTAGATCCTACAAATTATGATTCAAATCAATACAGATGTTCTGTATTCACATGAGAATCGTGAGAACCAGAGCTGGAATGTTATGAATGTATTACCTATGAATGTATAAGGACGACCAACGAATGCCAAGAAAATGCTTACAGTTATGGAGTCACATACTTTACAATAAATCCATGATTTGTTAGCTATACATCTCATTTAAAGTTACTTAAATATGAAGAAATAGCTTCATGAACAAATGCTACTACATGATGAATTATTGACTTAGTTGTTATTGGGAATGACCATATTGAACGTCCAATTACTTGATATACATGGAGAATTAGATGAGATAATCTCCAACGCTGGACAAATAATGCAAACATAAGTATTAATTTACGAGATGTACCACGTTGTTTAGATCAAGACTGAGAATTACAATTAAAAATAAACACATGACTTGTAAGTGATTTTGCCCTAAATTTAACTAATAGTTTCATTTACTGATGAATACCATATGAAGTACCAGCACAAAAACCACAATGTTGTAACTGTGATTTAAGTGATACAGATGCTCCTTGCTATGTAGAATGTTGTGATGAAAATGATCCAGATTGTTATTGTAAAAAATATCCAAATGATCATAAGTGTACTTGTGATGCAGAATGAACTGGAAACCTAAATTGTTTATGTCAATGGAATGACTATGAATGATCTGATAAATACTATGATCCAGATGATGCTTTGTGTAAATGTGATGAACCAAATCCTGCTACTCGAGAATATTGTACATGTTCATATAGATGAACAAATTCAGAAAATAAAGTAGTTCCACAAGACACAGAGAAAGACGAGTGCATACAATCATATTGTAACAACTGAATTGATTGTGACTGTAATGATATTGAGTTATTAGGTCCAACAGAAACATGATTCACTACGTTCACTCTTAATTTAACAACATGAAAGTATCGAAATTCACGATGAGAGAATTGTGTAAATTGTCCAAAACCAGAATATTGTATATACCATCCTACTGCTCCAGAATGTCGTTGTGATGACATAAATTACAATTGTGCTTTAATCAAAAACAATACCGTTAGTTGATATATAGCAGTTTTGACTTGAAATCTAAAGATCGGTGATAATTGACCTACAAATACATGAAAATTATACCTTTGAACTGCTACTCCTATTTGCTCACCATGATGATTTACATGTATAGCAAATGAGAGTTGTCCAGGATTTACATGTTCCACATGAGTTGATGCATGTACCGAAATATCTCTATCGCCAAACACCATGAATGATTGTGAGACTTACTATGACTACAATATTGATTTTGTTTTACAGTGATATGAAGATGACGACTGAAACCCAACAAGATACGAGCGAACTTGATGTAAGATAACATTTGATGCATGACAACATAGTAATGGAAACTCAATACAAATCAAAACATGAAAAGAGATAACAGTTAATTTCAAACTTCTTACCTGAGTTACTGCATTTATGGCTTGAGATACATGAAGTGAAACATACTATAGACAAAGCTTATTCCAGGCTATACAAGACTATAATTGAGATAACTGATTCTTCTTTTATATAAGTCAACCTCAATGGATAAATTTATGAACACAATATCTGCAGAATAAGTGAGTACTATGAAATATTACATACGAAATAGATTTCAGTTCATGAGTATCAGATCAATATTTTTACATATGATGAACATCAATTATTAATTGATACAAAAAAGAATTAGAAATCAAAAAACCTACATACAATTACGCAAATCCAAAATGATACTTATTCACATTCCCTGAATACAACTAAAATCCACAATAATATTTTGATAAAATAATCACTTTATTTACAAGTCATCCATGAAAATAAACTCAGACTTCAAGAGCATACTCGTTTTGGGAATCATAGCCATCATCATCAGCTGAATTGGCTTATACCAATTTAGAGATATAAAATTCAAAAATACAAAGCAACTACAAAAAACCAATGATGAAAAAATCGAAAAACTGACAAATGAATACAATGAACTTGTTGATGTCTATATTCCCACTATCACTGATAAACCAAAAGAAAATGACTTACCGACAACATGATCAATCAAAATTCTTTTTCCTTGATTTTTGTACAATCAATGATTTAGTACTATCTCAGATAATCTAAAAGCAGAAAATATCGAAGTATCTTTTGAGACAATTGATTCATACTCAGCATACGAAACCGAAATAAAAACTAATTTACAAAATTATGATATTGCATTAATCCCACAAAATTGGATTATATGACTTGAGACAGATTCAATTACTTTATGAGAAAATATAAAACCATATTTTATAGAGCTATTCAACAAAGATTTAGATAGCTCGACAAACCTATCAATACCATTTGCAATCGATCCTGCTATCACATTATACAGAAATTCTGTACCAGAACAAAATACTCGAGAAAAACTTTTCTCTTATACACTCTCACGGAAATCTCAAAAAAAATATTCAATGCCAATCTTGTGGTGATTTGATGAATTGACATTAGATCTGACAAAATCAAGCAGAACTCCATTTGAAAACTTTGTAGAACTACTCTACTTACAGCTAAAACAGATAAAACAAAAAAATGATAACTCTGAGTTATCAAATATGTTAAACACAAACAATATAAGCCTAAAAGAGAAATACACCTACAAAAATTTTAGCACAATTTTGAATATTTTGAGAGACCAAAACACTACTTGTAGTACATTTCCAGCACTTTGCGTTATCAAATATGGATATACTGATATAAAGTTTTGATTTTTGTCCGATTTTGATATTTTAGATAAATATTTCCCTTGAAATAATAATCTGTATGCTTGATCTTTCACAAATTCAGAAAATCAGTATCCTACAAAATGACGAGTTTTCATCGTACCAAAATGAAATCAAAATACAAATTTGACAAATAAATTTTTCAGCGAATATATTTCAGCGAGTATTGACTGAGATGATACATTTTGGGACAATACTCTATCGGCTATCACAAACATTTACAATACACAAAAAACAAAAAACATTTTCAAAAATATAATCTGAAACGAAAGTAAATTTTACATATTTACAGGAAATATCAATCTCCAAGACCAAATCATTAACGACTGAAAAACCTTAGAAATGCTAAAATGAAATTATAATATTAAATCCTACCTTTCAAATTTCCCATATTAAAATTCCACCACCCCGTCATTTCGACCCCGCAGAATTGCGGGGGAGAAATCCACCACCCCGTCATTCTGAAGGAGTGTAACGACTGAAGAATCTAAATTCACGTTTAAGGTGGATTCCGTAGGGCGGGGGATTTTTACACATTCCCATCGTCATTTCGACCCCGCAGAATTGCAGTGAGAAATCCACCCTCTCGTCATTCTGAAGGAGTGAAACGACTGAAGAATCTAAATTCACATTTATAGATT
>CALCYP010000054.1 GCA_937906635.1 uncultured bacterium | reverse complement strand
TTAAATTAGTTTCCATTGCCCAAAGGTAGTTCTGTATATTCTACAGTAAATACATTTGAATATTGCTGTAATGGTAATTCGTTTCATTGTGGCTCTCATTGTGCATTAGGTTCTGCATCTCTTAGCCTCAATACTAATATATCTCATTTCTGTAAGTCCCTTTCTACATATCACCATGTAGGTAATTTCTGAAATATCTTTCATAATGTGAATGATACTGTACAAGTTCAATTAGGTTCTGTCCCACTTGTTGTTCATGTTAATGTTCAATTTGCTTTCCACCGAGATACAGCCACTCATCAAGGTATCAAAATTTGATATGTGTCATTTACATCTTTTCTATATATATCTACATAGCAACATATTGTCGTTAATTGTGTGTCTGTTATATTCATTTGTTCTTTGTGTGTTATTCTGTACTTCCCATCTTCATTTATTATACAGCTCAATGGTCAAAATGCTGTATATTGCTGTGCATATTGTGAGTCTGCTCATAACCGAGTTACATATGGTCATTCTGTCTCTAAATTTGTTAAGTTCTCTACATCACTTGCATAATTTGGTTCAAACCCCATTTTCCACCTATTCTTCCATATCACTTCTATCGTTTCTTTACTTTTTCATATTACCAGCTTTGCTCATGCTTTATTATTATAATATTTTCCACTAAATACCAATGTGTCTCTCAGTTGTATAAATTGGTCATATGTGCTATGTGTCTCATTGTCGGTGATAGGGTAGTCACCTATATTCTCTGGTGATAATAAGTATTCGTGCTCTCAGTCATATTGTTGAAATTGCATATCGTTTAATTTATATCATAAACATTGTTTGTTTTGTCTTTTACATGATATCTCAAGTCTATCTGTCTTACGATAGGTGTAGCATGAGTAGATGTACTTTGTTTCATTACTATCGCATATGTTATTGTCTGCCAGTCTCACATATTAGCGAAACTCGACTTACTACTATTTCACATATTGTTCAATAAATTAGACTTCTCTGTCCTTGTTCATTTGCTATTACTGGTGATACTCATTGCATGATACCGACCATTGCTTTCAGTGAATGATGATGTGCTTTTCCACAAGTTGTTTGGACTTACATATACATCTATCGTTCAGACATTACTCGTATTTGGGTTTAATTCGAAATTTAGTCTTACTTCATCCAGCATTTTAGTTAGTGTTCATCATTCCTTTCATTCATATTCTCTACTAATTAATACTCAATTACTTTGGTAACCATCTACTCCAGTATCATACAGTCTCATAGCCCAGCATCAGTCTTCATCTGATACATACAAAAAACCTTTGTTTTCACATACTCCATATACTTCTCTTGTGCTATTACTTAATTTCCATTTCATATATCATTCATCGAAACTCTGTGGTGTATATTTGAATTGGAATACTCCATAGCTATCTGCTATGTAAAACCTTCCACTCTTATACGCTGCATTTATTCATACTGGTCATACGAAATATGGTGCTTTATAGTTTACATCTAATGGGTCTAAACCAGCTCTTTGATGGAATAATTGCACTGGTACATTTCATACCATTTTGTTTAAGTTTACATATCCATCTGTTCAGTCTATACTCGTTATGAAATAGTCTATTGAGTTTATACTATATACTCTCAGCACTTTCTCTCCCGTTAGGTCTATTACATTATAAACAAATGTATCTCTTAAATTGTTATTTCATTGATAATAATATACTTTTGTATTCCATCATTCATCTACAGCCCAAACCTTTAAGTATTCAAATGTACAAGTTAGAGCTACAATAGTTACTCAAGCCTCATAGCTTAATACTTTCTTCCATCAAGTTCTTCAATAATAAATATCTCAGCTTTCTAGTCATTGGTCTAGTTCTGGATAATATACCCAAATATCTGTTCAACAAGCAACCACCAACCTTGTATTATTATAGTTAAGTATTGCTGTAACCGTTCATACTAATGGTGCCATAGGTCAAGTAGTTGGTGTAGATATGCTTTCATCTGTACTATCTAGGTGGTCTTGTGGTACAAATAGTGCAAAATTTCATCAAGATGTCGTGCTTTTAGGGTCTACTTTTACTATTCCAGAATTTCAAGTTGAACCACTTGAACCTCAATACCAGAAATAGTCTTGGAATACTACTCATGGACAAGTTTTAATACTACCAACTCATGTAGATGGTCAAGCATTACTATTTTTAGAACTCCAACTACTACCAGTATATTCAAACCTTTGTGGTGTGGATGATAGAGTAGCAGGTAATGCCATTACTCCATTTTCTCACAAACTAACCAACTGACATTGTGCATAACTGTTTGTATGTGCTGGTTCATTAGCCAGTTTAATTCCGTGCATTTCATCATCTGTATTTATATTTGCTGAATATTGGAAACTATGCTCTAAACCATAATAGACATCTTGTGCTGTTCAGTCTGTCCGACTTACTTGGCTTATTACTCAATTTGTTCTCTTTTCTCATACTGCCATT
>CALCYP010000053.1 GCA_937906635.1 uncultured bacterium | reverse complement strand
TCGTTCATCCTACTCATCAACCTCAACCTCATCATCAACCACCTCAACCTCATCATCAGCCTCATCCTCATCCTCAACCTCATCATCATCAATTTCAACCGTTATTTGTTGTTTCTTCTTTGAAAGTTAAGTCATATCTACAAGTCTTGGATACAAATGTTATAGATTCTTTAGTTGGACATCCGTCTCATTTATTTGAATCATTAATTGAGTCTATTAGATAATTCTTTCAATTATATGTGGCTTTAAATGTCAATCCTCAATTAAATGAATTTAATGATAAGGGCAAAATAAAAACATTATCTGATCAATATTTTCATTCTGATGTAATTTCATAATTTCCTATTTCTTGATTAGCTCAATCATAAACTTTTAAAGTTCATCAAGCCAAATTTGTATTTCAATAAATTGTCATTGGAAATGCTGGAAAAGATTCCGAAGCAAATGTAATTCAAAGCAAAAGGATTGGTATTATTAAAAGTCTTTTTTTCATGATTTATGGTAATATTATAAACTATTTAATGAAACATTGTATTTTTCAGCCACAACAGCCTCACCTTGTACATTATAACTTAATGAAGATATGTCTGCTTGTAATACATCTGGTGCAATATAATCACCATCAATTAAAATATAGTATGTTACTTCATCGTTTTCTGCTATTGTAACAGGTGTAGTTCGAGTCTTTGTTATACTCTTTCCAAAGTTATCTGAATTTGGACTTAATGTTGTATCGCCAGCTGTACATGTTGTTGTATTAACATCATCAACTATACATACTAATCAATTAAAATCAGAATTTGCAGCAGTTGTTCTTACTCTAAATACAAGTTTATTTATATCAATTCAATTATCGTTTTCATCTTTATTTGTGATTTTTACTTCAAACATATTGTCAGAAGCCTTAGCTAATGTAATCTCTGGAGCTGTTGGCCTAAATGTATATGTCTTTCCATTTACTGCTGTAGGTATTACAGCATCTTTTATAGATGTTGTTGTTGTCTTAAATGTTCAAGCAGTAACACCTAAAGACATAGTTCCAGCCATTACATTTGTTGGATCTTCAGATATGCTAGATATGTTTGCCATAACCTTAATATTAACTGTTTCATCTTTATTTACATTGTAACTCATAGATTTTACAGCTACTCAAGCATTTGTCATATCCTCAAATGTTGCTGTTATTTCTTCATCAGTTTCAACATTAACTAATTTCATATTACTGTCTAATAACTCTTTTAATTTAGCTATTGTTGCATTTGCACTAGGTGTAACTGTAAATTCAAGAGATTTAACTGTAATATTATCTCCTTCAGCTTTAATAGCAAATCTTGCTATTTCTTGTTCTTGGTTTGCAAACAAAGATTCAGTTGCAGGTGCTGACTTTGTAGCAGCTTTTATTGTCGCTGTAGCATGTTTTATATTGGTTATATGTCATACAACGCTTATTCATAATGGAATAATATTGTTTCAAGCTACTACTTTTGCCTTATTTAATGTCAAATTTAATTTATATGAAGCATCTACTGCATTTTCTGTAAAGCTTGCAACAGCTCTAATTCTTGCTGGACGATTTCTGGATACAATAAAACTATGTTGTGGTGTTCATGTAAAAGTTGTAGAATTCATTTCATAGTCTTCACCATCAACATATACTGTTATTATTCAATCAACAAAATTTCAAGAATTAAAATTTTCTTCTCATTGCGTAAGTGTAATTGTGTAATCAATTACTTCTAATTCTGAGTTAGAGTTCACTTGTATATCTAATAATACAACTTCTGAAACTCCAGGCATAATTAGTTGCTGTTGAGTTACTTGGTTTCTTAAATTTAATTCTGCACCATCTATAATTAAAGTGGCATAATTTGACATAACATTTCACATATTATAATTTGTACTAAATTCTACAGCTATAACATCATTTTCTTCAATAACTCATGTGATAGTCATGGAATTTCAGACATATATACAATCTCATTTTAAATCAATTGCCAAAGATTGTCATGCTGCGACTGTTTTATTAAGATTAAGTATTATAATTTTTTCGTTTTTTACGAGTACTGTTCCTACTTCCTGGTTATTAATATATGCTTTTACATTAGCAAACAATTCATCAAAATTTTTATTTCAATCTTGTTTTGTAATAATAACACTATTAATTATACTTTTTTTAGAAGGAATTAAATTGATCGTATATATTGTTTTGTTCATGTCACCTGCATCTAAAGTTTGTGTTGCTGTTAATGTTGCCATTACAATTCATGATTCATCTATTTTATTATTTATTCATCAATAAATCGCATTATTTGATGTGACAAATGCTCAATATGCTTCTCAATATTGAGGAGAAACAATTGTACTAGAATTTTGATTTCAAGCATAGCTTGAATTTACAGAGTTTAACAAATTTTCAGAACTACTATAAGTAAAGTCCATAGTCATATTAACATTTCATACGATATTATTAAATGGATTTACATTTGTTGTGATTCCCAAAAAATTTCGTCATAAATCTAAATTTTTTTGAAAAATTGCTTCTGCAGGAGGGACATTATCTGAATATGTTAAAATCATATCTACATCAGAGCTATTTGTATTTTCAACTAAAAATCATTCCAAAGGTTTTAATGTTTCTATACTTGGAACTATAGAAACTCGTAAACCACTTCCTAATTTTGAAAAACTAATACCATCTCCTCAATTTGAAAAAGAAATATTAGACAATAATGCTGGTGTGGAAACTACATTCCATCATGGAGTTAGTGTAATTGTCATTCAAGTCGCATCTGCATGACTATATGCTCCCATAAATCACAGAGATAAAGCAAAAATAGACAAGAATAATTTCGATAACCTTTTCATGAAAATATTTTTTTAATAATTAAAAAGGCGACTAAATCCGCATAGTCGCCAAACTAACTACTCTATACTGTCAACC
>CALCYP010000052.1 GCA_937906635.1 uncultured bacterium | reverse complement strand
ATGAAGTAGCTACTCCAATGGTGGTGGAGGTGGAAGTAGTAATGGATGAAACTGATGAGATGTATTAGAAAATGGAATGACATTGAGCCAATCACAACAATTGATTATGCAAAATTTACAAAAACTTAAAAATGCTTTTGAAAATGCAAATGTCGTACAAAAAGCGAAATTAAGAGTACAACTCTGGTCATGAGTATGAGATGTGGGGGCGGCATGGAATAATGTACTGAATCAATTAGCGTTTGAAGAATTGGCAGAAAGGAGAAAGAATGGATTTACTGGTACAATTACAGATGCAGATATGGAAAGATTGGCTAAAGCATCAACGACATTGAGTGCTACATCATCAGTAGAAGCTATATTATCAGAGCTGAATAGGATTGCTATAAATATAAGTGGAAGTCCATTATGAAGTATAAATAGCAACACAACAATAGATGATTTATCATGATTACCAGATTGAACAATAATAGAGGATGATGCTTGAAAACAATATGAAATGAAAAATTGAGTACCAGTAGAAATAAAAACAAGTAATTGAAGCTCAAAGCTGGCAAATGCAGTAGTAAAGGTTTGAACTTGAATAATAAAGAAACTCTTAAAATAATTTTATAATATACAATATATAAAATGGCTTATACAATTAAAAAAATACCAGAGTGATATGAGGCACAAACTTGAAGTCAAAACCAAGTACAAGCATGAGCTCAAGTCTGATGATATACAGTAAAAAGTGTGCCAACAGCAAATACAGATAATGACAATCAAAGCATATTTTCTTCTAATAAAGCTGTAAAAACTGCCGTTTCTACAATGGCTTGAGCTAAAGTATTAGATTGGACTTGAAAATGATTAGATAAGCTGTGAAGATGAGTATATGGTCTAACACTAAATCCAACGCAAGCAGAAGCAGATGCTGTACAAGCATATAGAGCATGAACGACAAGTATAAAACCAGTAACAGCAACAGATACAGCTTATGAAGCTTGAATAATTGGTTCAAAGCAAAGGATAGGTAGAGTAGCAGAAAGAAAGGCGAATAATATATTCAAAAAAACTATAAATCCTATTATGAAACAAGCCGATGATATGTGAATAAAAATCAAATATAGTGATTTGGTAAAGACAGCAAAAGAAAGTATAAAAAATAGTGCAAAATATTCAGATACACAAAAGAAAACTATATTGGAAAATATAGATGACCTTGCAAAGAACTATAAATGAACAACAACACTAAAAAACCTTGATTTAGAGAAACAAGCAATAGCAAGTAAAATACCACAAAAATATCAAAATATGGTAAAAGTGCCAAACGAATTAAAAGTGGCTCAAAAAGAGCTTGCTAAATCATTTAGAAATGGAGTGCATTCAACAATACAAAAAAATTTCAATGTAAATAGTGCTAAATTATACAATGATTATGCTAATTTGAAGAACTTATCAAAGATATGACCTAAAGCAGCCACACAAAGTGCTCTCAAGTGATGAGCTGGGTCGTTTGTAACAAATGCAACACAACAATTGATTACACCAGTGACAACTACAGCATGAAAAACAATATGAACGACATGAAAAGCTTTACAAAAACCACGACAAGCATTGACTAAAGTAGCAAAAAGTGTGGCAAAATGAACCAAAAATGTATGAAAAACAATATGAAAAAGCGCTTGAAAGCTAATCAAAAATGGCTCTGTATTTGCTGTCGTACAAGATTGAACAATTATTCCATGAAGTCCAACAAATATAGCAGAAAGAGCAAGATTAACAACAGCACAATATAAAAAAGATGAAAATTCAGTATATCAATCAGCAAACAATCCGATTTGATGAACAGCAACAATATGGGATAAGTGAGAAGTAGATAAAGCAGTAAGAAAAGCAAATAATGGAGCAAGTGAATGACAATTTGTAGATCAATTCTGAAATCTACACTTATTGAAAGATTGAAAGATATATGATATATATTAGAAAAGATGTATATTTAAGATTTTCATGAAAAGATAAATAGCAAGTAAGATACCAAAAAATGATATAGTACCAGATAGTGTATTAAGTAACCATCTTTTTAATCTATGCCATGTGCTTTTAGAAATAACATATATATGTGTCTTTGTTGGCATCTCTACTATATCTTCATCTTCTTTATCTTTATCTTTATCTTCATCTTCTCAATCATCATCTTGGCAAACAATGACCTTTGGCTGTGCAAAATCTATATCTTCGCAAATACGAACAATAATATAAACAGCAAGTAAGCCAACAGCTCATTTAAGAATGTATCAAATAATAAGAAGTACCATATCAGACCTATAACAAAATAAATTAAAGCGAGTATAATAAAATAAATACAAATGTAAACCTTTTATATCGTAGAATAATCCTATGTGAACTCTACAGCAAGAAGCACTAAAAGAA
>CALCYP010000051.1 GCA_937906635.1 uncultured bacterium | reverse complement strand
CTATCATACTACAATGAGTATGACCTTTATATCAATAACCAGTATTCACAATGCTAAAAATCAAAAACTGAAAAGTAATTTTGGATGGTAGAGACATCACAAACATGCCAATGATCAATTACATTGGATTTAGTAAAGAATGAAGCTGTCTATGTAAACCAAGCCCACTGGAAAATAGGGCAGAATGAACAGCAATTGTCACTGAAAGAGATGATGACAGACTGTACTATCGAGCAGTATATAAATGAGAAGATATAGCATACTGTAGTAGTAGAGAAGAAGCAGAAAGAGCTCTAATGGAAGCAGAGCAAAGAGAATATGATATGTGCGAAGCTTGTGCAAGTGATGAATTTGATTTTTAGATTTCTAACTAAAAAAACAAAAAATGGACAAAAACATAATTAGAAATCTATTGAGAACATTAAAAGATTTTACACCAGAGCTCCAAGAGATGTCTGATGAAGAATTGTATAACTTTTGGAGGCTCTGGATGGAGCAATGACACAAAGGAACATTAGCAAGTTTTATTTCTAATAACAAACAAAATGGAGAATAGGCAATGATTTATATTCTATTATTCATTCTTTGAAGCTTTATCAGATTTACCAGCTGAAAATAAATTAGAATTGTATGAAGCCATTGCACAATATTCTTTTAATGGTGCAGAACCACAAAATCTTACATGAATAAGTGTACCTATGTGGAAATTGATTAGACCACAATTAGAGGCAAATAACAAGAGGTATTTAGACTGATGTAAGGGTGGTAGACCAAAAAAAGAAACCAGTGGTTTTGATGAAAAAATAACCAGTGGTTTTGAAAATGAAAAACCTAAAGAAAAAGAAAAAGAAAAAGAAAAAGATAAAGATAAAGAAAAAATAAAAGAGAAAGAAAAAGATAATAATCATCCTACGGATGAATTTGATGAGGCTCTGAATGAATTTATAAAAATGAGAAAGCAAATCAAAAAACCAATTACAGAAAAATGAATAGAATTGGTAAAGGAGAAACTAAACAAGATGTATCCAAATAAAAAAGATTTGCAAATCAAGTGTCTATACAAGTCGATAGAAAATTCATGGCAATGAGTATTTGCTTTGAGTGAAGAAGACATAAAATGATATTCTCCACCTTGAAGAAAGAAATTTATTCCACCAGACCCAAACAAAGTTTTATCCATTAACGAGCTGATATGATAATCAAAGAATTAACAGAAAAAGAAAAAAGTGAGGCAGTAAGCTTCATGGAGTGAATAGCACAAATGACTTATGAAGAATTTGAGCAATGGAAAAAAGAAAATACTTGATGGACAGAAACA
>CALCYP010000050.1 GCA_937906635.1 uncultured bacterium | reverse complement strand
CTTTATCAGTCCATTGGTGACTATCAGAGAGAAAGTTTAAGTCAGAATTTTAATTCTCGTTTTAGGATTGGAGATTTGGCTACTATTGTAATGTGATTATTTTGAGCTTTAAGTTTTGAATCTGATGTTAATATAAGTAGAAATTTATGATATATAAAATGAGAAAAGACACTTGTTTATGTAGATAGTCCAAACAAACTCACTTGAATCAACACTCTCAAAAAAGCTATCGCTGAGAGAGATAGTTTTCAATGATGATGGAACAAAGTAGTAGTTTTGTGATGGAATTTTTCTTCCACGATTACCCACGAAATCCAAGAATTAAATCAATGAAATAGTTTAGAAGTTTTGGTTATTCCACCTGATTTGCTCGATAAACTCAGAAGTAAATGAGGATATCAAGACTTAATCAAGAGTAAAAAAGTGAATTTCAGCTCATTGCAATATCTCACGATAAAAGAGCCAAAATTGGAAAGCTGAAGTGAAAAAGATACTTTGACTATTGAGCTTGAAAACTATGTTTTGCTTACTCCTGAAGCTTTACCATTGGATGAAAAAGGACAAGCTACACTTGGAGAAATCGTCGCAAAAGAGCCATTGGCTCTGATAGAATATCGAAGTATTGACCCTGATTATGATGGTGTAGTTTTCCGTAGTGTCTGGCAAGATTACCGCAATAATACAGATAATGATTGAGATCCTTTGAGAGTAGTCACAAAGGCAGTTTTACAAGTAGATAAAAAAGTCTGACCAAGAAAAATTTGTGTAAAAACGGTTGATGTCTTTGGTCGAGAAAGTGAAGTAGTTGTAGAGATTGCATAAAACTTTTCCCCTTTGTAAAGGGGATACGGCGAAGCCGAGGGGATTTTTAAATAGATGTTAGATAATAAAAAATCCTCCACCGCAAGCGGTCCCCCTCCTTTAAAAAGGAGGAAAACAACCCCTCAGTCTCACTTCGTTCGACAGCCCCTTTCAATAAAGGGGCACACTCAGAAAATATTTATCAAATTTCAATTCAAATCATGTCTAATCAACTATTATTAGCAAAAAATTTATCAGAGATAGTAAATCAATCTCGAGAAAGTGGAGAAATGCTACAGCAGGTCACTCCGACTACTCAAGAATTGCTTAAATTTTGGTTTGATGATGCTTATTGTGACAGCAGACAAGTAAATTTTCATGAATGACAAAAACAAGCGATTCTCAATACGATTTATTGTCATGAGATTTTAAAAGTGGAGAATGTGTGAGATATGTACGATAAAGTTTGAGAATGACTAAGATTTGAAGATTGATTATGATTGGAACACTTGGAAGCAAAAAGATTTAAGTATCCGAGATATTGTATGAAAATGGCTACTTGAACTTGAAAAACTCGAGTGCTGGAAGCTTTGGTGATTTGGCAATATATGAATGCAAAGATCTGAAATGAAAGATATACAAAAAATTTTATGGTCGTCGCTCCATGATTGATAGTTTATGATAGATTAAAAGATGCTTTTATCTGAAAAAGAAATGAAGAGACAGACAGTAGAGAATTTGAAAAATCTGATTTCAAAATTTTTGAAGATTTGTTTGTCCCAGAACATATGAGGGAAGAAATGTTCGCTTTTTTGCAATCAAGTATTGTCACAAAAGATAATATTTGAAAAAAAATCACATGAGATGGACAGATAATTTTGACTAATTGGCATGTATTTTTGAATAAAAAGGAAAAAGTAGAGAGAAAAGAAGATTTTGATCCATTGAGCAAAGATTGAGCAGTTGAAATTTTGGAAGATTTATTTCCAGTGAAACCGTGAGTGGCTGCATGAAATAGTTTAGATTCATTGGATAATCAAGCACTCTCGGGTTGACAGCTCGAATATGTAGTGAACATTCCAGATTTGGTAGTATTCAATGACGAAGCGCACCACCTTTGAGATGACGATAAAGATGAAAAGAAATGGCAAGAAGCCATAAATCAGATTGCTAATTGAAAAAACTTTTTTATGCAGGTAGATTTTTCAGCCACTCCATACACTCAAAAATGAAATCAGAAAAATTATTTTCCACATATTATTATTGATTATGATTTGAAACATGCTATAGCATGAGGTTTTGTGAAAATTCCAGTCTTGGACAAGAGAAAAGAAATCGCAACTTTATCAAATGCAGAATTAGATTTTAAGGCAATTAGAGATGAAAGTAATAGAGTCGTTTGACTAAGTGCTTGACAAAAAGTGATGCTTGAAGCATGACTAAAGAAATTAAGTATTTTGGAAGAAAATTTTGGTACAGATAAATTGGAATACAATAAATATCCCAAAATGATGGTCGTATGTGAAGATACAAATGTTGTACCTTTCGTTTCGGAATATTTGCTGGAAAAATGATACGATGAAGAAGATGTGTTGGAAATTCATTCAAACAAAAAATGAGAAATCTGAGATGAAGAACGAAAAATTTTGAAAAATAAGTTGTTTAGTATAGATAAACATGTCCATCCAAAAATTATCATCTCAGTTTTGATGCTCCGTGAATGATTTGATGTAAATAATATCTGTGTAATTGTGCCACTCAGAGCTTCTGCTTCATGAATTTTGCTCGAACAAACAATTTGAAGATGACTTAGACTTATGTGGAGATGATGAGAATTTGAAGATTTGAAAGCTGAAAATAGGAAAAATGTTTTACAGAAAAAGATAGCACCAGTCAATTATTATGATATTTTGAGTATCGTTGAGCATCCAGCTTTTGAAAAATTTTATGAAGAACTGCTTGATGATAATTTCTGATTTGATGATTGATGAGATTTGTGAGAAAAAGATACATGAAAAGTTTTGTGAGATATGATAGCAGTAGAATTAAAAGATGATTATGAAGAATACGATATTAAGTGGCCAATTATCATCAGTGATATTGAAGAAGTCCTCAGAGATCCGACTTATTCACTTGACCACTTAAATTCATATCATTTTGCATTTGAAGACCTAAAAAGAATGGTGCCACAAAATGAAGTCTTTATCTCAAAAACTTTGTGAAGTGGAACAACTTTTGGAGATTATGATGTCGTGATGTGAATTTTTTCTGCCAAAAGTTATAATGATTTTTTGCAAAAACTCGTAAATAGAGTGACAAAATATGCTAATGTAAAAGATATAAATAAAAAATGATTTGGAAAAGTTTATCCAACTATGCAAATTGACTTACCAAAATTGACATGAATTATTGATGGATATTTGAGATATAAACTATTCAATAAAAATATAAATTACTTGGAAGATAATAATTGGAAAGTTTTGATGATTGAAGATGTGGCTCATTTTGTGATTAAAGAAGTGACGAGAATGGTAATTGAATCTCAAGATTCCCAAAAAAGTGGAAAATCTGAAGTCAGTTTAAGAGCTTTGAGCGAAGTAAGTAAACTCAATATGAGAGAAAATTATAGTATCGATGTCGCCAAATGTATTTATCCAAAACTTCAATATCCATCAAATAAATGACTTTTGGAAAAAGACTTTATAGAGTTTTGCGATAATGATTCCAAAGTTGAAGCTTTTTGTAAGATAAACGAATATAAACATACATTCCTTAGATTTAGATACATTGGGACAGACTGAATTCCTCATTATTATTCACCAGATTTTGTGGTAAAAACAGCTGAAAAAATATTTTTGGTAGAAACAAAATCAGATTCCGCTGCTTCATGAGATGAAAATGTATTGAGAAAAAAGAAATCTGCGATAAATTATCTCAATAGAATCAATGAATTAGAGCCAGAAAATAGAGACCATAGACAGCGAGAATATGTCCTTTTGAATGAATGAAGATTTTATATGTACAAAAATAATGGTTGAAATATTTTGGAAATGTTAGATTCTGCTAAATTACAGGAAGTGAAAACAACACTTTTGTAAAAAAATTTTGATTGTTTATTTTTTCCAGCATCACAAGTTTATAAAATAAATTGTTTTTTTAATCTGAATGAATAATATATGTGACATATATCATTTCGAGTGTAACGAGAAATCCACTAGCTAATTGTATAGATTTCTTACCTATGGTTCGAAATGACAAAAATCCTTAATTATTAATCAATGAACAAACTACATTTTAAAATTTTAAAACAGAAATGAAATGCAAGAGTTGGTGAGATAGAATTAAATTGAGTGAAACTCACTACTCCTATTTTTATGCCAGTGGGAACAAAGGCCACAATTAAATGAATATTTTTGGAATTGCTCAGAAACAGAGATTTCTTGTGAGATTTAGAACCAATAAATTTGATATTGGCAAATACTTTTCATCTATATCTCCGCCCATGAGATGAATTGATAAAAAAAGCATGATGACTCCATACTTTTGAAAATTGGAATTGATTGATTTTGACTGATAGTGGTGGGTTTCAAGTTTTTAGTTTGGGACTTGGGAATCAAAAAGAACGTGACAATCATAGCCACAAAATCAATATAAAATTGACTGAAGATTGAGTGAAATTTTATTCACCATTTGACTGATCGAAACATTTTTTCAGTCCTGAAAAGGTAGTAGATATTCAATCAAATTTTGGTTCTGATATCATGATGATGCTGGATATTTGCTCACCTGCTGGAATTAGCAAAACTGAATACAAAAAACAATTAGATATGACACACAGACGAGCAAAAAGAGCTTATGATTATTTCATGCCAAAATACGATGAAACAAGGTGAGTTTTGTTCCCAATAGTACAATGATGAACGGACAAAGATTTGAGATTAGAGTCGCTCGAATACTTATCTCAATTTGCCACTGATGGAATCGCCATAGGATGAGTGAGTGTCTGAGAAAGCAAAGAATTAATCCGCGACATAGTAGAATTTACAGCACCAAAATTACCAAATGACAAACCAAGATACCTCATGTGAGTCTGAACTCCAGGAGACCTTTTGCATTGAATCGAAAATTGAGTAGATATGTTTGACTGTGTTTTAGCCACCAGACTTGGAAGACATTGAGTAGCTTTTTCAGACCATGGAAATGTAAATCTAAACAACACCAGATTTACTACTGATTTCACCCCATTGGATGATACTTGTCCTGGACTACAAAATTATACTAAAGCATATATTCATCACTTGCTCAGAGAAAATGAAATTTTGTGATGAAGCATTTTATCACTGCACAATATTTTCTATATTCACAGATTATTGAGTGATTGGAAAAAAAAGTTTTTGGAAGAGTAAAGAAAACTAAAAAAAATAATTTGTAAGCCAATATTTTAATGTTTTTCAAAATCTAGTGTGATGCATTTGGTATCATTATTTTCATTTATTAGCATTTTGTAATATAATCAATTTGCAAATGGAGCTTGAAATTGTTTAAATTCTTCTTGAGCTCAAACTATATTTCAAATCTCATAATTTAACGGTAAATATACTGTTCATTTGGATTCCATCCATTTTGGATAAGGATTTCCTTCGTATTGTGCTGGTTCAATAGCTAATATAAATTTTTCTCTCTCTGTCATTTTTATTCCGTATTTTGCCTCTAAATCGTGCATATAATTTATGTAAAAATTTGGCACATTCAATGTATAGCAGATTTTCAAATCATATAATCAGTTTTGTAAATCTTTGATTGGAACGATATCATTTTCTGTCTCAGAAATTACAGTTCAGTTAGAATCAATTATCTGAATAGTCTTTTTCACAAAAGAATCAACTTTGTTGAATGATCAATTAATATCTCGTGCATAAATATTTCATGAATTATAAACTGTCTTTAGTCAATGATTCAATAAAAGATTTTGCAAATCATCTGAGACATTGGAGAGATAAATATTTATGAAATTTCTATCAATTATCTCATCATAATTATTTATTATTTTTTGAAAAAGCTCCAAACTATGCTCTTTGAAATATTGTGTCACTTCTTGGATATAAGTTTCTTTTTTGTTTCCACGATTTTCTCACCTAATCAAATCTACATTTGCATTTTGAAATTGCCATTCTCGGGCTTTTTGTGTAAAGGATGGAATCAAATATTCAATCAAATCAGACCTAATAAAAATTACTCATTTAATATATTTGTGCAATAGTTTCTCAGCCAATTCTGGATTTATGATTGTTTCCAACTTCTTTTGATCATAATCTTCATTAAACATTTTTTCATACAACCATTTCAAATTACTTCAATCGATATCAGAGAATCAAAATTTATTTCCTGCAATAAATCAGATTTGACGATCTGGCAAAAATACTGAAGCCCGCTCTGGTGCCATCAAACGAGTATTTTCAGCAATATAATCTGGATAATACGAATCGATAATTTCCAAGTTTTTCAATCTTCAATCTTTTACAGTAATAAAAGCAAAAGATCAGAAAAATCATCAATTTGGCCTCTTTTCATTTGTGTTTTGCAATATCACGAGATAATTAAATTCTCATTTTTCTCACAACAATGTCGAAACTTCATCCCAATTTTCATTTAAATCTGACAAAAGAGATATAAATCATTCATAATTGTCAAATCCAATACTCTTTAAGTGATATTTGTTTTGATTCACATATGATAGTAAATCTTGTATTTCTTCTTTTTTGGAAATCAAAACATTATCTCCACTCAAATATGATTTAATTATATCATCACTGGTCAAAAGCATATTTGAAACTCATTCATCAATACTCCAAAAATACATTGCTACTTTTCCCAAATCTTCTTTGAAGACATCAATTTTGTTTTTTCAAAAAAGGAGATTTGTAATATTTGAATAAAAAGCAAAAAATGTGAAACAGAGAATTAATAACACCACAAAAACTACATTTGAAAATTTCAAATAATATTTCCAATCTTTCTTTTCTATCTTTGTAATTCAAAATTTCATAGTTTAATTAAGAATGAATAATTAAGAATAAATCCTTCATTATTAATTATTACTTTTTAATTATTAATTATCTACTTTCAACTAAATTTATTGATTTTCAAGCAATAAAATATAAACTATAAACACTTTGAAATTTACTAAAAATCGTAATGAGTACGCTAAAAATTTGCTTATTCTTTGTACTGTGAACAATTTTTGGATCATTTTGATGAGTATTAATAGGTAGAAATCGAGATAGACAGGGAATTAAATCAATCTTATTTGGTCGCTCAAAATGCGATAAATGCTGAAAGACATTGTCTGCTACTGAATTAATACCACTCATAAGTTTTTTTGTACAAAAATGAAAATGCAAAAATTGCTGAACAAAATTGAGTGATCTCTATCGAATTATGGAAGTAATTATGTGACTTGTTTTTGTATGAACATACTTATTTTTCCCATACTGAAATATCTGAGAACTGATAGCACGATTAGCAATCAATCGATGACTCACATTATTGATATTTGCCGACTGTACGAAATACGAATTACATTTCCCAATGCGAATTATTACAACATTAATTGCTTTAGTATTCTCGGTAATCAAACAACCAATCAAAGAAATTATTATTTCAACTGTAATTTTTATCTTAGTCTTTTTATGAATATATTTTGCTGCAAAATATTATGTAAAACTAAAATACAAAACAAAATGAGAATGATTTGGTCAATGAGACATATATCTTGCAGGGACTATTTGAATTTTATTTCCTTTTGTTTTTTCATACAATAATATTGCTACAAGTTTTTCAAACTTTGTCTCATTTTGTCTAATATTCATCATTTTGAGTAGCATTATCTGACTTGTTTATGCATGAATCAGATATTTAATTAACAAAAATAAATCAAAAGAATTACCATTTATACCGGCAATGATTTTTGCATTATGGATATTGATATTACTTGGAAACTATTTTACCGTATTTGTACTACATTGATAAAATGACTAAAAAACTATTCTACAAGATAACAATTAGAAGTTTGATTTTTATGATTCTTACATTGTGAAGTTATGTGCTATCAATCATATATCTTTTTGGATTACATGACATACTTGGATCTATTACCTTTATCTTTCTGACTTTCATATTTTTTCATTTCCTTTTCATTGATTTAAAACACATGACCATACGGCATTTCATACTGATATTAGCCTGTTTATGTGCTATTGAAATTCCTCTATTTTTTATACTAAAACGAGAAATCAATGCACGAATAATTTTATCATTACTAATGCTAAACTGAGCCATCTGAGCTCTATTTTATTCTATCAAAATGATTAATTTCAATAGTATATGATATTTTACTAGATGATGATATATTTTTACTTTATGCATATCAATCATGTATAGTATCGCTTTCGTCGGTATGTTTCAAAGTTTCCCTTTCACTTGCCAATGACTAAATGATGCTTCTAGTAAATTATTTGAATTCGTAGAAAAACCATTTGCCATGATAAAAAATAAAAAATCAGAAGGAACGGACAGCCCAAACAAATTCGAAAAAAATGTTTCAAATTTGATAAACAATATCAACGATGTAGATATATCATCATCTAAATGAAATTCAGAGAACCCAATAATAAATAAAATAAATAAATTTAAAGCTGGTACTATTGATCAGGTTTTAGCAGACAAAAACGAATACAGTGAATGAGTTTGCGATTTACTATTAAATGAGATAAATACAATATTAGCAAATGATGGAGTAAAACGATCTGTAATTTTACTTTCTTACCTTCTTTTGTACTGATTCATTAGAATTGCTATTTTCGTTATGAGCTGAATAGCTTTTATTCTTTTCAAAATACTATACTGGTCAAAAGTATACAAAATTTCAGAGACAACGAAAAAAGTTGATGAAATATACTAATTTCACTCGTTACACAATAAATTTATCAATTCTGCACTTCTCTGCTTTTCTTGTTCATTCCTTGATAAAAAATACTCATGCTCAGCAACTCTTATTTCTCATAAAATATCATATACTTTGTTTTTGTAGGAATTTAGCGAATAAGAATCTCAAAAAGCATCCAACTTATCGACAAATCATTCTATAGTACAAATTCACTGAGGAAGCTTTTGTGTTGTATTTATAATTTCTGCTACAGTAATTTCTTTCCCATTGTTTAAAATAAATTTTATACAATTAATTCATTTATTACCAACTCCATTTTTTATCGGAGCATGCGTTGAATCCAAATAATCCCAAAAAAAAGATTTACCATCATCAAATATAAGTCACCTTTTTATATCAACAATTTTATCTTCTATTCAAAATTTTCCAGTTAATTTCAAATACTGAAAAGCGTCATTATATTTTCATATATATCGATTTAATTTCGGATCATTATTTAATCCATGTCATGTCTCCAACATAATATATAGTCAAATAATTAAAATAACACCTTATTATAATAAAATGCAGAAATAAAGCAAAGCATTATATTCAGAATTACTACTTAATTTATATTGAGAAATTAATCAATAAAACTATAATTAAATGAAACGTTTTTATTATAATTAAAAATTGCACAAATGAATAAACCCGTAATAGTAGCACCTGGATGATCGTATGAAAAAGCTGTAATTGCTAGTAAATATTGAGCAGAAGATGTTTATATCTGAGTCCCTTTCACATCCCTTAGGATGAGACAAAATAAAGTCAAAGATTTTGATGTTTTGAAAAAAACTATCAATGCAATCCACGAAAATTGATCCAGAGCCCTTTTGACTATGAATATCTTTCCAAGAAATTCCGATATCAAAATATTTGAATCTGTGACAGAGCAAATTGCCGATACAAATCCTGATGCAATAATTTTTTCCGATCCTGGTACTTTTAATGTTTTGAGGAAATATTTTCCCAAAGTTCATATGCACTTGAGTACACAGACATCTACACTAAATTATGAATCGATCAAGTTTTGGAGAGATTTAGGAGTAAAAAGAATCGTTTTAGCAAGAGAATTACACATAGATGAAATCAAAGAAATCAAAGAAAAAGTACCAGATATGGAATTAGAAGTATTCATCCATTGAGCTATGTGTATGGCTTATTCATGAAGGTGTCTTTTGTGAGATTATATGAATTGAAGACAAGCAAACAAATGAGAATGTTCACACAATTGTAGATTCAAGTACAAAGTACGACTTGAAGAAGAAAAAAGACCATGAAAATTATTTCAAATGGAATGAGATGGGTCTTGATCATATATTTTGTCTTCAAAAGATCTTTGTACTATAGACAGATTAGCTGAAATTATGCCATATGTAGATGCTATGAAGATAGAATGAAGAAGCAAATCAGAATTCTATGTCTGAGCTATGGTAAAAGCATACAAGCATGTCAGAGATTGTATCCTAGAGTGAAAAGAGATAGATCCAGAAATAAAATGATTAGTAGAAAAAATTCCACATAGGCCATATTGGGATGGATTTTTGTTCAATAAATTGGCAAATTATCCAGAATGAGAAGTAGAATGACGAGAAGAGAGTAACGTCATTCTGAACGAAACGAAGTGAAGTGAAGAATCTAAAAAAGATTCTTCGGCTACGCCTCAGAATGACAATATTGTAACAAGCACAAACTTAGCAAGTCCTGGGCCAACATTCTGTAGAAATTATTTCTGAATCTTCTGAGAAAAATTTATTGAAAAAAACTGAAAAAAATATTTTGAGTTCACACCAAAAGAAGTCATCGAAAGATGAATGAAATTAAAATATTTATCAGCAGATTGATTTGGAGAACTTGAAATATTAGATATTGCAAAAGAAAATGGAAATGAGTTAGAAAGTGCAAACTGTAATTTACCAAAAGTCTACATTTTGACAGACAAAGACATTTCTGGACGAGAAATTTTGTATGAATAAAAAAAACCAAAAATATGTAAAAGGTTAGCCGATACGACTAACCTTTTTTTGTGATTACAGAGATGTTACAGAATATCAAAGGCTATAACCTTTTCAATTTCCAATGATATCTCCTCATCTTCCTTGTTTTTCGGAAACTGTGGTCGGAAAGAGAACCTTTTAGTTCCTACAAACGTCACGGTGCCAACAATTGACACAGGTGGAACAACTCCATTAGGAAGTTCTCCATCATAGATAATTTCGACCATTTCCTTACGAAGGAGATCACAAAGCACATCATATTTGGCTCCTTCAGAATAATGTTCAATGTTTTGTAACATAATATTATAATTTTAAGTTCCTTTATTCAGTGAATTCGCTATGGTAATTATATATTTTTTCTTACATAAGTCAACATATATTATTTTTTTAGTCCTTCCTCTATTGTAAACAAATTTGAGAAAATACTTGCTACTGTGAGTGGTCAAACGCCACCAGGAACTGGTGTAATATCTTTTACCAAATCTTTCACACTCTCAAAATCTATATCTCAGACTGCTTTTCAATCTTTGTATCCATATCACACATCTACCAATATTTGGCTCTTGTCATCACGAACAAAATCTCTGTTTATCAAATGAATTGCTCAAGTACAAGAAACGATATAATCAGACTTTTTACACAATGATTTTAATTCTTCAGTTGGAGTAAATTCATTGCATGAATAGACTGTCGCTTGCTGTTTGATAAATTCATCAACCAATGGTTTTCCAGAAATATTACTTTGTCATATCACTGTAACTATTTTTCATTTCAAATCATATAATTTATACTCTTTCAAAAGTGTAACGACAGCTCTCGCCGTTGCAGGAATAAAATCAATTAATCAAATACTGGACAATCATGTCAAAACTCATCATAATCAATCAATATCTTTGTCGGGAGCGACTAATGAAAGTAATTGTGCTTTGTGTTTTTGTAAATGATCAGGTAATGGAAGCTGGATGATGAACCCGAGACAATTTTTGTCATCATTTAGTTGATGAATTAGGTCTATCACATTTTCAAGTTTATCATACTCTTTTTCTTGACCAAAAATTTCAGTTTTCAATCAAATTTCTTCTCCAAACTTCTTCTTCATTCTGACATAAGTGGCCGAAGATTTATTGTCTCATAGATAAATAATTCATACATAATTTTTTTTATCTGGAAAAACTTTTTGAACTTTTTTAGCCAAATCTAATTTTATTCTTTCCGCTAATTCTTTTCCATTTAATATCATAACATGACAATTTTCAGTATAAATAATACGTTATATTACAAAAACAAAAACATAAAGCAAATAATTCTTGATTTTTTTGAATTATTCAGTAAATAAAAAACAATTTATCTTTATATATCAAAAATGCCAAAAAGACAAAATTATATATCACGAGATGAATATTTTATGTGAATTGCAATACTCTCTGCACAAAGAAGCAAAGATCCAAACACTCAAGTTTGAGCATGTATAGTAAATCAGGACAATCATATCGTTTGAATTGGGTACAATGGATTTCCATGTGGATGTAGCGACGAAGAATTACCACGAGATAGAGAATGAGATTTTTTGGATACAAAATACCCTTTTGTAGTTCACGCTGAAGTAAATGCTGTATTAAATAGTGGATGAAGAAATTTAAAAAATAGCAAAATTTATGTTGCATTATTTCCATGCAATGAATGTGCAAAAGTAATAATCCAGTCTGGAATTAAAGAAATAATATATTTATCAGATAAATACGATTGAACTCCATGAAACATCGCAGCAAAAAAAATGTTTCAGCAAGCATGAATAAAATTGACAAAATTAGACATTACAACAGATGAAATAGTTTTAAAATTTAAATAATAAAACCGGTTAGTGGCTGATTTTAGGATAAAGAATTGTTAATTTGTTGAGATGTTTTTCATTAAATCATGGCTAAATCTCCAAACAAAGTTCAACTTAAATTTTAATTTATAGAAATATTTTATGATTCCAAAACATGTACATGTTGTGATTGATAGACCATTGTGAACCTATCATCCGAAACACAAAAACATTTTTTATTCATTGAATTACGGATATGTAGATGGTGTAATGTGATGAGATTGAGAAGAGCAGGATGTGTATGTGATGTGAATAGATGAGCCATTAGAGATTTTTGATTGAGATGTAATTGCTGTAATCCATCGTACAAATGATGTAGAGGACAAGCGAGTGGCAGCACCAAAATGAATGAAATTTTCAGTAGAGGAGATTAGGGAGCAGACTGCATTTCAAGAACAATTTTTTGATTCAGAAATTGAGTTGGTAGACTAATATTTAATTGTAGATTTTGATGGATGAAAAAGATAGGTAAGATTAAAGAAGAAACGGAAGAATCTCACAGTTCGTTGAAATTAATTTTGACTGTGATATTTGTTGTAACATTGTTGATAAGCAATGTGATTACTTGAAGGCAAGTCCAGTTACCATTTGGGATAGTGATGACATGAGCAATAATAGTTTTCCCAATAACTTATATTTTGTCAGATGTTTTTAGTGAGGTATACTGATATAAGTGGAGTAGGATTACTTGTTATTTGTGATTCGCTTGTAATTTGTTTATGTCTCTGACTTTTTTTGCCGTTATCAATATGAAAGCTCCAGAGTATTTTGAAAATGCTGGTGCTTATTCTATAGTTTTGTGAAATACATGGAGAGTACTTATTTCAAGCTTGGTGGCTTATGTAGTTTGAGATTTTGTAAATGACAAGATTTTTCAGAAAATGAAATCCAAGCATCCAGATGATAATAAATGATTTGGTCGCAGAGCGATAATTTCAAGTTTGGTATGAGAAACGGTAGATAGTGGAATATTTATTCCATTGGCATTTATTGGTGCAATGCCATTCAAAGTGCTGATTACTATGATTGTGACTCAAATAATATTCAAAGTTGTGTATGAAATTATTGTTTTGCCAATTACAATTTTTGTCACAAAAAAGGCACAAATTTATGAAAATTCGTTGAAAGTAAATAGATAAAATTTTTCAAAAAATATAAAAAAAGACACGCCTAATGGTGTGCCTCTTTTGTTTGAAGAAAAAGTTTCACTTAGAATGGTAAGTCATCATCAGCAGGAGCTGATTTTGCAGCTGGAGCAGATCCATCTAATTTATCTAATCTCCATGCAGAAATTCAGTTGAATCGCCTTCCATTGTATTCTCTGGCTCTAAAGTTTAATCCAGCTTTTACCCTATCACCTTGCTTGAATTCTTTTATCAAATCAACTTTGTCATTCCATAAGTCGATAGCAATAGATCATTTAAATTCTCTGTCTGTCTCTTCTTCAACCACAAATGTAACTTTACGTGAATTGTTTGCTCAAACTGTTTCTTCGCTTCAAATCATTGTAATAATTCCTTCAAATTCCATTTTCGTAATTCATAAAAACTAAAAATTGTAATATTGATTACATTTTGTAATTTAAGAAAAATTTTTTATTTTTCAATAGAATTTTGTAAAAAAGTTTTTTGACCAATTTCCCCTATTATTTTTGTTTTTAGTCGGCAGTCTGCTGTCGTCAGTCGGCAGTCAGTAGTCGGCAGTCAATAGTCAGATGTCTACGGTCGATAGATGTTAGGTGTCATTCTGAGGAGCTTGCGATGAAGAATTTTGTTTTCCTTTTTACTGTTTTTTTGGTTGGCACCTTTTTTGATATTGGTAGAATTAGATTGACTTGGGTAGCTTGCTGGTGAAATTGCATGAAATTTAGTTTTTTATTATTTCTTTTTATTCAAAAATAATTCTTTGATTATTATGAGGGCTGTTCATGTGCAGATGAAAGTATCGGCTAAATTAAATACAGGGAATCGTTTGAAAACTAAAATGAAATCTCTGACTCATCACAAAAAAATTCTATCGATTAAATTTCCCAATGTTCATCAAATCAAAAATATCGTTGCTCGTTTTCATATATAATTTTTTTTGTATCATATAAGGATTAAAGCTGATATGATAATTGTTAGAGCAATTACTAAAATTAAGTTTACTGGTAATGATCGAGATATCCCTGTATTAAAAGATGGTTCAAAAAATGGCAAGTCTTCTAAAAAAGTATTATCATAAAAAAAATATTTAGATACCTGGTCTAGTAGGATGAAAGTGATTATAAATATTATAGTTGAGATTCGTTTTTTCATAGTGTCTTTTATATTTAAATGTTTGTATAAAATCAAGATGAAAGTCTTTTTCTTTTCCTAAAAAAGTCCTCAAAAATTTGACAAATGAATCTATTTCGGTTATAATATTCGTGTATGTTTTTTTATATTTTAATACATTATAAATATGTTAGGACAAACACCAGATTTTTTTAAGGTTGAAAGTGTTGATTATGATTATGGAAAGGAAGCAGAGACAAAATGAAAAGAGTTTGCTCGTTTTTCTTTTTATAGATGGATACAAGAAATCCAAAAGAATTTTTGACACAATGATTATCCAAAAAATTGAAAATCAAGTTGATTAGCTTTTTATGCTGAAAATGATTTATTGAAGGTGATGGATTATACTCAAAAAGTTAGAAGGGGAGGATATAAAACTCATGAATTAATTTTGTCGTATGATAAAGAAAAAGATATTTTTAATTTGAAAGAAATATTTGGAGTAGAGGAGAAGGTTTGGAATGATATAGATGATGAAGAGGTTTTGAAATTTTTGGATAAAATCAAAGATAAAGTAGAGACAAAAGCAAATTGAGTGATTATAAATAAGACAAAAGAAATGGCATCAAAAGCAATTTCTGATATGTTTTGAGAGGATGAACAACCCTTTTTTAAGAAAAAGAGAGTGCAAATTTAAAAATTTTTGTTTATATCAAAATTCAAATTGTCTCTATATGATGAGTGTGGGGAAACATATCAACAGGTTGTAGAGATTTCACTTTAAATCAGAGTTGGTCAAATAATTCAATATCTCTTGCCATTGTTGTAGGATTACATGAAATGTAGAGGAGTTTAAAATTATTTGATTTTTTTAGGTTCGCAATTCGGTTGATTACGTTTGAATGAAGTCATTCTCTCGGTGGATCAACGATGACAAGTCAGATATCTGTTAATGAGAAATTACTAAAAATCCCCCTCGGCTTCCCTGCTAAAGCCGGGCACAGCGCCGAAACCCCATTTCATAAAGGGGGACAATCTGGTAGGAGAATTTTTTCAGCAGCTGAGGCAATAAATTGGCATTTATCTTTGACTCAATTTATTTCTGCATTGTATCGAGCATCTTGGATGGCTTCTGGTACTATTTCAATTCACAGTAATTCACTTCAAATTCATAATTTCAAAAAACTGATTCATATACTTCCAGCTCCACAGTATAGGTCTAATATTTTTCATTTAATTTCTCATACACTTTGTGCGGCTGTACCAAAAAGTTTTTCTGCTCCATGTGTGTTTGTCTGGAAAAATGAAAATGGAGAAATTCTAAATTTTGAAGAAACTATTCCATTTTCTCATTCTTTTGGAAAATTAAATTCCTCATAAATATATCCATCTCATCGTAAAGTCTCGGTAGTAATGTCTTGTCCTTTCACGATATCAGCGAGTCCGCTATTGTATGTGACTACAAAAGTGGAAATGTTTTTTTGTACAAATTCATCTGCTTTTAATTGATTTTTCAAGTTTTCTCGTTTTTGTTTTCAGTCGGTATCGTCATCTAAAAGTGGAAATACATTCAAATTTATCAGTAATTGATTTGTGTTTTGTCATTCTCTGATGACTAAATGTCTAAAAAATCATCTGTGAAATTTCTGGTCAAAAGTTGGCAATCATGATTCAAAACAGAGTTTTTTTAGGTATTCAAAAATTTGATTCATTTTCTGGGAGATGAGTCAGCAACTATTGATATCAATTATTTTGCTAAATTCTCATTGTTTATGAAATCACAAGTTTCGTTTTTCATCTCTTCATTCTTTGGCAGAAATGTAGACTCAAAAACTGAATTCAATTTTGTTTCTGTATCATTTTTCTTTTGGAGATCAGATGATTGGCAAAAATGTTGGTTTGTTTTCCAACTTTCTGAAGCAGTCTTGCACAATTCATTCTTTCAATTCAAGTTGTTTATTGTAGCTAATCATTTGCCATTTACATCATCCACAACCGATTTTATTTGAATCACCCCCTAGCCCCCTCTTCCCTGCTAGAGCCGGGTACGGCGATAAAGAGGGGGTATTATTTGCTAAAGTCCCCTCGTTTTCAAAGAGGGGATTTAGGGGTGATTTAGTATTGATTATAGGTGTAAAAAAGTGTGGGCAAAATATTTCATTATCTAAAAAACTTTTATCATATTCATGAATTTTTGCAATATGTCATTCAAGGTAATCTGAATGTTTTTTTGTAATATTTACATCGACGATACTTCATGGAAGGGCTCATCATTTTATCAAAAGTTTTTTTCCATCTTCGAGTTTTGCTATTCACACTCATCCATATCCGATTCTTTCTATTTTGATATTTTGCAGATTTTTCATATCTTGAGTTGTAATATTAAACAGCTAGTATTGTAATGAATTTCATTTTTGTTTCAATTGGTTTTGATTACACTTGAAAAAAAATAATTAAAATATACATTTTTTTTGTTTATATTATCAAATTCTTTTGATGCTGTTATTTTGAGATTTACACATAAATTCACGTATTTGTGATAGGGTAATCGAAACTATGAAAAATTGGATTTCACAAAATTCTAGTGAGCAAAATTTGATTTTTTTGTGAGATTATGTTTATCATTTTTCTTATGATAGAGAAGCACTTTTAAAGTTGTATAGTTTTTTCCTTGAGTTGTATCAGAATTGAAAAAATGTGTATATCTTAGCATGAAATCATGATTGGTTGGGAAATACTTTTGTTTTTGAAGAGGCAAAAAGGACATATGATATCATAAAAAACATTTTTCATGGAGATGAAAATGGTGGGAAGATTGAGTTTATTACTGAGCCAACAGTTGAGAATATTGAATGAGAGGATATTTTGTTTTTGCCATATTGTTTGGAGCTTGGTGAAGAATCTGTCCCCCTTATGAAGGGGGATGGAGGGGGTTTATGAACCTCCCCAATCCCTCCTTACAAAGGAGGGCAAGAGTCTTCGGTCGTTTCTCTCCTTCAGAATGGCAATGAAGTGTCATCTTGAGCTGAAAGCGAAGGATATAATTTAGATTCTTCGCTACGCTCAGAATGACAGGGGTTATGTGCACAACTTATAGAGATTGAAAGTACAGTGAATACTTTGTCGAAATCGCAGAATAAAAATGAGAGGTTTAGCGCAGAATTGAATAAACTTTTGTTGGAATATTATCAAAAATATGGAAAGTTAACAGTGATTCATCATTACTATACAGAATGAGTGAATTTCCCATGACAGAGATGAAGATTTTATTTTAATGATACTGCTTTGTCGCATTCGTTCTGTGAATTGGAATGATTGAAGTTAATCTCGGGGCATTTGCATCAATGATTCGCATACAAAAATTATTTCTGTACTTGAAGTGTACGAAATACATCACCATTGGAAGTGAATCAATCAAAGATGTTATTCAAATATTCAGATTGAAAAATGTCTGGAAAGATGTTTTTTGTAAATCCATATTTTCAAGTAAAAAATATTGCAGAATGAGTGAAAGTTGATGATGCTTTTTTAGAAAATTTAAGAAAAGAAATAATCCAAGAAAATATAAAAAATTACAAAAATCAGTGACGAGATGTGGAAATAGATTCTGATTATGAGATGAAAAATAAGGATGTTTCGGTTTCGTTATCTGTTTGAAATATGAATTATGAAGATATGTATTCGTATATAGATGAAGATTTATTCAAGCAATTAAAAGATGTGAAATTGAAAAAAGTTTATGAGCAGACGGATGATCTTTTTGAGAAAATGGATATAGAATGAAAGAATCTGACATCTTGATTTTCTGATTGGAAAGGGCTTTTGAAAGATTATTTGAAAGTAAAATATCCAAATGAATATGAAAAGTATTTAGATTTTTTGAAGAAAGAGAAGATTATATAAATAGTCGGTAGTCAATAGTCGGCAGTCAACAGTCGACAGTCTGCAGACAATAGTCGACGGTCGGCAGATATTTCGAATATTAACTGCTGACGACTGATGATAGCAGACTGTCGACTATTTTATTATTATAGCATAAAAATATAAAAAGCAAAGTAAAAATCTCTTATTTTTGATTATTTTTTGACAATTAAAAAGA
Organism: uncultured bacterium; assembly: GCA_937906635.1. Taxonomy (GTDB): domain Bacteria; phylum Patescibacteriota; class Gracilibacteria; order Absconditabacterales; family Absconditicoccaceae; genus JALOAF01. The sequence goes on along the minus strand of CALCYP010000050.1, from coordinate 6,005 downwards.
TTTTGATTATACTATTTATGTATTAATTTTATTTTGTTTTTTGAAAATCATGGAAAAAAAATTTTTAGAAAATCCCAAATTTGATGTTGATAACTATGTAAAAGAGCAGAGAGATATTATTTTAGCAAGACTTGAAAAGTTTGGTAGATTGTATTTGGAGATAGAATGAGAAACTGTGAAAAATGTAGATGCATCGGAATTGATCCCAGGTTTTCCAGTAGATGCAAATAAAATGATTTTCCAAGAATTGAAAGACAAAATTGAGATACTTTTTTGCATAAATGCAGATGATATCATCAAAGATACAGATTTTGCTATGAAAGATGTCCCTTTTGCAGAGTATTTGGAGACGAGATTGATGGTGATAGAGAGGACATTTGGAGCAAAACCAGTGATAGTAATAAATAATATTGATATAGCAAATATGTTTGATTTAGTTTTAAATTTTGAGCGTAGATTTCAGAAAAAACAATATAGAGTATTTGAAAGATATAAAATTTTGTGATATCCATACAATATGAAAAGTATGTTGTCTGAAAATGGATTTGAAGAAGATGATCATATTCCACTTTTCAAAAATTTAGTTTTGGTAATTTGACCAAATTGAAATTGTGGAAAGTTTTCGACGTGTCTTGGTCAGATGTATTTAGATAGTAATATTTGAATTAAATCATGATATGCAAAATTTTCAGTTTTGCCTGTAGCAGACTTGCCAATTGATCATCCTATTAATGTCGCTTATTGAGAAAAGATAAAAAAATCTGGTCATGAACTAATTATCGATGAAAATTATAAACAAAAGACATGAAAAGAGTCCATAATTACAAATAAGGATCAGGAAAATTTTGAAATACTAAAATCTTTGGAAAAAAATATGGAAATTTCTTTAGGTTACGATAGTGCGAGTGAAATGGTAATTAATTAGTCGCTAGTCACTAGACACTAGTCGATAGATTAGTCGCTAGAAAATGCTATAGACTATCGACAAGAGACTAGCGACTATTCTACATTTTTGATTGTGCATTGTGGAGGAGTGGGTTGTAGTAATTGAAAAGTAATGAAATTATTTCTGGAGTATCTAATTTTTCTGCTTTGATTCATATTCCTCATAATCAATCTATTATCAAATTACATCTAGTATCCAGCATGTTTTTGTTTTTTTGGAAAGATCTGTATCTCTGTACTATTTTTTCTACATCATCTTTTGCATTCAGAGTATCTAGTATCTTTGTTATCCAAGATTTTTTTATACTAGATTCATCTTTTTCTCATTCATAATATGGCACTACGATGTAAAATGATTTTTCATATATTAATCATTGTTTACTGTCTATATTTTGTAAGAAAGCCAAATAAGAATTTCCAGATTCTTTTAAGATAGGGTTGTTTATTTGAGAAATGTTTTTTTCTACATAATTTAAATATTTGGATAAATCTAAATAATTATTACGGACTATGATTTGGATTGGAAATCACAATCAGTTTAAAAATCTTTTGTATTGTTCCAAAACTATTCATATTTCATCGGAATTTTTTAAATCAAGATTTATTCACTCTACTTTCAAAATACTTCTTAGTCCTCAGTCTTTTAAAATTAATGTTTCGCTTTTTATTTCAGAAATAGGTAACATAGTTTCGGTGTTAAACATGTTTTCTGGTTTTGTTTTTTGTATTTGTGTTTGTTCTCATAAGTTAAATAAGGCCATTTTGTTTTTTATTATTTAAATAATTTTGTGTCAAATTTGTTGTAATTTCACTATTATTATATCATATGTTTTGTGTGTTTTTATTTTCAAATCGGAACAAGAAACTAACAATAATTCGTGATAATCAAATTACTACTATGGCTATGGCTATTCATTTTATCATTTGTTTTGCGGTAGTAAAGCCAGCTTCATCTTTTTTGAAGAATATCATATAGAATGCATAAATCATCAATATTAATGCTATCAAGCTTACAAATGATAATAGTAAATTTACTATAGTTTTCAAATAAAATAGAAATGATGGACTATTGCTTCATCAATACATCGAATCATTTGGCATGAACATGTGAAATAATAGATAAAATCAATTGTGTTCGTCTGCAATATTAGATTTTAGGTCACTAGAAAAATCAGTATTTTGATTTGTTGGGAAATCTGTCCCTGTGTATGGAAAATCTACAGCAGCGATGTTTATCCCTATGAAAGAAACCATTGATATAAATATTGATATTAGGATTTTTGTGAAGTTTTTCATGGTGATTTTTATTTATAAAAGAGATTTTTTTTATTGTCCGGTGAAGTAATTTATGAGCCACAGTATGAAACTGATAATAATTCGGCTTAATCATATTCATGCAATCGCAATGAATGCATTTTTGACTCATTTTAGTCATTTTTTCATTTTCGCATCATCTCATGCCGCAGTCAAAATCATGAATCAATGAATTATTAAGTATATTAGTGCAACTAGGGATAGAATTCATAAAGCATAATTTACCACGTTTTGAATTACTTGTAAAATCTTTCCTAATGCATCTGTATATTCTGTAATTTCTGTGCTTGTACCAGCCAATCCAGCTCAATCTGGAGTTACTCGTTTCGCTCAATCCTCAATTGGATTGTTTATGTCTCAATTGTTATATTGAGTGTCAATTACTTTTGTTATATCAGGATTGTAAATTGTAGGCATGTTTCATAGTCCCATACCGGCTTTACATATTCCAAATATGGAGCTCCCAGATATAATTAATATAAGTGATATGATAAATCTTTTTTTCCACATAATTTTGTATACGAAGTAAATATTATATACTATATTTTATTCAAAAAAAAATTTTTTGCAAATTTTACGCTTGAAAATAATATTTTATTCATTATAAATTTTCAGATTGTGTTTTGTGTATTGACTTTTATAAAATTTAACTTGAAATGATGAAAAAAAATCTTTTTCTTTTGTTTAGTTTTTACTTTTTTGTTTTACAATCTGTATTCGTTTGATTGTTGCGATGAGAACCTAAATTTTATTGGTTAGCATTGATAAATTGTGTATTTATTTGTTTGATAGCAGTCTTTGCCAGAGATAATAGCACATCTGCTGATGAGAAATCACAATGAAAATATGAAAGTGCAATGAAAAAAGAGTCAGAATTTAAAATGTGACATGTCTGGATTTTTGTGATATCATTATTATTTGGTATATTAGTTGCATTTTGGTTAAAAGATGTCGCATTATATCTCAGAATTTGAGCATGAATACTTTGAGCGATTATAGTGTTTTTATTTTGAGGGTTGATTTTTAATTACAAAGCATTTCGTGTTTGGGAGTGAAAATTTTATCTCATTTTGTTAATTTTATCTTTGATTCGATCGATAATTGAATTGCTAAATATAGATTTTTCAGTATTTCAATTTAAATCAAATGAAGCTATTACTGATTTGACATGAGATGTGATAGAGGAAAATTTAGTAATTCCAGAGGAAAATATCATTATTGATATTACTGGAGATGCGTTAACTTGAGTCGTAGAGGAATTGTCTGGAGATATATTAGAGACTGGAGACACATTAGAGACTACTGATGGAGAATATGAAAATTTAGATAATTTGGCAACATTTGCTGATGTGATAAAATATTTGCTAAGAGATGAGAAACTAAGTACAAAGACAGATTTGTCATTTAGCTATATTTGAAAATCCAATCCGGATTATGCATATTACAAGACAGCATACGAAAAGAAAATGATTTGAAAAGATTTGCAACCTACCAAAAATTTGATGTGTGAGACATATGTCGTGATGAAATGATTGGCAGAAAACTGGAATGTATGAACTTATTCAGATATAAAACAAGCATATTGGAATTATGCGAAAGATAATTGATTATTACCTGATTGTCAGTATTGAAAATATGTGACACTTCGTGTAATTAAGAATTAATAATTAATAATTTATGATTTTTCTTTTATGATTCATTTTTAATTAATTCTTAATTATATTATATCATTTTTGTAAAATTTTGGTTGATAATATTCGTCCTTTGGGGCGATTTTTTTTGATATTTAAAAATTTCGTATATAATTAGTCTTGTATGTTTTATGCACAAATTCAATTCTCATGAAAAAAATAAAAAATTTTATAGAAAAATTTCCAAAGAAACTGATAAAAAGACTTTTTGGAATATTCGCAGTTTGTGGATTATCATTGGCTGTTTTTTCTCCAAATGTATGTCGTGCGGCAGATAATAATGTGGCATCGGCTTTGGAGCAACAGGAGACATTTAGTCAAAATTTGAGAAGCGTTATCAATATGGTATCACAAATAGTATACATATTTATCTGGCCATTATTGGTAATAGCATGAACGGCTTTGGATAATACTTTAGTATATGGTAAATTTTTAAATTTAGATGCGGCACTATGGGATATATGGAATATAATGAAAAATATTGCAAATTTTGCATTGTGATTTGTGTTTGTATTTGCAATAGTGAAAAATTTGTTTAAAAGCTCGTTTTGAGATTGAAATCCCATGCAAGATGCTGTTAAAGTGGTAAAAGGTACTTTAATATCTGGAGTACTGGTGCAAATGTCATGGTTTATTTTGGGTACTTTGATAGATTTGTCTACGATATTAATTTATGCTGTGTGAGGACTTCCATTGTCAATGCTTTGATCATACAATGCTGATGCCGCAAATGTGCCTATAATGGAATTACATGCAAATTTAGATGAGAGTGATTGAAGTTTTTTTCATTATTATAGTTATGGATGATATAACTTTTCACCATGCTTTGTGATAGACAACGATGATAAAAATAGTAATATTAAGTTGGAGGGTAATCATAAATGAAAATATATAGCATGAAGAAAATATTTATATTTGTCTGGAGATATTGAATTTACTTCATGATATTGTGCTCTAGATTGATACCCATATAAATATATAGAATCTGCTGAATTCTTTTGTACAGGTTCAACTTGATGTTATGAAAAAGCAGGGGATACATTAGCAGCTATGAATGCTGATTATAACACAAAATTGTCTACTTACATAAAGAAATTAACATGAGAAAGTCTTGAAGCACAAAAACAAAATTGTTTCATAATAAGTGCATATGGAACTTGATGTGAATTATCTAGTGATACATGAACTCACTATTGAGCAATCTCGTTTACATGAGATATATTTTCAAGTGTACAGTGAAAAATGGATTCATTGTTAGAATCATCAAAATGACGAGTTTGACCACTGATTACTATGTATTCTTCTATTTTGAAAGTGCAAGAGTTGATTGTAAATCCTTGAAGCACATCTACAATGTCTACGTTGTTTTGAGCATTGATAAATACTTTATTTGTTTTAGTATTGTTTATACCTATTGCAATTTTGGCTATATTATTGATTATTAGAATTTGATTTCTTTGGGTAGTAATAGCGATATCTCCTATACTGATTTTGATAAATTTTGGACCAGATCCGATAAACAAATTGAAAAATAATGAAATTTTTAAAAAATTTGATATGAAAGAGATATTTAGACAGATATTTTCACCAATTGTAGTGGCTTTCGCAGTGAGCCTTTCTATAATATTTTTAACAACGATTCGAAGCCTTAAGCCAGAATCTCAAGATAACCAATTCCTCAATTCTCTTTGAATTGAGCAGCATGATTGCGAATGACATTGATCTGAAACTGATGGATCATGAGGAGTATCTGGAAATTCTCCTGAAAATTGTAGATATTTGGTTTCGTGATTAGTAGATTTGAAAATTAATTTAAGTGGGTTTAATCATTGAAAAGATGTGTTTGTACGGTGCTTGATGATGATGCTATCTGTAGGAATCGTCCGATTCTTTATGAAGTTTGCAATTTCTATGATGTGAGAAAAATGAAAAGAATTGTTTAAAACTGCAGAAAAATTGGTAACTAATTATCCAATCATACCATTATGAAAAAAATGAGATAAAGTTTGAATTTGAGCTTTTGGTATATGAGAATGAAATAGTGGAAGATTGTCT